>JAIXSZ010000048.1 GCA_027484425.1 Sphingobacteriales bacterium
ATAGTACCCAACAATGGCAGCGGCAATTTTTCAGTGTTGCGCAATACTGCCACAAGCGGTGTTATCAATTCAGGGTCATTTGCAACTAAGGTTGATATAACTGCGGCATCAAGCCCAGCTATGGTAGCAGTAGCTGATATAGACGGAGACGGAAAACTTGATGTAGCAGTGACGAATTCGGCTTCTAACTCGATAACGCTGCACAGGAACACTGGTTCGGCGGGTAGCATTTCATTCGCATCATCGGCAAGCGTTACAGGTGTTTCCAACCCAGTAAGTATAGTGCTGACAGATATAGACGGAGATAGTAAGCCAGATATGGTGAGCACCAACTATGTAGGTAACACCATTGCAGTATTCCGTAATACAGCTACAGCAGGAGTGCTGAGCAGTGGATCATTCGCGTCTGCCATAACGTTTGCTACTGGTGCAAGTCCGTGGGGCTTGCGTGAAGGCGATGTGGACGGTGACGGGAAGACTGACCTAATCGTTACAAATAACAATGGAGCTTCCATTTCAATATTACGCAATACGGCAACATCGGGTTCTATAACAAGTAGTTCTTTTGCTGCCAAAGTTGACTTTACGACAGGGGCTGCGCCCTTCCACCTGGATATGGGCGACCTGGACGGCGACGGCAAGGCAGACATTGCGTTGGCTTCATTTAGCGCCAACAATTTGAGCGTGTTTCGTAATACGAGTACTTCGGGTACTATATCGATGGCTACAAGGCTAGACTTTCCTTCAGGTGCCAGCACGCAGATACATGGTATAGCGGTTGGCGACTTGGATGGTGATGGCATGTCGGATGTGGCAAGTACCAATTTTGGCACTGCAACGATTGGTGTTTTCAGGAACAACGCGCTGCAACCGATTACCGGCACTGCAACGGTATGTGTGGGTAATACAAGTACATTGAGCAATGGAGCAGCCGGCGGCACATGGAGCAGCAGTAACCCAGCGGTGGGTTCTATCAGCTCATCGGGTGTGGTAACAGGTGTAACAAGTGGTACAATAACTATTACCTATGCGGGCACTGCTGCGAGTGGGCCTAGGTTAGGTAATTATACTACGTATACCATGAGCGTGAATGCCACTCCTGTGATGACGGTGACGCCAACTGTGCAAACGGTATGTAATGGTGCTAATACAACGACTCAGGTGTTTACCTCGAGCGTAGGGGGCACAACTTATGCATGGAATAATAGCAACACTAGCATCGGCATAGGTGCATCGGGTACAGGCAGTTCAATATCATCGTTTACTGGTACAAATACCGGTGCAACTGCAACCAGTGGTGTATTTACTGTAACCCCTACTGCAGCAGGTTGCGTGGGTGCTACTCAAACATTTACAGTTACTGTTAACCCATCGGCAAACCCCGGCACCATCAGTGGTACAGCTTCTATTTTTACAAGTGAAACGACAACGCTTACTGCAAGTGGTACAACTGGCGGCACATGGAGTAGTACAAATACTGCTGTAGGTACAGTATCAACATCGGGTGTTGTAACGGGTGTTTCTGCGGGTACCACAACTATATCTTATACAGTAACTAACAGTTGCGGCAGTGCATCTGCTACAATAATAGTAACAGTAAATGCAGCGCTGGTCACGCCTATCACTGGCACACTAAGTGTGTGCATGGGAAGCACTACAACGCTAAGCAATGCTACCAGTGGTGGTAGCTGGAGCAGTAGTAATACTTTAGTTGCAGCAGTGAATGCTGCAGGAGTAGTGACTGGTGTATCTGCTGGAACTGCAGAAATAAGCTATACTTTATCAGGCACATCTATTACTGCAGTAGTAACGGTGAATCCTTTACCTGATGCTGGTACAATTAGTGGTACAGCCAGTGTATGCCCAGGAGGCGAAACTACATTCAGCACCACTAGCACTATGACAGGATCTTGGAGTAGTACCAATACTGCAGTGGGAACTGTGGCAGCACTAACAGGTGCGTTTACAGGTAGTTCGGTGGGTACAACTACCATTTCTTATACAGTTACAAATAGCTGTGGCACAGTTGCTTCTACTATGGTTGCTACCGTAAATCCATTACCGGTTGGAGGCACCATAACAGGAGCATCTACTGTAAATGAGGGTGCTACCATTACTTTGTCTAATACTTCTGCAGGAGGCACATGGTCTTCGTCCGACATCGATGTGGCTACTGTTGGTAGCACAGGCATCGTAACAGGAGTAAGCTCGGGAACGGTAGTCATTTCGTATACAGTTACAAATATTTGTGGAAGTGCAACGGCTACTAAAACTGTAACAGTAAATGCTGCGCTGGGAACGCCTATCACAGGTACACTTACCGTTTGTGTAGGCAGCACTACCTCACTTAGCAATGCTACGAGTGGTGGTACCTGGAGCAGTAGTAATACTTTAGTTGCAGCAGTGAATACTACAGGAGTAGTGACAGGTGTAACTGCTGGAACATCGGTAATTAGTTATACTTTATCAGGCATATCTGTTACTGCTGTAGTGACGGTGAATGCAGCACCTGTTGTAGGTGCTATATCAGGACTATCTTCTGTATGTGCTGGTAGCAACATCACGCTTAATAATGCAACAACAGGCGGAACATGGAGCAGCACCGATACCGATGTTGCAACTATTGGTACATCGGGAGTAGTGTCAGGATTAAGTGCTGGTATGACAACTATTAGTTATGCCGTAAGCAATGGTTGTGGCACAGTTGCCTCTACAAGAGTAATTACTGTCAATCCTTTACCTAATGCGGGTACAATAACAGGAGCATTAACCGTAAATGAGGGTTCTTCTATCACACTAGCGAATGCAACAACAGGAGGTGTATGGTCATCTTCAGATGTTGCTGTTGCGACAGTAGGCAGTACTGGTGTTGTAACTGGTGTCAGCGCAGGTGTAGTATCTATATCCTATACAGTTACTAATAGTTGTGGAAGTGCAACGGCTACTAAAACAGTAACAGTAAATGCAGCGCTGGGAACACCTATCACAGGTACACTTACCGTTTGTGAAGGCAGCACTACCTCACTTAGCAATGCTACGAGCGGTGGTGCCTGGAGCAGTAGCAATACTTTAGTAGCGGCAGTGAATACTACAGGAGTAGTGACAGGAATCAATGCTGGTACGTCTGTAATCAGTTATACAATATCAGGTTCTTCTGTTACAGCTATTGTTACTGTTAATGCACTTCCAGTAGCAGGTACACTTAGTGGTGCCACTACTGTGTGCGTAGGTAGCACAGCGACTGTAAATAAAACAGGAACTGGAGGCGAATGGTCGTCATCTGCAACAGCTATAGCAACAGTAGGTACTACTGGTATAGTTACTGGATTAACTGAAGGCACTACCACTATCAGCTACACTGTAACGAATAGCTGTGGCAATGTAGCTGCTACCAGAGTGGTTACCGTAGTTGCTACTCCCGTTGCTGGTACTATATCGGGATCATCATCAGTTTGCAGTGGCGGTACTACTACGCTGAACAGCACGGTAGCTGGTGGTACATGGAGCAGTAGCTATCCAGCTGGTGCTACTGTTAACGGCAGTACTGGTTTGGTTACTGGCGTTACAGCAGGCGCATTTACAATAAGTTATAGAATAACTACTTCATGTGGAACGGCTACTGCTACGTTCCCAATTTCTGTTATTAATGCACCAGTACTTGGCGCTATCTCTGGGGCAACTTCAGTATGTGAAGCAGCTACTACTACACTTGCCAACACTACCAATGGCGGCACATGGAGTAGCACTAACACTGCTGCTGCCACCATCGATGCAAGCTCTGGAGCTGCTACAGGGGTTGGGGCAGGCACTACCACTATCAGCTATACAGTTACCAATACCTGCGGTACTGCCACAGTGAGTAGAATACTTACTGTGAATCCATTACCAATAGCAGCGGTTATATCAGGTACTACTTCCGTATCAGTAGGCACTACAACTACGCTTACAGCTACCCCATCGGGTGGTACTTGGTTGTCGGCCAGTGGCACTATAGCGTCTGTTAACGCGGGTACTGGTGTGGCTACTGGTATGAATGTAGGTGTAGCTACAGTAAGCTATACCAGAACCAACAGCTGCGGCAGTGTAGTGACAACTGTTGCGGTAACGGTTACTGGGGCTATCACCCCCATCACAGGTACACGTGTAGTATGTCAAGGAGCTACCACTAGTCTTGGTAATGCCACTGCAGGAGGTACATGGAGTGCAGCCGACGGTGCGATAGCCACTATAGGGACAACAGGTATTGTAACGGGCGTAAGCGCAGGCACTACAACAGTAACTTATACTTTTAGCGCTGGTGGCAATGTAACCGCAACAGTAACTGTAAATGCAGCTCCGGCAGTATATACAGGAAGTGGTTTTGTATGTACAGGTTCTCAATTGAATTTGGGTAGTATCATACCGGGTTGCACATGGACCAGTGGCAACACTGCTAGAGCCACTGTTGTATCAGCAACAGGTATTGTTACAGGTGGTGCTACACTGGGCACAGTAAATATTTCTTATACCAATGCAGCAACATGTCGCACTGTTACTCAACTTACAGTTAATGCTGGTGTGGGGGCTACAACAGGTATATCTAGCCCATGTATAGGTGGTTCGTTCACAGCACTCAATAGTACACCTGGAGGCACCTGGAGCAGCAGCAACACCGCACGTGCTACCATTGATGCATCAAGTGGATTATTGACGGCAGTTGGTAGTGGTACGGTAACTATCAGCTACACATTAAGTACTGGTTGTGTAAGAACAACAATTGTTACA
>JAIXSZ010000029.1 GCA_027484425.1 Sphingobacteriales bacterium
CACCATTTGGTTGTAAAGCGAGCTACAGCCAGCAAGTGAAACCAGAGGAGTGTTGCACGGTAAGTTTCCCGAATGCGTTTACACCTAATGGAGATGACAAGAACGATTGTTTCCGTCCGATATTTGCGGGCTACAAGAGGTTCCAGATGTTCAGGGTTACGAATCGTTGGGGACAGACAGTGTTTGAGAGTACGAACTCTAATCCGAAGTGGGACGGAACCTACAATGGTGTAAATCAGGATTTGGGAGTGTACTACTACTACCTGAGATATGACTGTGGTGGTAAAACACAGGAAGTGAAAGGTGATGTGACACTGATAAGATAAGACAAGTAGCATTGAAAATATTAAAGGCACCGCTTTAGCGGTGCCTTTTTAAATTGTATCTATACCTAATATTATAAGTTGAGGTAGCACCAGGATGCTACTGAAAAGTAACAATAAAGCCTGAATTTAGAAAACTGAGATTTCAGAATAACTTAATAGGCATTACCTTTGCAAACACTAAGATTGCTACGCTATTTTGCGATACGCTTCTTAAACCGTTCTAAGATATGCTACCTGAATTTAGTAATACTGAAATCGCATTTAAATACCGCAGTAATAAGGAGTTAAAACAAGCGAGATTTTTGTTCTCTTCTATGGGGTCTCCAACTCTTACTAGCATTGGGATGAAATTGACCAAGTTTGCTATTTCATGGAATCTACCTGTTCAAGGAATAATAAAATCAACATTATTCAATCAGTTTTGTGGTGGGGAAACAATGGAGGAAGCTGGCAAAACAGCTGCAGCTTTGGGTGCGTACGGTGTAGGTACAATACTGGATTATGGAGTAGAAGGAAAAGAGTCAGAAGAAGATTTCGACAAAGCTGTTCCAGAATTCATTAAAGCAATTAAGTATGCTGCAGCCAATAAAAATATACCATTTATAAGTATCAAGGTTACAGGTTTTGCACACTTTGCTTTACTCGAAAAAATGCATGGTGGAGTGACACTTACTAGTGCAGAAAACGATGCATGGAAAAGGGTTTATTCAAGGATAGATAAGATTTGTGATGAAGCTGCTGCAAATAAAATTATGGTATTGGTAGATGCTGAGGAAAGTTGGATTCAACGACCTGTAGATGACCTTACTGATGCCATGATGGCAAAATACAACAAAGGAGATGTAGTGGTTTTTAATACTTTCCAGCTTTACAGACATGATCGTTTAGATTTTCTTAGGGTATCTCATGAGAAAGCTAAAAGTAATGGTTATAAGCTCGGTGCAAAATTGGTGCGTGGTGCTTACATGGAGAAAGAAAGAGCCAGAGCAGCCGAAAAAGGGTATCGATCTCCTATACAGCCAGACAAACAAGCTACGGACAAAGATTATGATGTGGCATTATTATACTGTCTACAACACATAGCTGGTATTGCATTGTTTGTTGGTTCCCACAATGAATCTAGTTGCCTTAAAGCAGCTCAATACATGCACGACCATAATATCTCAGCAAATACGAATAGTGTCTATTTCTCGCAGCTATATGGCATGAGCGATAACATAACTTTTAATCTTGCTAACAGTGGCTATCATGTAGCTAAATACTTGCCTTATGGACCAGTTAAAGATGTTATCCCATACTTGATGAGGCGTGCACAGGAAAACACCTCAGTAGCTGGCCAAACAGGGCGTGAATTGACGTTACTGAACCATGAGATTAAAAGACGAAAGATCTAGCCGTTTTTGGTGGTATTATCGCGTTTATCCGTACAATAATACTACTGCTGCGTACAATATCATCATGCCATCTGTCATTATTACAAACAGTCTTTTGTTGCCCTCATTTCGCAGATAGATAGCGACAAAATATGTAGTGATCGTAGTTATTATAGATGCTCCTAGCCTGCCAGTGGAGGCGAACCTGTAATTCTGTAGTATACTAAGCACTAAAAATAATAATAGCGAAATATTGATTACCCAGTAGGATTTTTCAATTCCTATGCGAGTAGGCAGCGTGATGATATTACAGTCTACATCTTTTTCAATATCTCTGATGTCGAACAAAATGCATAATACAAACACAAAGACAAAACGCATTGTAATCTCGAAAGGGTATTTTGTGACATTTTCTCCATGAGCTACTATCGGTATTATGGCTGTTACTATTGTCCATACACCGGTAAGTACGATTATCTTCAGTATACCATAATCACGCAGCCTTTTTTTGTTTTGCCAAATCAATGCAGGCATTGTATATCCCAAAGCCAGAATACAAGCAAAACTACCAACCATAATAGATCCTAGCGACAAACCTGAGAGGCTGTAACCTATACCTATTAACCCTAAGGCAAGAAAAATATACTGCCACAGCCTGTGTGAAAATAGAGTCATACTGCTACGTTTAGCAACAGGAAACAATCTTGGTAAGTTGTAAATTACCAAGGTTCCACTAGTCACCGCTACATGCAATGGTGTGAACAATGGATAGAAAGAAAAGCCTATCAGTTTTTCGGTGGCAACACATAAACTGAGCGCACAAAATGCAGTAAAAACACTAGTGTTTACTAGGAAATCGCCAAGTTTGATCAGGTGCCGCACACCGATATTTTTCAAAAATTACAGCTGAGTTAATATTTATTGTGACTATAATTATTTGCCTAGTAAAAGAATGGCACAAAAGTTGTACCGTGTTAATAGTACTATAAAACAACCATACTCATGAAAAAGACCTTCCTGATACTGCTGTTTATTTATGCTGTTGTCATTTCACTCGCATTTACTATATAAGGTTACAAAGGAATATTGCCATGTTTTCGTTTCGGCATTTTTGCTACTTTGTTTTCCAGCATCTTAAAACCCTTTAGCAATTTATTTCGGGTATTTGATGGGAGGATCACCTCGTCTATATATCCTCTTGCTGCAGCCCTATAAGGATTAGCAAATTTATCAGTATATTCAGTTTCTTTTTCTTTCAGTTTAGCTTCGGGGTCACTAGCTTCTGATATTTCTTTTTTGAAAATTATTTCAGCTGCGCCCTTGGCACCCATTACAGCTATTTCGGCTGTAGGCCAAGCGAAGTTTAGGTCGGCTCCTATATGTTTTGAGTTCATAACATCATAAGCGCCGCCATATGCTTTTCTGGTAATTACTGTAATTTTTGGTACAGTAGCTTCACTAAGTGCATATAGTAGCTTAGCTCCATTTATAATGATACCGTTCCACTCTTGGTCTGTACCAGGCAAGAAGCCAGGAACATCTACCAATACTAGTAAAGGGATGTTGAAGGCATCGCAGAAACGAACAAAACGGGCTCCTTTTCTACTAGAGTTGATATCTAATACTCCAGCCAAAAAAGCAGGCTGGTTGGCAACAACACCAATACTGCGGCCACCTATTCGAGCAAACCCTACTACGATATTTTCTGCAAAATCTTTATGCACTTCAAGAAAACTATCCGCATCTACCACTTCTGATATGACTTCTTTTATATCATAAGGTTGGTTCGGGTTTTCTGGTATAATATTGTCTAATGCTGGTCTCGATTCTTCTGTAGTTTCATAGGCGTATACTGGTGCATCCTCCTCGCAGTTTTGGGGCATATAGCTCAACAACTGCTTAATGTTGTTGATACATTCTACCTCATTATGACAAGCAAAATGGGTGACCCCAGATTTTGAAGCATGGGTTAGTGCTCCACCAAGTTCTTCACTGGTAACAGTTTCGTGGGTGACGGTTTTTACTACATTTGGGCCTGTCACAAACATGTAGGAGGTATTCTGCGCCATCAATATAAAATCAGTAATGGCCGGAGAGTAAACAGCACCACCCGCACACGGACCCAGTATTGCAGATATTTGTGGCACTACACCCGACGCTTGTACATTGCGATGAAAAATATCGGCATATCCGCCAAGCGACACTACTCCCTCTTGTATACGCGCACCCCCACTGTCATTTAAACCTATTACTGGCGCACCGTTTTGTAAGGCAAGCTCCATTATTTTTACTATCTTCTCTGCGTGTGTCTCTGAAAGGCTACCACCAAAAACAGTGAAATCTTGAGAATAAACGTAGGCAAGTCTGCCATTTATTGTGCCATAACCTGTTACTACACCATCGCCAGGATATACCTCGTTTTCCATCCCAAAGTCCTTACAACGATGAGTAACTAACATGCCTATCTCTTCAAACGAACCTTCGTCGAGCAATAATTGCAGTCGCTCTCTCGCAGATAATTTTCCTTTTTTGTGCTGTGATTCAATTCGTTTGTCACCACCGCCTTTCATTGCCAGCGCAATATTTTCTTTGAGTAAGTTTATCTTATTCATAATCTTGGCAAACCTAGTAATTTTTCAGTATCAATATTCACATTCTTTCTATCGCCAACATGCCTTGCTTTGAAAAAAATAAAACTTTAGATATAGAACTACAAATATTGAGATAGATTGGAACAAAGAAATAGCATGTTGCCAGTTATAATGTCATATTTATAACATAACTTTTTGCCATGAAGGCGTACATACAAAATGATAACTTGTTTATCTTGTAGCAGAATTATAAACACTAATGAACACCTATTCTACTGAGCTTATCCATAAAGCATTAAATCATTTTTTCGGTTACGACGAGTTCAGGCATTCTCAGTTAGCAATTATTCAAAGTGTACTGAAAGGAGAGGATGCATTGGCCATAATGCCTACTGGTGGTGGGAAATCTATCTGTTATCAATTGCCTGCTGTTATAATGCCAGGTATTGCTGTCGTAGTATCGCCTCTTATTGCCCTTATGAAAGACCAGGTAGATGCACTAACCGCTAATGGTATACGAGCAGCTTTTTTAAACTCGTCTCAATCGGCTGAAGAGCAGCAGCAAGTAGTGAAAAGTGCTCAATCTGGAGAATTGAAATTGTTGTATATAGCGCCAGAGCGGATACCCGCTAACAGTAGTTTGTTTTTTGATTTTCTCAGGCGATTGAATCCTTCCTTATTTGCAATAGATGAAGCTCATTGTATATCCTCTTGGGGGCACGATTTTAGACCGGAGTATCTAAAGTTATCAGTGTTAAAAAAAGAGTTTCCGGCAGTGCCAGTAATAGCCCTAACGGCTAGTGCCGATGCGCTAACTCAGAAAGACATTGCAACGAGACTTGATTTGCAAAATTACAAGTTGTATCTGTCTAGCTTCAATAGGCCTAATATTAAATACCAAATCCTACCTAAAAAAAACACAATTAGCAGCATCATTGACTATATAAAACAACATAGAAATGATAATGGCATTATCTATGCACTGTCGCGCGCGTCAACCGAAGAGATAGCTGGAAAGCTATATGAAAATGGCATAAATGCCGCCTACTATCATGCTGGTATGGATGCTACTGAGCGCAGTAGGGTGCAAGAGGCTTTTCAGAAGGATGTATACAAAGTAATAGTAGCAACAATAGCCTTTGGTATGGGTATTGACAAGTCGAATGTACGGTATGTGATACACCACGATGTAAGTAAAAACATTGAGGGTTATTATCAGGAAACTGGACGTGCAGGAAGAGATGGTCTGCCTAGTGATGCAATTTTGTATTACTCGCAAGGAGATATAATGAAGCTTCGAAAGTTTGCTCAAATAGAAGACAATCCACAGCAGTCTGCTATATCGCTGCGAAAGTTGAAACTGATGCAAGAATACTGCGAAAACGAAGGTTGCAGAAGACAGTTTCTAATGAATTACTTTGGCGAATCGTTCCCAGCCTATTGCGGTAATTGCGATTATTGCTTGAGTTCGCTAGAGGAAAAAGACGCTACAATAGATGCCCAAAAACTGTTATCGGCAATTCTGCGCACTGGTGAACGATATGGCGCACACTACGTAGTAGATGTGCTCAGAGGATCGGCTGCTGAAAAAATAAATCCTCAACACAAAGAGCTAAAGACATATGGAATAGGTAAAGACCGCAAAAAGGAAGAATGGTTATGGATTCTACAGCAGTTGGTGAATAACGGATATGTAACCAAATCAGACGATGAACACGCTAGGCTAGCTGTGAGTGAAAAAGGATGGAAAATAATAAAAGGCGAAGCTCAACTGAGGCTGGTGATGAAAAAACCAGTAATAGTGCAACAAGTACAGTATGACACAGAATACGACATTAGACTTTATGAAAAGCTGAAAGATATTAGAAAAGACATGGCAGATAAGGATAATGTGCCAGCTTACGCAATAGTAGCAGATAGTTCATTGATAGAACTGGCAACATATATGCCTGTGACTTTTGAAGAGTTGAAACAGATATCAGGTTTCGGTGATTACAAAACTAGTCGATACGGTGCAAGATTTCTAGCTGCAATAGGTGGACACCTCAAATCTTTTAATATAGAGTCGAGGATGAACCTTAAGAAAAACAAGATAGTGAAAAAAGAAAAATCAGTAAAGCCAGCTGCTGGAAGTACCATGGAGGTTTCGCTGAATATGCTGAAGGAGGGCATGAGTATTGTAGAAATAGCAGAAGAAAGAGGACTAGCAGCATCTACCATTGAATCTCATTTGGCTGCATTTGTAGCTGCTGGTGAACTAGAAGTGACAAAGCTGGTGACTGAAAATAAACTAAAAGCGATATTAGCAGCAGCAAAAATGACCGGTCAGCACACTGCTACCAAACCTATAAGAGATATACTGGGTGACGACTACAGCTATGGCGAAATTAGGTTCGTATTGGAGCATCTAAAAAGGCAAATGCAGTAATTGTAAGTGTACTTTAAATGAAAAAGCCCCTGATCGAGGGGGCTTTTTCATTTAAAGTAAATTAAAGAGAATTAGGCTTTTAATTTCTGTATTTTGGTCAATAAAACTTGCTGAGTAATAAAATAACCACCGAACAATAAAGCGCTACCCAGCATATCTGACATTAAAGAATTTTTGTAGAAGGGTATAGCATCAATAAATGTTTTGCTAAGACCTGAAATACTGTATCCATTCCAGCCCTGAACATAGAAACCGAAGTTAGATACTAAAAAGAAAACAAAAGAAGCACCTATTGTAAAGCCCAACACGCGGAGTGGTTTTGGCTGGTTAACAAAAGTGCCTACAGCGGTTGTAGACAGTATGGCTACGTAAGTAAACAACTGCCCTATAATGCCATAAAATCCTGGGATGTTAGTGAACAACTGAAAATAAACATCAGCAAGGAACTGACCTAACATTGGTATCAAAAAGGCAAGTGCACGGTTGTCTTTCAGCATTGCCCCACTAAATAAACCGATGGCTGCAATAGGCACAAAGTTGGGTAAAGAAAGACCTGCATTCACTATTCTTGCAGACACTGCTATTAGTACCAGAAAGACTGCCACTATAATATTGATATTGCTACGTTTCATATCTAATCTTGTTACCGCAAAAGTAATGAGTAATTGTGTAAAAAGGAAAAGAAATAGCTAGGGCTAAAAGTTTCCTGATGCACAGCAATGCTGGAATGGCAATTACCTAATTATGGTAAATTTTCCTCCTATTCTGTCGCCGGCACTAGTGCTGATGGTGTAAATGTATTCACCAGATGGCAGAGTAGACGTATTCATTGGGAGGATTTGCATACCAGCATTCAACGTCGTTGTGATGCCAGGTAGTACTATTCGTCCTGCCATGTCAGTCACTGATATGGAAACTGAAACACTGGATGCGAGAGAAAAACGGAGATGGCAATCAGCTGATGAAGGATTAGGGTAACTGCCATACAACGTTAGCTGACGATGAGTAACGCCTTCTATACCAGTAGGGTCGCCCAAAACAACGATAGGGAAAATAGCCAGATTGTTGTACAAAGAATCATTATCTGTATAGTTATCGTGCCATATATTGTCTGCCCATTGAGTTGCATTTTGCACATTTATGACAGTGTCTATAGAAACGGTGTCAACGCCAGAGGTATTGAATCTAAGTGTATAATCTATGGAAGAACGATTGCCAGCCTTGGAAGTAGTGAGTGCAATTGTATCTCCATTTAAATCGGCATAGTTATAGTTGATAGAGTACCCCACAAAGAAGTTTCCTGTTCTAAATGCAGACGGTGCCGCAAGCATAAACCGTTTTACTGTGTCTTTGGTAGTGCCTATACCCAGTTGTGTTACTGGCACCGAAAGGCTATCCGTAACGGAAGATGGAAATCCTTGGTAATAGCTACGTGCAGTGATCATAGATTCTGAGCCCTGACTCCAAACCTTCAGCATAATACTTTTGGTTGAGGCAGGATTAACCGCGCCGCTGAATTGTGTAGCAAACCCTATTACTTTTACGGCATTAGTACCAAAGCGGTATTTCTCTGCAAATCCTTTATCGTTGTAGGAGTTAGTGCCTGTAGTGTAGCCACTAGCGGGTGCTGGGTGGGTGTATAGTAGTCTTGCGGTGTCGGAAGTACCAATGTTAGAAATGGTTAGGGTATCGCCAGCAGCAGTAGGCTTGGCAGCAGTTGCCGAGCCACGGGTGTTGGTGGGTATATGACCATGTTTTGCTCGTTGCCCCCATGCACTGGTGGCTACTACTGCAAAAGCTGAAAGGAATAGTAAATGTTTCATTATGGATAATTGTGGAAACCGTAAAAATACATTTAGTGTGTTATTTATCGTCACAAATACAAGTTAATATGTTAAAACACAAAGCCCCGCATGATTGGCATGCAGGGCTTTGTGTTTAATTTGTAAAGTATAATCAGCTTGAAATTATCTTACTACAACAAATTTGCTAGCGATACCATCGCCATTGCTTGTGCGTACTATGTAGATATACTCACCTGCAGCTAAGTTAGCAGTGTTTACTTCTATCACGTGCTCACCAGCAGTCAATGATTTGTTAGTGATTTGGTTTACTTGTTTGCCGCTCATATCCATGATATCAATTGTAACATCTGCTTTGCGAGCCAATGCAATTTTTACATTAGTGTTGTTGTTAGCAGGATTAGGATAGTTGCCAAAGAAAGTAAACTCGTTACGTTTAATTCCATTAACAGATACTGTAGGAGCACCTATAACTACTATTGGGAATGCAGAAAGATTTGCAAAAAAGCCTGTTCTAACAGCAAGGTCAGCCCATACGTTATCAGAACCCATTATAGCATTTACGTTATTGACAGTAGTGTCTGATGCAGATACTACAAATACACCAGTTTCAGAGCGTTCGCCATTCTGATTGCTGTAAAGACCTATTGTGTCACCTGCAAGACTTGTCCATGTGTAATTGATAGTGTACCCCACAAAGAAACTATCTACGAGGAAGGCTGTAGGTGTAGTAAACAAGAATGCTTTCAGAGTATCTGGAGCAGTTTCTGCAGGTACACCTATACCCAACTGACTAATTGGTAACGTGCGAGAAGCTAACGACGTAGCTGGCAAACCATTATTAAACAATGTAGGGCGGAAAGAAACTGCTTTCGGTCCTTGACTCCATACATTCAAAGATATTGTCTTTGTAGTGGCTGGCAAGAAACGACCACCAAAACGAACAGCAACACCAATTACCTTCATTGTGCTATCATATTGGTTTACATCATAACGCTCAGCATAACCCTTTTGTCCTAAAGCATTAGTGCCTAACACATAACCGCTATCATTTACATAGTTGTAAATGCTGGTAGTATCGCCAGAACCAAAATGTGAAAGGATGAAAGTGTCATTTACAGCAGTGCCTTTTGCAGCAGTACCGTTGATAATCATGGGATAGCTTAGATCGTCAACTGTGTTGATTTTTGTTGACTTTTCAAATTTAGCACTCTGGGCAAACAGGCTGGTGCTGATAGAGGCCGTCACGGCGAGGAGTAACAATTTTTTCATTTTTGTTTGTTTTGATTTTTGTTTTAGTAAATGATAATAAACAAGTGCAAAAATAGTGCCAGAAAGGCATCTTGCGGATTAAGACTTAGTTAAAAAAAGGGGGATTTAGTGTGCTGAGCACAATTGTAGGTCGGCGAGTGCTATAGCTGTAGCAGCTTCTATAACCACCGGTACACGAAGTGCAATGCATAAATCGTGTCTGCCTTTCACCACAAATGGTGCCACTGTTTGGGTTTCAGTGTTCCAGGTTTGTTGGGTTTGTGGGGTGCTGCTGGTTGGTTTAATAGCTACTCTGAATGTTATATCATTACCGTTACTGATGCCCCCATTTATTCCGCCTGCATTATTGGTGGCAGTTTTACCTTCTTCGTTGATAATCATGTCGTTATGAACGCTCCCAGTCATGTTAGCCGCTGCAAAACCGGACCCGAATTCAATACCTTTTACAGCAGGTACCGAGAATACAGCATGACTGATAACAGACTCAACAGAGTTGAAGAATGGCTCCCCTAAGCCTACAGGAAGATTTGTAACAATGCAACGAACTATTCCACCTATGCTATCCTGTTGAGCTATTGCGAGGGCTATTGCAGCCTCAATATCTTCCTGCCCTCCCGCTTCGGTAAGGGTAGCAGAAATATTTATTTTACCCAGTATTTTTTTTGCCACTACACCCGCTGCTACTAATGCCACTGTGAGTCTGCCTGATGAATGTCCTCCACCTCGGTAGTCGTTGTAGCCTTTGTGTTTTTGAGCTAGTACAAAATCTGCATGTCCAGGCCGAGGCGTATTTCTTATAGCAGTATAATCGGTAGAACGTATGTTGTTGTTTTCAAACACTATCGTGATGGGTGCACCTGTAGTATAGCCATTGAACGTACCTGAAACAAAAGTTGGGTTGTCGCTTTCGGTGCGTGGGGTAGTGCCATTCGCACCTGCTTTCCTTCTTTCAAGGTCGGGTAGTAGATCATCTTCTTGCAATGGAATACCAGACGGACAGCCATCTATAGTAATACCTACGCACTTGCCGTGCGACTCGCCAAAAATACTCACCCTGAATTTGTTGCCGAATGTATTCATTGTATTTGTAGCAAAGATAGGTACTATGTGTAACTGTTGTGGCACACATAGTTACTACTGTATTTATTCTGAGTAGCAATTAATCCCGCAGGATGCCAAATCTTTGAAGAAAGCTGGATATGATTTGTTTACAGCCTCGGCACCTGTTATGTCTACTCTGCTTTTAGCACGTAGGGCGCACACAGCTGCAGCCATTACTATACGGTGGTCATTATAACTGTCAATTACTGTACCACCGGGTCTGGTGCCTCCCTCTATACACAGTGTGTCATCCTCTACGGAGAAAGAAATACCAAAACTCCACAACATTTCCGCTATGCTTTCTATTCTATTGCTTTCCTTATGAAAAAGTCTGTGCACACCCTGTATACGGCTATCCCCTTGACAAAAAACAGCTAGCACTGCTAACGCCGGAAAAAGGTCTGGACAATGTGTGGCGTCAAATTCAAATGCACTTAGTGCTGTTCGGTAGGTGCCTATACTGTCTGTTGTGATACTAATGCCTGCACCAGCTTGTTGCAGCACACCTAGTATGGCTCTGTCAGCTTGTAGTGAGTCGTGTTTCAGATTGGTTACTGTTATGCTACCAGCTATTGCACCAGCCACTAGCATGCAAGCCGCACTACTCCAGTCTGCTTCTACAGTTATTTCAGGCTGTGCGATGTTTGTAAAATTGGCTGGGTCGATGTCAAATTCACGATAACTTCTGTGAGTGATTTTTTTTCCAAATTGCTCTAACACCTGTAAGGTAAGATCTATGTAAGGTTTGCTTTTAAGGCCTGCCACCTGCAGAGTAACGGGTTGTGTAACCGCAGCAGCATAAGCATAAAAAATACCGCTTACCAACTGCGAGCTACCACCTGCATATAGCTTAGTACTGATTGGCTCTAATGGTCCACATACAGTGTAAGGAAGATAACCGTTATAGTTGCTAACAGTGACTCCTAGTTTTGGTAAAAGATCGTCAATACCCTCTATAGGTCTGCCTAGCAATGATCCATGTCCTGTAATATGTACTGGTGAGTGATGTAATGCTGCTATAGGTGTAAACAATCTCGCCGACAAGCCGCTTTCATTGCAGTGTATACTATCACCTACAGGTACTACTCCCTTGCTCTCTATGGTAATAGTACTGCCGTTTTTTATAGATGTATCAGTTATTACGTTGGCACCCAAACTACCTATGATGTGCAGTGCTGCCAGTTCGTCGGCAGATGAGCCAGCATTATGTATGATACTAGTACCCTTGTGTAGTAATGCTGCTGCAAATGCCCGCTGGGTAATGCTTTTGGATGGGGGAGCTTCAACTGAGCCACTGATGCCTCCCGGCTCAATTGTTACTTTCATAAGTATTAAGTGCGTTTTCTATTACGTTGAATGGCAAAGGCTTGATAGTAGCATTACCCGGAGCCGTAAGTACTATATAGTCAATGGTGTTTTTATTTCGCTTTTTATCGCTGCGCAATATACTCATTATGCTAGGTACATTGATGGGTATCTGAGTAGGCAAATTGTATTGTGTGAGTGTAAGTAACAACTGCCAACTGGTGTTGGCGTTTAGCCCATTTACAGTAGTTGAAATATCGCATGCTATCAGCATGCCTATGCCTACAGCACTGCCATGAGGTATTTTGTACAGTGTTTCTATGGCATGGCCAGCAGTATGTCCAAAGTTGAGTAGCTTTCTTATGCCCTTTTCATGTTCGTCGGTCTGCACTGTAGTGTTTTTCCACTGCACACATCTGTCGATAATGCTTTTTAGCGCAATGCTGTCGGTTTTGTAAACAGCTAAAGTGCTATTTCTAAGCTCCTCAAACATTGTAGCATCAAATATGCAGCCATATTTTATGATCTCTGCAAAACCATTGCTCCATTCAGTGTCGGGCAATGTTTTCAGAAAACGCATATCGTATAGGATAAACTCTGGTTGGCTAATAGTGCCCATCATGTTTTTGTGCAAGCCCAGATTGATACCGTTTTTACCTCCTATTGCAGCATCTACCATGCACAAAAGTGATGTGGGCACAAAACCAAACGATACTCCCCGCATATACACAGAAGCCACAAAACCTGTGATATCTGTAATTACGCCACCACCTATGCCAATTAGAAGGGTACTACGCGTGGCCTCAAACTCTATTAGCCGGTTGCAGATAGAAACAATAGTGCTATAATCCTTGCAGGACTCACCTCCTTGCAAAACAATAGTATTTCTTCCTCTGAAAAGGGCTGGGAATAAAGAGGCTATGTTTCTATCAGTGATAAGTACTACCTGACGGGTAGCAAAGAGTTCCCATAACAACTCTACTTTGCTATCAAAGTAGTAGTTGACAGTACCTGAAGGGAATGTAATTTGCTGAAGCATCAATGCTATTGTATTGCCAAAGCTGATATCATCGTTGGTGCCAGCCTTGTGCAAAATTAAAGTTAGCCCATTAAAAATTCAAAATTCGTAGTTGACAAAGGTATTTTGTCAAATATTGATTGTTTGTATCTCACTTGTGTTATAGCCCTATAAACGGTATATAAATCTGTTTTCTTTATCTAATTCGTACCTTCGCACCCAAATGAGCAGGAAAGGAAAAGTACTTGTAGCCATGAGTGGCGGTATAGACAGTACCGTAAGTGCACTTATATTGCACCAGCAGGGCTACGAGGTAGTAGGTGTCACCATGAAGACATGGGACTATGCTTCGGCAGGTGGTGGCAAAAAGGAAACAGGTTGTTGTAATCTAGATTCGTTCAACGATGCCCGTATGGCAGCTGTAGAGCACGGTTTTCCACATTATGTATTGGATATAAGAGAAGAGTTTGGCGACTTCGTAGTCAATAACTTTGTAGAAGAATACATAGCTGGTCGTACACCAAATCCTTGTGTGTTGTGCAATACCCACATAAAGTGGGCTGCATTGCTAAAGCGTGCTAACGCGCTTAACTGCGACTTTATAGCCACAGGGCACTATGTAAAGGTGCGTGAGGAGAATAACCGTTTTGTACTATCTAAAGCAAGAGACCTTACTAAAGACCAGAGCTACGTGTTATGGGGATTGGGCCAAGACTGTCTATCTCGCAGCATTTATCCGCTAGGTGATATGCTGAAGACCGAAGTAAGACAACTGGCATTTGACATGGGGTATAAAGAACTAGCCAAAAAAGCGGAGAGTTACGAAATATGTTTTGTGCCTGATAATGACTACAGAGGTTTCCTGAAACGTAATGTAGAAGGGCTGGAAGAAAGAGTAAGCGGAGGCAACTTTGTGATGACAGATGGCAAAATTGTGGGCAAACACAGTGGCTATCCGTTCTACACCATAGGTCAGCGCAAGGGATTGGAGATAGCGTTGGGCAAACCAGTATTTGTAACCAACATCATACCCGAAACCAACACAGTGGTTCTGGGAGAGCTGCAAGACCTACAAAAAAGTGACATGACTGTGCAAGGAATAAATATGGTGAAATATGACACCATAACTCCAGGCATGGAGGCTGTAACCAAAATAAGATACAGAGACCCCGGAACTGAAAGTATATTGACACCCGCTGCAGATGGTACAGTACAAGTAGCGTTTCAGCATGCTGTAAACAGCATAGCGCCCGGACAGTCAGCCGTCTTTTACGAAGGTGATGATGTTATAGGTGGTGGTATTATCAGGAGATAACACCACCGTTATTTTTCTTTTCAAGAAAATAATATATGCCTTGCCGTAATTACAGATTGTCCAGTATAAACTTGGTCATTTTTGTATACAGATGCAAACTAGTGTTACCGCCAGATATACCATGTGCTTTATCTGGGTAGTATGCATTGTCAAACTGCTTATTAGCTTTAATTAGAGCCGTTGTTAACATAGCAGCATTCTGAAAGTGTACATTGTCATCTGCAGTACCATGCACCAGTAGGAGTTTGCCTTTCAGTTTTCCAGCCATTTTTTCAGGGGCATTTTCGTCATACCCTTTTTCGTTTTCTTGGGGTGTGCGCATATATCGCTCAGTGTAAATATTGTCGTAGTAACGCCAGTTAGTGACAGGAGCCACAGAAATGGCTGCTTTAAACACATCATTACCTTTCATGATGCAGGTAGCACTCATAAACCCTCCATAGCTCCATCCCCAAATGCCTATACGGTCTTTGTCTACATAAGGTAAAGAGCTGAGGTTTTTTGCAACAGCTATTTGGTCGTCGCTTTCATACTTGCCTAGTTGCAGGTATGTTTTTTTCTTGAAAGACTCGCCCCTATAGCCTGTGCCAGTACCATCTGCACATACTATGATGTATCCCTTCTGTGCCAATAATTGATGCCAAAAATAGTTGCCTAGTGGAAACTTATCAGCCACTTGCTGAGAGCCTGGGCCACTATACTGAAACATAAGCACCGGATATTTTTTTGTGCTATCAAAACCGGGTGGTGTTATCATCCAGGCATTCAGGTTTTCTGATACACCCATCACACTCATTAGGCGCACATTCCCCAATGCGTATTCTTTAAGTTTCGCCTCCAGTTCATGATTATCTTCTAGCGTTCTTATTATTTTCCCTTCTGCATCTCTGAGATAGAATACAGGCACTTTGTTTACTTGCGAGTGTTTATCTAGAAAGTATTTGTTGCCCTTGCATGCAGTAATGTTGTGTGTGCCAGATTCTGGGGTAATATTCTTTTTCTTTTTACCAGCAAAATTTACCACATATAGGTGGCGCTGCAGTGGCGATGCTTCTGCAGCAGTATAGTACACCAGTTTTTTAGCTACATCTACCGCGCTTATCGATTCTACATCATAGTTGCCGGGCGTGAGGTCTGTGATTTTTTTTGTTTCCCTGTTGTAGTGGTAGAGGTGTGTATATCCGCTACGCTCGCTACTCATAATCATTTCTTTACCACCAGGCATGAATCTAATCTCATCACTTATTTCGATGTATTTTTCATTGCTCTCCGAAAAAAATACAGTTGTTGAACCATTATCGGCATTAGTCAATAGCAATTCCAGATTGTTTTGTAACCTGTTCAATCTGAACACACAGAGCTCGCTGGCGTTTTCTGTCCATTTTATACGAGGTATGTATATGTCACTATTAGCACCTGTGTTGGCTAAAGCCGTGTTTTTGGTAGCCGTGTTATAGATCTTTATTTGCACTTCAGAGTTTCGCTCTCCTGCTTTTGGGTATCTGTAGGTATACTGCTCAGGGTACAGCCCAGTATATTTTGCCATTGTATATTCCGGCACTTTACTTTCATCAAAACGGTAATAGGCAAGATACTTGCTATCTTCCGACCACTCAAATGCCTGTGTAAAGGAAAACTCTTCTTCATACACCCAGTCGCAATTGCCATTTATTATTTGGTTTTTGGCCCCATCTTCTGACACCTGTACGATAACGTCCTTCGCCAGATCTTTGTAGTACATGTTGTTGTTCTTCACATAGGCTACCTTATTGCCATCAGGCGAAAAAGTAGCATGCATTACTTTGTCATTGTCTATTTTGGTTAGTTTACCGCTTGCAATGTGGTATAGATACACCATTTGTACGGCAGAGTGACGATATACTTGTTCACTTTCACAATAAAGCATCATCTGTTGTTCATCTTCGCTAAATGAGTAAGACTTCACAGCTAGCTCCTTGTCGTCATATTTATTGGTGGCATTGTCAAACAATGTACGCTCTTGTTTACCTGTTTCCAGGTTATACACACGTATGAAAAGATGAGTTTTTTCCCTGTCTATCTGTGTGTACATTTTACCATCTTTCATGGCATTAAAACCTGGCACACCTTTTACCCTGAATGTCCCCTTGCTATATAGGTCTTCTAGGGTTATTTCTTTATTTCCGCTCTGTGCAAGAGCGGTAGAATGCATGAATAATAAGGCTGCAAATAACAAAATAATGTTGCGCATAATACACTGTTAAGGGTGGTAAAAATACAGTGTTGCGCGCATATATCATGTATATGCTGCAATATCTATGCAGGGGTATTTTAGGGTGAATCGCTGCTGGGATGGTATCAATAATCTATAGTAGCTTGTATCCCACGGTCTATCAACGCCTCGGCTTGCGGGCGAAGATCTGAGAAACTACCACGCTTTACACCACATTTGCCTTTAAAATGTACTATCATGGCGCACTGTTCAGCTTGCAATGAGTCATGACCACATACATCCACCAGCGACTCTATTACCCAGTCAAAGGTGTTTACATCGTCATTCCATACTATCAGGTTATGAAATTCCTGTTCTATTACGTCAGTAGCTTCGTTCACATCCGTTTGCCACTGTGTGCCCGAATTGTGTCCTCTGGTATTCATATTGCGAATATAGGAAAGAAGTTCGAAAATCAAATACTAAACCACACATTTAGAGCTATTATATAGCAGTTATTCTGTTTCATTGTTGGTCGGGTTCATACCGTACGAAAAAAGCAATCCAAATAGCTCTGGAGAGTCGTTGCAACATGGGCTGTAGCAGCAATACTACAGCAGCATTGATGCCCAGCCACCACATCACTCTATTATCGCTTACAGACATTCCTATCGTAAACCACCACAATACAAACGTAACGGCACTTATAAACACAGTTAAAGCATAGCCAACGTAACCAGTGCCGAAGTAAAAGCCTGTTTGCAGCTCATATTTCTGCCCACACACAGTGCAGTGCTCTGGCATATCCAAATTGTGTTTCAGGTTGTATGGATTAGAGTAGGTAAACAAGTCCCCTTGTCTACATCTGGGGCATTTGTGGTTTAGCACACTCCACATTACACCATGTTCTTTATTATTTGTTGCAGCACACATATAGTTGTTATTTAGCGGTGGTTAAGGGCGACTCTCTGAAATGCTCAGGAGTCACGCTGGTATATTTTTTAAAAAATTTAGTAAAATAAGAATTGTCTTTAAACGATAGTTGCCAAGCTATTTCAGATACACTCATTCCAGAGCATACCAATAGTCTTTTGGCTTCTAGTAGCACTCGGTCTCTTATAATCTCCCCTGCCGATCTTCCTGCCATATCGTTGCATAGGGCATTGAGGTGATTAGGCGTAATATAAAGCATGGCGGCATATTCTTTAGGCAATTTCAATTGCTGGTAATGTAGTTCTACCAGTTTTCTGAAGTTGCGAAGTAATAGCTGATTAGGTGCTGTATATGGTTTTATAATGTTTGGTACATTTTCACGCAACACTTGAATAAATAGCGATAGTAGATGTACTCGTATCATTTCACTGCTCATTGCAGCGTTTTTTTCTGTTTCCTCTATTATTTGTTGCAGTAGTTTTTCAACTAGGGTTTTATTTTTCTTCAGTTGTATTACTCCGTCGGTTGCTGCTCCACTAAAAAAAGGGAACTGTTCCAGATACTGTCCTTCCTTCAAAAAGGAATACATCAACTGCTCAGAAAAGTTAATGATGTATCCATCTGTATCTTCATCAAAGTTCCAGCCATGAACCTGGCCAGGTATCATAAAGTAAATTTGTCCGGGTATCACATCAAATGTTTCGAAGTCTATACTGTGCGAACCGCTCCCATTACTGAAGTACACTAAATGATAAAATGAATGCCTATGCGGGAAATGTAGGTCAGGATGGCGCAACAGGTAATGTGATAACCCTTCAGCAGTGATGTCCTCGTGCATGTGATTTACATCTGCCAATGCACAAATATCATACACAGGAATGGTATTTTTTACCGATAACTTCATATTGCAAATCTACGCCCCTCTCCTACCATCTAGTAGTTCATTTCATTGATTTTGTGGTGTTTTTTACCGATTTCCGCCTCAGGTTAGTAATATTACAATACAAACCGTCAGGATAATAATATAGGTGTATGATGTACAAAAGCTGTGTGCTAAGTTCATAATACAGTTTAGTTGGGTTTTCGTTTGATTAGCTCTTACCGAGATAGTTGTATCGATATCTTATAATCGCAACATTACAAAGTCAAGAGCTATCTATGATAAGGTCAGTGAAGATATTATTTTATGGGTTATCGGTCATTCGAAGCTGATCGTCTAACAATAACAAACGTGGCAGTAGACCCAAATCATAGTGATAAAACGGAACAACTAAAACTGGTATCTAAAACATTGAAGTCTTAGTTAAATACTTAGAAGTAGTAAGTGAATTTTTGATAGCTGTCAATAAGGCTGGAATCATAGTTTGATGCATAGGCATGATACTAATAGCAAAATCTATTGTTACATTTTTTCAGTCAATTTTTCGATAAGTTTATGTAATTTATCATTTTCTCTTTCCAGTCTTGAAATTGTATCAATATATAATTTCCTTTCTTCTTCAGGAGTTTGATTTACTGTAAGCTGTTGCGTTCCAATAATTCCATTTGAATGAGTGATAGTGTGTATGTAAGTATGTTCATTCATTCGAAACAAATCAATTAATTCCATTTGATACAGGTTCGCTAACCGTTCAAGTCTATCTACGGTCAATTTAGTTTCTCCCTTTTCTATTAAAGAATATGTGTTTTGTGAAATGTCAAGAACATTTGCTACATGTTCTTGTGTATAATTATGCACCTCTCTTAGTATGCGAATCTTCGATGCAATTAGTTCTTGTGTGCTCATCATTTGCTAAATTACTAAAAATCCTGATAAACTATCAATTTGTCATTTCATTAACAAATCAAGTAGCATTATCTTTGTAATATTATTCATCCTTAAAATTTTAATCAAAATGAAAAAACAAGTAATTTCAGTTGGTGTTATTACAATTCTATTAGTATCGCTATTGTATAGCTGCAAAAAGAGCGCAACCAGCAAACCTGTATTGACACCTGAACCCACAAAGTCGGAATCTTTGCAAAAGATTGAAAAAGATTTGAAACTTATTAATGCCAAATACACTCAATCCGGGCCGTTTGTGAAGAAAACTACAAAGCCTAATGGTTGGTTAGTAGCCGGTGCTGATTTATTTGCGGCTGTTGGTGCTGGTTCTCAAACTTGGTCTTGGTGCGCAACTCCTGTTGGGGGGCTTTTAGCAGGAGCGGTCATAGTAGGATCAGCAGCTGTTGCTTCAGCATTAGCTTGGAATATTGCCCCGCCTCCAGGAAATCATATTAATCAAGCTACAGCTATAGTACAAAATGTTGGTACTTATGTAGTTCCTAATCCTTATGGAAATCCTTATGAATCAAATGGCGCAGTGCATAATGAAAAAGTAAAAATTCTTGTGCAAAAACCTTTTCCTTATACAATTAATTACAGTACTTTAGCATTCGATAGTTCGGAGCTTACTGTTAATGAATTAGATGCTTTTTCAATAGACTCTATCCATATTTCATATAAAATAGCTTCTTTCATAACTGCAAACAATGTGCTGAATAATGCTGGTGAATTAAACTTTTCTGCTATCATAGATGAATATTGTGGTGTAAACACAACATTAAGTACTGTTTCCTATTTATTTTTAGATGCATTTGAGCAAATTAATGATGACTCTACTGCAATGGCACTGATAAATGATTATGAAAATTATTTTATTAACACACAAACAAACATTACTGATGCCGAAAAAGCAGGATTATTAAATGGCTTTGCAGTTGGTAAATATAGTTTGGCAATGTGGGCTGATGCTTTAAACAACTAAAACAATACAATATGTATAAGAAAGGTTTAATATTCATTAATTCAAAGTATGGTATTTTTATTTCCCTCGTATGTGGACTTGCATTGGTTTGTATTGGGATGTACTTCCTAAAAACATACATAGAAGTATCTAACACGTTCAAAATTGTAGGTAGTTTATACGTTATTTGTCTTGGCATAATTAATATAGTTAGTTCATTTCGAAAGGTGAATAAGGCGAAAGTATAAGATTTTATCACAATTGTTTTTTAGATAAGACGGCTCTGACTAAAATGTTCAGAGCCGTTTTGTTTGTTTATACTATTTCAAAAAGGGAATGTGCAATTTCGCATATTTTAATCACAATGTGCATAACGAATGGTGTAGATATAACTCATAATAAGCAACAGAAAATGAAATATTAATTCAATGCTTTAAAATGTATCTGTATTATTTATATTTGTGTGTTGTGTTTTACTTTGCTCCTAAGCTCACCTCCCTTAAAAATAATAGTACCTTTATGCAATTTATACTGTCATGTAACCAATGGTAAGAAGGCATAAAAAAGTAACAAAGTCAAATGGACAAAAATAGCCCCGCATTATCGGTAACACATTACTACAGAGAGCCTAGAAATACAGGCGTTTCGATAGAAGGGATATTCAATTCAGTAAAAGAAAACCTGAAGGATAGGGTTGATATAAAGGATTATTTTTTCGATCCTTCTTTATCCAGATGGCAAAATATACGCAAAGCAGCTACGGGTGCCAGCGATATCAACCACATTACAGGTGACGTAAATTTTTTGGCTATTGGCCTTAAACGCAGAAAAAACATATTGACTATACACGATTTTGGTTACTATGAAAATCCAGTTCACTCCAGACTCAAACATATGTTTTATCACTTGTTCTGGTTTTATTGGCCGCTTAAGCACATAAGTATTGTAACTGTAGTGTCAGAATTTACCAAGGAAAAGCTCATCAGGTATTTCAATTTTCCTGAAAACCGTGTCAGGGTGATTCCTGATCCCGTAAAAGCAGTATTCAAGTATTCACCTAAGACCCAACTCAATGCCACACCAGTAGTATTGATGCTAGGTACTGGCAAACATAAAAATCTAGATAACCTCATAGAGGCATCAAAAGGCTTAAATATACATTTAGATATTGTTGGCTGGCCAGCAGCAGATGAATTAGCTAAACTGAAAGAATACAGCATTTCGCATACTGTTTACAGCCGACTTACAGACGAGCAGGTAAACGAGCGCTATATAGCTTGCGATGTATTGTACATAGCTTCTCACTACGAGGGGTTTGGTATGCCTATTATAGAGGCTCAAGCAGTGGGTAGGCCAGTTATCACCAGCAACATTGGTGCTATGCTCGAGGTAGGCAGTGGTTCGGCAATTTTAGTGAACCCCACTGTGCCTGCAGAGACTGCTGCAGCTATTAGTGAGTTAGTATCAAACAGGCAACACTATAATGTGACTGTAGAAATGGGGTTAAAAAATGCAGCTAAATTCCATCACGAAAAAGTGGCAGAACAATATCTGGAAGTATACAAAGAGTTAGCTGCTACATAATAGGGTAGCATCACACACCCTTCAGTGCTGGCGCGGGCGCCTTAGTTGCTTTAGTAGCCGGATACCATGCTGCAAGTAATCCTACAGCCAATATGGTTACAAAAACAAGCAGAAAGTCTGCTGCATTCATGTCCACCGGATATGCATCCATTAAGAAGGAGCCACCTACTGTAATAATACCAAATTGCTGCTGTGCCACACATACTAATGTACCCAGTACTATGCCTGATATACCACCCGACATAGCCCAAAGTATCCCCTCCATCAAAAAAACTGCCTTTATATCGTTACTGCCAGCTCCCATAGCTTTCAGTATGGCTATATCTTTCTGTTTTTCTAGCACCATCATGGTTAGCCCGCCTACGAGGTTAAAAGATGCCACCAATAGCACCATCACTAGTATAGCATAAATAGCCCACTTCTCTGTGCGTAGCACCATAAACATGGTTTTGTTTTGCTCATAGCGGCTTTCTACTTTGTAGTTCGCTCCCACTAGTTTGCTCAATGCAGCCTTTACTTCCTCTGTTTCGCCGTTTTCTACACTTATCTCTAGCGACGAATACTGCCCGTCTTTATGAAATAAGTGTTGCACTAGTGGCAATGGTGCTAAAATGTATTTGTCGTCAAAGTCGTCCGATATCTGAAACATACCAGCAGGGTGTAGTTCCAGCGATCGGTATGCATTTTCAGGCGAAGCTGCAAAGTTAGTTTGCTCCGGATTGGCATAGTAGAGTTCTATAGTACTGAAAATATTATTCATATCAGCACTCAGCTCATTTAGTATTCTGGCACCAGCAATAGCAGTGTATGGGTTGCCTGCAGATACACTGTCTTCACCTGATATAGACGCTCTTATATCGTTTACCGCCAGATAGTTACGATCTATACCCTTTACAATTACTACTTTTTGTTCTTGGTTATTAGTGTTGTTTACTATTGCGTTGTCTTCTATTACTGCGGTTACTACTTTAACGCCCGCTACTTGGTACATTTTATTTACCATTGCAGTATCTGCTTTAAAGAATTTACCTTTTGCAACAGTTACTTTTACATCGGGGTAAAAGCCATTGTACAGTTGTTTTACAAATCCCTCCAGCCCGTTAAATACTGAAAACACAACTATCATGGCTGCGCTGCTTACAGCAATAGCTACCATGCTTATGCGCGATAGCACAGGCACAATGTTGGCTGTTCTTTTTCCAGTCAAGTACCGTATTGCCAGTTGCCAAATGAGGGTTTTATTCATTTACGCTTCGTTGCTGCCCGATTTTCTGAATGCTTCCCTCTCTGCACTTATTTTTCTGAAAAGTTCATCCATCTTAAACACGTGGTCCAGCGAGTCATCGCCATAAAACGTCAACTCTGGTACGCGCCTCAGTTGGTTTTTTATACGTTGACCCAGTAGTTTCCTCCACTCCCAACCACGGTCTTTTATTTTTTCCAGAAGCTCTTCTGGGTTGTTTACCTGAAAAAAACTCAGATAAACTCTCGCTTCCAGCAGGTCGGGTGTCACAGTGACTTTTGTTATAGATACCATTCCACCATCCACCATATTCATGTCTTCTCTTCTGAATATGTCACTCAGTTCTGCTAGCACTACTTGTCCTAC
Source organism: Sphingobacteriales bacterium (assembly GCA_027484425.1). Classification (GTDB taxonomy): domain Bacteria; phylum Bacteroidota; class Bacteroidia; order Chitinophagales; family Chitinophagaceae; genus Nemorincola. Next base: position 23,635 of record JAIXSZ010000029.1, read on the forward strand.
CTGTTTTTGTCTTTTATTTTCTTCCATTTGTTTGTTTTTTTCCAGAGTCGGTTGAAACATTGCTAGGCGTCAGTTGCTAGCAAAAATATTTGTGTTTTTTAGTGCCATCACATGCTCAAGGCACTGTAGTTTTTTCGGTTACAATCGTTGCTTGGTACACCAAAATAACAACTTGTAAAGTGCAAAGTTATACAAGTTGGCCGATACAAGCTTGCATCCCTTATCGTGTATCCAGTCTTCCACTACTTTTCCCTAATTATTGCAAGTTCTTAGAGTGTTGTTTTGTCAGTTGTTTCTTTCATACAGTACCGTATAGCCATGTTTGTCGGTGTATATGATATGGTAATTCTGAGCTATTTCTGCTCGTAAAACTGTAAAATCAGCATCTTTATTATAGCTACTGTCACAGCACCACATTATTATGTTGTTTACAGTTACACCTTTGTATTTTTTATAATTCTCTATTTCTGCATAGGGTGGTATACCTTCTATGCCACTTTTTCTGCTGAGGTGTATATATGGATTTACCGGTTCTTTCCACCTAATAGGGAAATACCCCATGTTTGCCTCGTAATTATCTAGTATGATTAGTGGTTTTGTGGCTGCCATGTATTGGGCTGCATGATGAAAGGTAGCGTTCCTATCTGCAATAAGATTCCCGTGTTCATCTTTGCCATTTGGTGAAAAGTCAAATGCCAGAACAACTGCGTTTTCTTTTATGTAGTTACTTGCTTCATAATACCCTTCATATGCCTTGTCCGCCTTGTACATGCATATCATTCTATGGCCACTTAGTATCAAAAAAAGGGTAAGTATGATAAGTCCTCCAGTGTTTTTTACAATTCCTTCGCCTAGACGACTCGCTATCAAGCAGCAAACAAGTATGTAGATGAATATCTGCGCACGAATAGTTATAATTATGGTTCTGCCCAGAAACTCCTCAGGCACAAGCATGTATATAAGACCAACAATCAACAAGCTAACCCAAAAACCATCGTATTTGTTGATAGCTATTTTCTTCAATGCTTTTACAAAAGTTATTAAAAGCAATATCCAGAAACTTATACCTGTTAATATAGCCCACAAGTATTCATGATGCACTATAGCTATTAGATACTTAAATTCCAATAATTCATTGAGCCTGTATTTGTGCAAGCCTAGTTGCAATTGCATACCACCCTGCTTGTCTGTAAACCAAAACATGAGTAGCAGAAACGGCAATAGTAAAGCTGCAAATGTTGCACTCTTTCTAACAAAATATCGAAGTTTGCTGTTTCGGTCATCATTAGCAATGGTATGCGACAATATCAGGAAGGAACAAGTAACTACCCCAAATACAAATGGCAATAAGTGACTGAAAAAGGTAAGAAACGAAAGTAGAAAAAATAGAGCGGCATTACCTATACTAGGTTTGCCCATATACCTAAGCCACCCCCAAACCATCCAATAAAAAAAAGCAGTACCTAGTGAGAAATTATAAAACCCCTTGGCGAATGCTGTTGTAAAAATGAAAATAAATACTGTCAATGGCCAATAGCTCTTTTTACTACTTACAGTATTGATAAGTAAATAAGAACCGATAACTGAGACTAAAATATATCCTGTCAGGAATAGTTTTTCTGCTACAGCCCCCTTGGCAATGAATAGCAGTATCGCTAGCACAAACGTGGTAGTACAGTTGGGGTCGGGGGTATATACCAGGTCATAAAAACGATTCCAAAGTGCAGTGTTTTCGTTAGTCCATATATCATGTACTACCTTGGCATTGTACAGATGACAGGGGCCATCGCAGGTGAGGTAAAAGCTAGGTAACCATATTTGCAGCAATGCCATTATTAAGCCAGTTGCAAAAAGCCAGTTGAATATTTTTGCATTGTATGGCATGTTTCTTTTAATCTTTTTTAGTTGCTCGCCATCTAAGACGTGCAATTATTGTGCAAATATAAATCTCAGTGTCACACCAGCTCTAGTAGTTGTGGCTGGGAATGCATTTGAAACGTAGGGTATGGTTTGTTGCCTATCAAAGAAAAATAATAGTGTCAACAGGTCGTTTACAGCATAGTTTACTGTCGGTGATATTCGTATCACTTTTTGTCCTCTTGATGTTACACTTACATTATTGGCTAAGAACGTATTAGTTGTTCTATCGTCTCTAATACCAATATCCATTTTGAAGATAAGCTCATTCTTCAATTTCCTTACACCAAACAAAGGGAAGGGTAGGCGCACTCCTTTTTTCCTGAAACCACCACCTATCACATATTCCGTACTGGTATTTTCGCCTACTTGGTAGTCTATCATACTCAAGCTTTGTGCTTTCGATTTACGTACTTCAAATTTGGCAGTAAGATTATTTTTGAATGCCGCATCAAATCCTATCAGCGGATTGAATGCTTGCGTCAGCGTGACATTAGGAACCTGATAATAGGGTATGTAGTTGGTAGAGTTGGAGTCAATAAACGACGGGAAGCCAAGTCCAAATAAATCACCAAATAACAACGATGAGTTGAAGCTATTCATAGCGACAGTGCCTGAATATGCATGATTTACCACAAAGTTCGTCATGATTTTGGAGAACACAGGCAGCTTGCTCAGGCCGTTATAGGTCACGCGCCAGTTAGGCATAGGTGTAAAATACCTGAATGGATTATCCCTTACTCGTTCATTTTTATAGTCCACTAGTGCCGAGCTCTGTGCATCCTTGCCAGTATAAGCTGCTAAGAAAGATGGTATTAATACATCTTGCGAAAACGGTCCATATCCTTTACTATATCCTGGATTATTAGGGTCGGGTAACCCATTAGTATAAGGGTTACTCGCGCCCAATCTTTTCGATATTATTTGTCTGTTGGCAAGGAATGTATTGTATATCTCAGAGTTAACTTTGGTATCCTTAAACATACTGCTCGTCGAGATATAGGTCATGTTAAACGACCCCGTCTGATAGGGTGTCAAGTGCTCAAATCCTCCATTACCTACATTTGCAAACAATTCGCTATAAGACTTGCTAAATGTTTGCGTAAGTGTTAGGTCTACCCTAAATGACTTATGAGGTAATAATGTAGCCTGCGCATTCAGGTTGCGCGAATACGTCTGTTGAAATTGCCCATTGAATAATGGATCGCTTGATATTCGTCCTGCATTAGCCTCACTTTCTAGCCATGCTTTGTCTGGTTGGTAACCATACACAAAGTTGAACCCTGGAGCACCCGAATAGTTGTTGATACCCAAAATGCGAGTACTATCCATATAGCCCGGTAGCACAGTGCCTTGCGTCTGCGAAACATTGACGGTCACCCTGTTCAACATAGTCAATGCATGACCTATTACATGTTCTGCAGGGCTCAGGAATAGTGGTCTGCTACGTCTGGTTTTGCGGGCTGTTTTCCTATCAGCTTTTTTCTTCTTCTTTTCAGCTATTGCTTTTGCTTTGTCCAGTTCTTTCTGAACTTCCACCAGCGAGTCCAGTTGTCTATCGGTCAGTTTTGCTGTATTCAAAGCAGGAAAAGTAGCTTTTAACCTGTCCAGTGGAGTTTCTTCTGTTTTAGTGCTGTCAGTCTTATCTTTTTTATCCTTTTTACTGCCTCCTTTTTCGTCACCTTTTGTTGCATCACCGCCACCATCAGGTCGCAGATCATCTTCTTCACCTTCACCTTTTTTACCGCCTGGCAGGCGCATGCCTCCACCTTTTCGTAGGTCTACAGGGTCCGATTTGTTATCCCCCGATTTTGTTGCTTTACCTCTTCTAGCTTCGCCTTTTTTTCTTGGTTTGGAGTTCAGTGCCTTCAGCCACTTCGATTTGTTGTAGAGCTGTGTCATGTTGAACTCACCTGTTATGTTAGACGTCTGAGTATTACCTATAGTGTTACCTTGCGCATAGGCTATAGGGGGGGCTGTTGTCCACGAGTAGTTGGCCGAATACCCTACACGAGCGCTCATCCAGTCGGTAAGTGGTAGTTTTGATAGCGGCACATTATACGTACTGTTAAACGTCTGGTTGTACGTATTGTTTTTACCAAATCTCCGCAAGTTGTCAAACAAGGTATCTCTTTTGGGCGCATTATCTACTCTTCCGTATGGCTCATCAATCCTCGATACATTAGTGGCTGAGAAGTCTATAGATAAAGACTTCATCAACTCCCATCTAAGCGAGTAGGTTCTGTTCCAAGTAAAGTTCTTAAAGAATGTGGGTTGAATTCTATAGCCACTACCGTCATCTATATTGCGTATCTGCGTTTCCTGTGTCAGCCTATTCAGGTCATTACGCATATTAAACGCTGATGGTAGCGGATTGAAATTAAAATCTCTTACCAGCCCTAGCCATTTAGATTTTGATTTGAACGCTCTCTTGAAGGGCTCTATTGGTTTAGACTTTATACTGTAGGTATATCCCACACCATAGCGCTGCGTGGTTATTTTATCATACTCTAGTACTGGGTTGCGTTTCAGCTGGTTGTTATAGGCATAAGTAAAGTCAAAGTTCTTTATGCTCCATATCATTCGTTTATTGCTGGGTTTGGTAGGATTGCCCTGAATACGCACATTAGTAAGGTTCATACTGGTGATAGACGTAAAGTCTTGTGAAGCTCTTCTTATCGAGTCTCTTGCACGTGCGTCTTTCGCCGTATTCAGTTCGTCTGTCAGTAGCACGTCCTGATCAAATGGATTGTATTTAGGAGTGCTCACATTTTGGGTATATCCCACAAACAGTGGCAACTGTACGCCCCAGTTTTTAGGCATCAGTTTTCCTAGAGCCAGATTGGTAGATGTATTGTATTGGTAGTACTTATCCTGAAAACGTTGTTGTATTTTCTGGTCTATATTACCATAGCCAGCTGTGTGCATACTTCCCGATAGGTTCACGTTACCCAGATCAGCCAACTGCACAGATACCTTTCCCGCTGCTGCATATCCCGCTTGGTCGTTAGTGCCCGATATACGCATCTCGTCAAACCATACTTCTATGCACTTTGCCAATCCATCATCGCCTGGCGTTTTATTACTTTTTTTAGGGTTTAGCAGACCCAGCATTATGTTTTTAGACCCACCTATGTTAGGGTTACCTGTTATTACTATCGTGTTGCCTTTCGAGTCTTTTGTTTCGTAGGGTATGTGGCTAGGCCAGCCTTTAGCATCACGTTCTTTTTTGGCATCTACCAGTTCCTGTAGTTTTATGTTCACGTTATTGGCTGCTGGCCATATCAGGTCATCACGGCTATTGCTAACTCCGGGTGCAGTAATAGTAAGTGGTGTGCGATACTCATAAAAGTTATTAGTGAAGTCACTACCTATTCTTATAAACGCATCTACATCTGCATTTTTTACTGGCTGTTGGTCCACCAACGATTCAGCATGCAGAAACATACGCAAGTAGCTAAACTGACGCATGTCTACATTCACTTCTTTAAACACACCTCTTGCATCCCCATCTTGCAGCGCACATACACGCAGCGACAGTGATTGCTCATTCAGCAGTATAGGTCCAGTGCCACCAGTAGGGTTGGCGCTTTGTTGGCGGTTTACGCCCGGAGGAAGCACATAAGGTACTGGCTGACGGGTGGCATTTTCATTTAGGCTTACCGATGTTACGGTAAAGTCAGTAAGACTTTGGTTTTGTTGTGGCAAATTTTCGCCAGGTGTGTTCAGTGAATAGTTATAGTTTCTCCATTGGTTTCTACCCATTTCCAACGATGCAAAACGCATGATCACACTATCCTGCCAGCCTGTTAGAAACATGCGTATAAAGCGGATAGAACGGAAATCTGATATACCACCTACACGGCGATCATAGTTCTGAATCGGTATTTTAAACTGATACCAGCGTTCTGGAGAGGTAGTGCCGTTCGGCAACTTTACATCAAAATCTCTAACACTGATGATGTTATTGGTACCCACCTGCATGTTGCGGTTGAAGTCGATACGGTATTGAAAGTACGACTCCGACTCATTCATTGTGTTATCCCTATTTATATCTTCCGATTCTGGTATTGCTGTACCCGAGGTAGAAAACTGAGAGTTAGGGTCTGTGATGGGGGAGTTGCCGTCAGGGCTGTTGAAATGTTTGTAGCGGGTGAGCACACTTATTTTATCTGCATTCGGATTTGTGCTGAATGATGAGTCCCTATAAAACTTAAAGTTATCATTCGCAGGGTCTGCTGCGGCCTCTGCATAGGCGGGGTTACCCGCACCACCGTTCAGCTTTTGTTGCAGGTTATTCAAAAATCTACCAAATACAGTTTGCTCACTTTGTTGTCCCTGCAGACTCACATCTGCCAGTCCGTCATATCCTACATCTTGTAACTTACGGGCAGCATTATCATTGTCAAATGCACGGGTTATTTGCTGCTCAAATTTTGGCACATATCCCCATGCGGTGGTATCCAGTTTGCTTGGGTCGAAGGGCGATGATATACCATTCTCAAAAAATAGCCTCGAGTCCTTCATCACATCTTCCGATACATTACCCAGATTGATGTACATAGACCCACCGTTGGGGTTGGCTTGTGTAAGAAACGGGTCCATCACCCAAAACTGCACATACTGCACATTCGATGCTTCAAAGTCTGTATTGTCTATAGACCTAGATATACCACCCCACCTTCTTTCAGGGTTCAGTAGTTTACCATCGTTTGGGTCTATATTGGTTATATCAAAGTTGTATGGACCTCTGTCTTTAGGATAAAAGCCAAGGTCAAAAGTGTTGAGCGCACCTTGTAGCACCACGGCAGTCTGATTTGGGAATACCTCATTCACTCGCACCATCCTTATGTAGTGCTGATTAGAGTCATCTCTTACATAGTTGGGTACCGTAGAGCCGGGGTTTACCAGTGTAGGCTCCAGCATATACCAAGCCAATCTTGCTCTGTTAAATCCATATGCATGATTGTTCGTCAACGATGCTTCTGGAAACAAGGTTTGCCCGTTTCTGTTTATGGCACCAAATGGTGTAGATGCTAGCGACCATGCCTGTGCCGGAAACTTGAGGTCATAGCTGCTGCTCGTTCCTTCAAAGTCGTCTATATACACAGCCCCCTCAGGGTCTAGCGCTGCTATTTGTCTAGGATGCCCGGGCAGTAGCCCTGCTACCTCTACGTTGGTGTTCAAAAACGATGGGGCAGTAGAGGAGTATATGGGCAGTTTATCTATTATTCTGGTAAGACCTGGTACTTCTTTCTGATAATTGGCATCCAGTCCTATCACAGTATTTTGGATAGGGTCATCACCAAAGGTCACCTTTTGGGTAAATGGTCGCTCCTTCAGCCGCATGATGGTACCACCTAGCGTCAGGTTTTTATCCTTGTAGTAATCCAATCGCAGTGCCATAAAGTTCTGCTGCTGAAAACCAAAGGTGGCATTGTCTTCATACTGTATATTGATAGGCACTCCAGAGTTGAGGATACCGGTATTCAGGATCTTTATTCTTCCCAATCCATACTCAATAGAGTAATCCTGATTTTCCACTAGCCTTGTACCACCTGCACTCACAGACACCGAACCTGGAGGTATATTGAAACCTCCCAAAAATATATCGGAAGAGGAAGATGACTTATAAGAACCTCGCAATATGTAGCGGTCATTTTGCTGATATTGTTGAGCTATGAACTTAGTAGAGTCATAAAGTACCTGATAGATGTATCTCCGCTGCAACACAGGTTCATTGGCCACAGCAGGTAGCAAGTCTTTACCAAATGGCTCTAATACTGGGAAGATGATTTTACCCTGTTGGGTGTTTATCGTCAATCCATCTACAAAGTCAAATATACCATCTGGTTTAGGCTCATTTTGAGCATTCAAGTGGTCTAGGTTCAATAGGCTTATAAAGGGCGTTCCACCCAGCGGCCCCTCAGGCATATAGCGCTTTTCCCCTCCACCTGGGTCTTGGTAGAGAATATTCAGCATGAAGTTATCTTTCGATACCCCGAATCCACCCAATGCATACACGTTTTTCATCATCAGCTTCCATACTGGCAGCTTAGTTCTTGGTGC
>JAIXSZ010000062.1 GCA_027484425.1 Sphingobacteriales bacterium
GCTGTTGTAGTAGCAGTAGTTGAACCGCAAGCGTTGGTAGCAGTAAGTGTGTAGATGCCTGCACTTGCCGTGGTTACAGCAAAAGCTGCTGGGTTTTGTGAAGTAGAGGTAAACCCGTTAGGACCAGACCAAGCGTAAGTTAAAGCGCCAGTGCTGCTTGTTGCAGCGCTAGTCAATGTGAGGTTAGCACCGCTGCACAATGTAGTAGGAGTTGCAGTAGCTGATACTGCACTAGGAACCTCGTTAACTGTTACTGCAGTAGTAGTTGCAGCAGTTGAACCGCAGGCGTTAGTAGCAGTAACTGTATATATACCTGCGTTTGCAGTAGTTACAGCAAAAGCTGCAGGATTTTGTGAAGTAGAGGTAAACCCGTTAGGACCAGACCAAGCGTAAGTTACAGCGCCAGTGCTGCTAGTTGCAGCGCTAGTCAATGTCAGATTAGCACCGCTACACAGTGTATTAGGAGTTGCTGTAGCAGATACCGCACTAGGAGCAACATTTACTGTTACCGCTGTTGTAGTTGCAGTAGTTGAACCGCAAGCGTTGGTAGCAGTAAGTGTGTAGATGCCTGCACTTGCCGTGGTTACAGCAAAAGCTGCTGGGTTTTGTGAAGTAGAGGTAAACCCGTTAGGACCTGACCAAGCGTAAGTTACAGCGCCAGTGCTGCTTGTTGCAGCGCTAGTCAATGTGAGGTTAGCACCGCTGCACAATGTAGTAGGAGTTGCAGTAGCTGATACTGCACTAGGAACAGCGTTAACTGTAACTACCTGCGTTGCGAAATCAGTACCACAGGTATTTGTAACGACATATGATATAGTTGAAGTGCCTTGACTGACGCCAGAAACCACTCCGCCAGTGCCTATTGTAGCTATTGCATTGTCGGAGCTGGTCCAAACACCACTTGGTTGAGTGCTAGTTAGCGTAGTAGTAGCAGAAGGACAAACTGTAGCTGTGCCAGAAATAGTGCCCGCCTCAGTTGTTGCATTCACAGTAATTACTAAGGAAGTAGCGGCAGAACCACAGCTGTTAGAAGTAGCATATGAAATAGTTGTAGTTCCTGCAGCTAATGCGGTAAAATCACCGTCAGCATTAATAGTACCAGTAGCAACATTACTACTATTCCAGGTGCCAATGTCGCCTGTTGTAGCATAGGTGGTTAGCTCATCTTCACATAATGTTGAAGGGCCCGTTATGGTACCTGCATCGGGTAAAGGACTCACCGAAACGTTGATGGTAGCAAAGCAAATATTATTAGAGTAGCTAATGGTTGTATTTCCTTCTGAAATACCAGTAACTACGCCTGTGCTAGAATTTACAGTGCCTATTGCGTTGTTACTGCTGCTCCAAATGCCACCTGAAACGCTATTTGACAATGTAGTATTATTTGAAGCACAAACAGTAGTTGTGCCTGTTATTGCTGCAGGTTGATTGTTAACTGTAAGAACTTTAGTAACATTCGTACCGCATCCGGTATTGTATGTGATAGTGGTAGTTCCTGCTGTTAGTGGTGAGATAATGCCAGAAGTAGCATTGATAGTAGCTACACCCGGTGTGCTACTACTCCAAGTCCCGTTTGTGATTGAGTTGCTGAAACTAAGGTTAGTGCCTGTACATGCGTTGTTGTCACCAGAGATCGCAGATGGAGTGGAGGAAACAGTAACTGTTCTGATAGCAGAGCAGGCGCCGTTGTTGTAAGAAATTGTGGCAGTACCTGAAGAAGCACCAGTGACAATACCTGACGAATTTACGCTAGCAATTGTATTGTTTGAACTGCTCCATGTGCCACCGGCTACCGAATTACTAAGTGTTGTTGTGTTGCCGGAGCAAACAAAAGCGGTACCAGTGATGGCAGCAGCACCAGCATTGACGGTAAGTACTTGGGTAGCTGCTGTGCCACATCCTGTACTATAAGTAATTCTTGTAGTACCTGCACTAACCGTGTTAATAGAACCATTATTTGAAATGATAGTAGCAACACCAGTGTTACTACTACTCCATGTACCAAATGGGACCGTGTTGCTGTATGTTAGTGAGTATCCATTACAAGTAGATGCACTTCCAGATATAGCAGCAGGAGTGGTAGTAACAGTTACCACTTTTGTAGCCACTACAGTTGCACATCCGCTTCTGTTGTAAGATATAGTAGCTGTGCCGCTTGAAGCGCCCACCACAGTTCCAGCGAGTAATACTGTGGCAACGGCACCATTAGAGCTACTCCAGGTGCCACCAGAAGTAGCGTTACTGAGAGCAGTAGATGAGCCAACGCAAATATTACTTGTACCTCCAGTTATGGCAGATACGGTAGGTGTAGCACTTACTGTTACTATCAATGTTGTTCTACTACCACAAGCAGCTCTGTAAGAAATTGTGGTAGTGCCGGAGGCAACACCAGATACTATACCTGTAGTAAGACCTATAGAAGCTACGCTAGTAGAAGAGCTACGCCATGTACCACCGGCTGTGGTATTAGTAAGTGTAGTAGTACTGCCTACACATACAGTGTTGCTGCCACCGATAGCGGCAGGAGCGGCTCCTACTGTTACTGAAGTAACTGGACTAGTAAGTGAACCGCTAGTGTTGCAAGAGCCTGCACCTGTCCATGTGATGATGCAGTAATAGTAAAATACTCCTACAGTAGTAGTGGGGGGCAAATAGTTGATGCTCACTGTGCTGAGAATACCAGTTGTAGTGTTAGTGGTGCTAACTATAGTGCCGCCAGATGTGCTATTAACTGTATTTCTATACCAGTTGATAGTTATTGCTCTTCCTGTACTAGTACCTGAACCTGTGTTACAAGTTCGATATCTGAATCGTATGTTGGCGGCTGTAGCTCCTTGGCAGTAAGTTGTAGCAGCAGAAATATCGCGAACTGTATTTGGAGCATATATTCGTTGCGCGATAGATTCGCTAGAAATAGCTGATAGGAGGATGGTAATAAAAGAAACTATTAATTTGAAGTTTTTCATTGTACTGTATGTTGTATTATTATGTAATTGTTTTGTTTGTTGATTTGATTTAGATTGTAACTGCTGGAGCTATTTTGGATGTTTCGAAACTTATCATTTCAAGATCATTTTCATTTTTTGTTATGTAGCACATTGCTCCGTTTTTTATTGCATCATTTGCTATGTTGTTATCTTTTCTTGCTGATATCATCATGAGATGAGTTGCTGGATTGGTTGATTTTATTTTTTGCAGCACATCCATACCGTTGATGTCTCCCATGTCATAATCGAGTAAGATGAGGTCTGGAGATAAGTTCATATTTAGTAAACAAGATTCTCCGTCTTCAAACAGGTATATGTTGGTGAAACCTAGATTGATTAAGTGTTGTTTGTATAATTGTCTGCAAAAACGATTATCGTCAACTATAAACACCTTTAATTGATTTCTGCTTTTCACTTTTGTTGATTTTACACAACAATATCAATCGGTGTGCCAATAATATAAATAATTGAAAATCAATACATTATGAGTTGTAGGAAAATTTATGTAATCCAGTAAATGGAATAATTTTCCAGTAAGTGGAATATCGGTAGTTTTGCCTACTGTTTTTTTCTTGTTTTCTTCTTTTTTAGCAATTATTAGATGTAATCGTTATCTTTGGTAGATAATTATTCCATATTATGGAACAGTTCAGGATATTTGTGGTAGAAGATGATCCATGGTATGGTCAGATATTGGCATATCATTTATCATTGAATCCGGATCATGTAATACATAGGTACATTACTGGTAAAGAATGTTTGACGAATTTATCCTTACAACCAGATCTAATAAGCATAGATTATTCACTACCTGATATGAATGGGAGTGAGTTGTTAAAAGCTATTAAATCTTATGATAACGAAGTGCCCGTTGTTGTGATAAGTGCACAAGAGGATATCAATACAGCGCTTAAGTTGATAAAAATGGGTGCGAGTGACTATTTTGTAAAAGACGACAGCACTAAAGATCTTTTGTGGAATGCTGTAAATCATGCAAAGGAAAAGCGATCACTTAAATCTGAATTAGCTACACTGAAGCAAGAATTGGTTGGTAAGTATGATTTTGGTAAAGCTATTATAGGCAATAGCGAGCCTATGAGGAATATTTTTGGGCTACTGGAAAAGGCAGTAAAGACTAATATAAACGTTTATATAACAGGTGAGACTGGATCGGGAAAGGAGGTAGTAGCAAAAGCAATACATTACAATTCTAACCGAAATAAAAAACCATTTGTAGCAGTAAATATGGCAGCTATTCCCAAAGAACTCATAGAAAGTGAATTGTTTGGGCATGAAAAAGGAGCATTTACTGGAGCGTTGACTAGGAAAACAGGAAAATTTGAAGAAGCGGACAAGGGGACATTGTTTCTTGATGAGATCGCAGAATTAGATTTGAGTGTACAAAGTAAATTACTAAGAGTATTGCAAGAGCGAGAGTTGTCTAGGGTAGGAGGAAATGATAGAATAAAGTTAGATGTGAGGTTAATAGTGGCAACACACAAAAACTTACCAGATGAAGTGAAAGCGGGTAGGTTCAGAGAGGACTTGTATTACAGAATAATGGGTTTGCCGATAGTACTTCCATCGTTGAAAGAGAGGGGGAATGATATATTGTTGTTAGCAAAGCACTTTTTGGATGAGTTTTGTAAGGTTAATAAAATGTCGGCTATAAAAGTGACAAAGGCGGCAAAAGATAAATTGTTGAAATATCATTATCCTGGTAATGTAAGGGAACTTAAATCAGTTATAGAACTAGCAGCAGTAATGTGTAATAATAATGAAATGACTGAAGAGGATATTTTCTTGAACTCGGGTAGTTCTTCAGTATCGTTTGTAACGGGTGATAAAACTTTGGACCAATACATTTCTGAAATTATTGAATATCATTTGGCACAAAACAATAATAATGTGGTTTTGACGGCTAAAAAGTTGGGAATTGGAAAATCTACTATTTACAACATGCTAAAAGAAAAAGACTTACAAAAAAAATAAGTAGTTATGCCTGTAAATCAACTTTTAGATCAGCTAGATAACGAGCGAAAAGCCAGAATTGAAGCTGTAAACCGGGTTATTGAGCTTGAAGCTAAGTTGCAGAAACTGGAAAGTAAGCACCAAAAACTTATGGCAGTATCTGATAGATCAAGTAATCTATCCGAATTATCTAGTATGTTCAATAGCATTGGTTATGGATTTCTTTGTTTGGATTCTGATGGAGGAATTAAAATTCGGAATGGTGTTTTTGGGAAACAATTTGGATTTGATGAATATTTGGTTGACAATAACATAGCTAATTTTTTTGTTCAAATCGGGTTGCCTCCAAATGGATACAACAAATTGGTTAGCGAAAGTGAAAAGGTGGTAGATCGTATTGTTTCATTCAATCAACTGTTTTATAAAATAATTTCAATTCCAATAAAGGGTGAATTGGATGATTATGTTGTTTTGTTGTTTGTGGATATAACTAATGAACAAAAAGAAAAAAAGGATGTAGAACAAAGAAAAAGGTTTCTGGAGCATATTTTGAATAATATTCCTGGTGATATTGTAGCTTTTGATGCTGAGCATAGGTACTTATATATCAATCCAGTTGCTGTAAAAAATTCCGAAATTCGGAATTGGTTGGTAGGCAAAACAGATGTTGAATATTGTAAAAGATATAATAGGCCAATAAGTATAGCTGAAGAAAGAGGTGTAATATTTAATAAGGTAAAGGATGCTAAATCTCCTATTGAATGGGAGGAAAGGTTATTCTCTCCGAGTGGAATTGAGGAATATCATCTTCGCAAAATGTCACCTGTATTTAATGCTAAAGGTGAATTAGAACTAGTGATTGGATATGGTATTAACATAACAGAAAGGAAGCAAATAGAAGAGAAGATACTACTGGGAGAGAAAAAGTATCGTGATATATTTAATTTCAGTCAGGTATGGATATGTACTCACAAACTAGATGGGGAGTTGATATCTGTGAACCCATCAGCATGTAATTTGTTAGGCTTTTCGGAAGAAGAGTTAGTTGGTACTAATTTGCGGGACTTACTTCCCTTGGATGTAAGGAATAAGTTTGACGAAGAATATTTGCCAAAAGTTTCGGCAAAGGGTGCAGATGAAGGATTGATGAGTATATTAAATAAAGAGGGTAAAAGTTATTATTTATTGTATCATAATTATCTCAAAGTCGAAAAGGGAGAATCGCCCTACATTATCGGATTTGCACAAAATATAACAGATAAAGTACTTGCTGAAAACGCACTAAAGCAGAGTGAAGAAAAGTACAGAAATATTATTGATAGCATGAACATGGGTATGCTAGAAATAAATATTAATGGTGAAATACAGTATGCTAATCAGCGTTTTTGTAATATGAGTGGTTATACTGTAGATGAGTTATTGACGAAGGATGCAACTGAATTGTTTTTTAGTAACTATAGTATTGGTATTAGCAATTCTAAGCGGAAAAAACATTTGTTAGCAAACAGGAATTATGAATTTGAAGTCAAGATTAAGAATGGAGATTTGAAGTGGTGGTTGGTTAGTTCGGCACCACTGTATCATGCGGATGGTAGTGTAAAGGGTACAGTTTCAATAAGCCTTGACATTACTAAACAGAAAACTATGGAGGCGGAGATGCGCGATGCCATCAAACAAGCTGAAAAATCGGCTCATGCGAAGGAGATATTTCTGGCTAATATGAGTCATGAAATTAGAACTCCTATCAATGCAATAATGGGATTAGGCAAGTTGTTATCGAAGGGTTCCAATCTTGATGAAAAGCAATCATTTTATTTGTCATCTATCAGAAAAGCTTCAGAAAACTTACTTGTTATTATCGATGACATACTAGATGTGTCAAAGATTGAAGCAGGTGAAGTGACCTTAGAGATAATAGATGTGGATATTAATGAGATTATAGTGCAGGTAATAACAATGTTGCAGCCAAAGGCTGAAGAAAAGGGACTATTGTTGATTTCTGAGATTGATGAAAACATTGCAACATGTCTAATGGGTGATCCCTATCGTATCAATCAGGTTTTGATAAATATGGTGAACAATGCTATTAAGTTTACTGATAAGGGATTTATAAGATTGAGAGCCAAACTAGCAAACTCAACAGAAGATACGCAAGTAATAGTAATAACAGTGGAAGACACTGGAATGGGTATAGATGAGAAGTTTATAGATAAAATATTTAACAATTTTTCTCAAGAAGATGAAACTGTAGTAAGAAAATTTGGAGGAACAGGGCTGGGTATGAGTATTACCCGTCAGTTGATGGGATTGATGGGTGGCACCATAGACGTGAAAAGTAAGAAAAATATTGGCACAACAATTACTCTCACTTTTAATATGAAAGTAAGTAGTAGAAGAGTTATAGTGAAAAAGAAAGCATCAAAAAATGACACTAGTAATATTGCCAATGCAAATGTGTTGTTAGTAGAAGACAATGAACTGAATAGACTGTTAGCGTATACTATACTTACTCAATATGGTGCAATAGTAACTAATGCGGAAAATGGTGCAGTTGCGATTGATTATCTGCGTAAACAAAAATTTGATATTGTACTTATGGATGTGCAGATGCCTGTTATGGATGGAATATCTGCTACTAGGAAGATAAGAGGGGAGTTGAACAGTGATGTGCCAATAATAGCGCTAACAGCGAATGCTATAAAGGGAAAAAAAGAAGAGTATATGCAGGCTGGTATGAATGATTATTTAGCCAAGCCATATAATGAAGAGAAGATGATAGCTATAATAGCTAATTTATTATCAAAAAAACCAACAATGGGGGTGGAAGATGATAGTGTGCCTTTTACCAACGAATTGTCAATTACTAATACAGAGGAACCTCTATTTGACCTTAAAAAATTAATTCAAATAGCAGGTGACAATACTGATTTTATTTATCAGATGCTTAAACTGTTTGTAAATGATGTGCCTGAAAGTATGAAGAAGATTAGTGAGGCCTATGAAAATAAAGATTTTAAGACCATCAAATATTTGGCACATAGGATCAGACCATCACTTCAAAATATGAGTATCAATGCTATAAAGGACTACACATTGCAACTTGAGACCCTTGCAGCGGATAAACAAGCTGGGCAAGAAATGGAAGATTTGATACATAAAATGTCAAGTGTAATCAATAAGGTAACAGCAAAGATTAAAAGTGATTATAATGTGTAAAAGGCAAATGATAATTTACAGAATAGAATGTTGGTTAGTCATTTCATAAAAGATGAGAATGAACTGCCCAACAAAATCCATAACGTATCATACATTGAGGATGTTTGGTAGTTTTATTTACCCCATAATAGGTGAAGAATGGGCTAACTAATGATTAGATGAGTTTTTCTTTGCTCGTAGGTTTAGCATTTCTACTAATATTGAGAATGCCATTGCAAAGTAAATGTAACCTTTAGGGATACCATTTTCAAAGCCTTCTGCTATGAGTGACACACCTATTAGCAATAAGAAAGAGAGAGCTAACATCTTTACAGTAGGGTGATTATTGACAAATCTGCTCACTGCACCCGAGGCGAAAAACATAATGCCTACAGCTATTATTACCGCAGCTATCATTACTTCTACATGGCTAGCCATACCAACTGCAGTGATTACGGAATCGAGAGAAAAAACTATATCCAGCACCAGAATTTGAAATATAATGCTGGTAAAAGAATGCACCTTTACATTTTTTTGTTTGTGCTCTTCTCCTTCCAGTTTTTCATGTATTTCGGCAGTGCTTTTGTAAATAAGAAAAAGTCCACCTATTATTAATATCAAGTCTCTGCCAGATATTTCTAGTTTTTCGAGCAATATTGAGTCAGTTAAGCCAATCCAATGTCCGGGATTGAATAAACCACCTTTTAGTTTCATCACCCAGCTAATTGATAATAGGAGTAAGATTCTTGTTATCATGGCTAAAGCTAGCCCAGTTTTTCTTGCTTTTTCTTGCTGGTGGGCAGGTAGTTTGCCAGTAAGTATAGAAATGAATACGATGTTGTCTATTCCTAATACTATTTCAAGAACTGTAAGGGTAATGAGTGATATCCATATTTCAGGATTAGAAAACCATTCCATATTGTGTAAAAATCTATTAATTTTAAGATTGCAAATGTACGTAAGTATAGTATTATGGCGTACATAATATTATTAGTTTACGATTAGAGTCTGTAACATTCTAAGTTAAAGTAACACTAGGTTAGAATTGCTGGTACAGTGTTGTAAATTTTAATCTTTGGGTTATATCTATGTTGCTATAATAGGTGGCAAGTTTTCTTTGTTTATTGTTCGGGTAAGGTTAGGGATACTATTACAAGTAACATCTACTGTCGTCGATTTAATATTTTCGAAACCAATATTGATATTACCTTTACCTTATGCATACTTTGGCAACAGCTTATTATTCGATGAGGGATGCTCTTCTTAACTTATATGACGACAGAGAATCGACTGCTATAGCACATGAAGTTTTGGAGTATTTGACTGGGATGACAAAAACAGAGAGACTTATTAACAAAGAAAGATATCTCAGTAAAGAACAACAAAATAAGTATGAAGATATTCTGATCACGTTAACCAATAGTGTCCCACTACAATACGCTTTAGGGGAAGCATGGTTTATGGGAGAAAGGTATGTGGTAAACAATAGTGTGCTGATACCTAGACCAGAAACTGAAGAACTAGTAGCCTGGATAGGAGAGGAATGTAGTGCGGCAAAAGAAACATTATCTGTAATGGAAGTGGGAACAGGTAGTGGTTGTATTTCGATATCGATTTACAAGATGTTGGGAAATGTTATAATTGAATCTTGTGATGTAAGTAGTGATGCATTAGATGTTGCAGCAACAAACGCAGATAACTTAGGTGCTGTAATTGAATTCAAGAAGGTAAATTTTTTAAACTGGGATGAGTATAATTGGAAAGAAAAATATGATGTTATTGTATCAAACCCGCCTTATATACCTCTGTCAGTGAAAGATAAACTGCACAGTAATGTAGTAAACAATGAGCCACATGTAGCTTTGTTTGTACCAAATGATGATCCATTAGTGTTTTATAAGGCAATTGCAGCATTTGGTAAGCAGCACTTAGGAGAAAATGGCAGAATATATTGTGAGCTAGATACGGATAATGCTATGAGAACTAAGTTTATGTTTGAAAAGGAGGGGTATAAGAATGTGGAAATAAAGCATGACATGAATGGTAACATGAGAATGATAAGGGCAATGAAGTAAAGAATTTTCAATCTTTGGCAAGCATAATGAGTAGGATAAGACAGAATAGTAAAAATGTATCTTTTTGGGTTGCGGCATTATTTTTTATAGTGGTGGTATATTTGTTGTTTCCACTTTATCAATATAATGTAGATCCTGATGGAACTTCCTATTTAAGAATTGCCCAAAGATATGCGTCTGGCGACTATGCTACAGCTATCAATGGATTATGGAGCCCATGGGCATGTTGGCTTACAGCGTTGCTTATAAATTGTGGTTTACCTCCGATACCGGCATCTATAGTTATAAATTCAATAGGTGGGGTTGGTTTTTTGTATATATCAGATTCGATTTTTAGGAAGTTTAAGTTTTCTGTTTATGTAATTTGGTTTTTCAATATTTCATTGGCGTTTTTCTTGGTTTTTGCTGTGTTTTGGCAAACCTTCAACGATCTGTGGCAAGCATTTTTGTTGCTTACTATTTTGCGTGTGATGATGAGTAACGACTACCCAAAACAACCCATGTTGTGGGTTGCAACTGGTGTATTAGCTACCATAGCCTATTATTCTAAGGCCTATTCATTGCCTTTTTTTATACTGAATACTTTTTGTTGTTCGTGGATAATATCTGGTGGCAACAAAGTATTGTGGGTCAAAATGGTGTTAATACCAATTTCAATATTGATTGTAGGAGCACTGCCATGGGTATATGCATTGCATGCGAAATATGGTATATGGGGTGCCTCGACAGCTGGGCCGTTAAATATGGCTTGGTATTTGGTAGGTCATCCATATTGGAAAGAGGGAATTGACATATTGGTTCCTCCTGTTTATGCAGATTCTCCTTATTATTGGGAAGATCCTTATTTGGTGAATGGGATTATGCCCAAGTTTACTGATTCATGGTTTTTGTTTGGTAAACAGCTACTAAGAGTGGGCTATAACTGCATAATGATGGTATACTCAATGTGTGAGATTACTTTGTTTATGCCATTTGTAGGTATATACATGCTTCGCAGTTTTATACTCAGGTCACGTTTTTCAGGTTTGCCTGCACCAACAAAACTTGTTTATTTATCCTTTATGTTGTTGCCACTAGGTTATATAATGGTTCACTTCGAGTCGCGTTATATGTGGTATATGCTTCCTTTGGCTATGGTGGCGATGGTATTCCTGATAGAAGACATAGCGCGAAAATATGGTTGGGGTAAAACGAATTTAATTTTACTTTTTTCGGTGTCTATTGTATTGTTTCCGATATGGCAACTGATTAAAACTGCCAATTTGGGAAAAGCAGAGTATGAATATGCACAGAGGTTAAAGCAGAAATTTCGAAATTCTATAGATGTGGTTTCTAACATGCATCCGAGGCATTTGTCAAAGATTGCTTATTTCTCGGGCATAAGATTTTTTGTTATTAATAGGCAAGTTTTGCCAGCCAATGTAGAAGATACGAATGCTCTTAAAAGTAGGAATACCAGGGATTTGGTAGAAGATGTAGGGAAGAACAACGTGCCATTTTATATGTATGCAAAGCCTGGAAGTAAGTGGTTGAAGAATCCAGGGTTTGATAATTTGTTTTTTGAGAATATGAACGACAGTTCAGGTGCTATGGGAATGGGAATAAAATACGAAGATGTTTTGAGTGGAATTACAATTTACGAGTTAGGCTATTAGTTATCATTCTGTTGAAATTTGCTTGCGATTGTCAATTGTTCGCGGAAAATTTCAGAACTTCTAACATTGATTCTGCCACCGTATGCTACTTCGGGGAGGTAAATACGTATATGTTCGGGATATTGGTTGTCAAAAAAATGAATATCGGAATTACTGAGTTTGCAATGTAGTGTTACACCGGGTTTGTCGTCTTCTTTGTTTATGGAACCACATCCTTTGCAGCTCCTTTCTTTATAATCTGTGGTAAGCCAAAGTGATCGACCTTGTTCGGTGACAATTTCTATTTTAGTGTTTTGGGGTACTATGAAGTTAATTCCCTCCAACGATAATTTTAGTGCGAGTTTGTATCCACACTCTTTAGAGTAGGTGAAACTATAATAAGTCTTGAGTGGGTTTTTGGGGTTGGGTCGTTGTAATATTTTCCATTCAGTGTTGCTGGAATGTACACAATGTGTAGGAGATAGTTTTTCCATTATACTATCTCTATTTGGTGACTGACCAAAACATAATAATGGAGATAATAGAACGAAAAATGCTAACGACTTCATTTGAACTAGTGATAGATTGAGTGTAGTAACCTGTAGCAGATGGTATTTGGGTTATTTTAATTATTTCCAGATTTCTCTGTTGTACCAGTTCTTTTTGTACCACTTTGTTTTGTACTGGTTATAATGTTCTACCTTTTTTTGTCCGTTTTTATCTTTATATATAGAGTACCAGCGTCTGCGAGGCAAACAACTGCTGAACGATGAAATGATAAGAATTATAATGAGTGAGGCAAGTATTGTTTTTTGAATTTTCATGTTTTTTTAGGTTTGTATATCCTTTGCTTGACATAATATACACCTGTTAGATGCTTTATGTATTTGTTGGATATATGGCTTAACTTTTGTAGTGATTGTAACTACTTATAACAATGTGAATTACTCTACTGAACATTTTGCATTAGGTACCCCATATCTGCTCTGTAGTATGGTTTGATGCCTCATGCATTCTAGAACTGGTCCACCAGTTTTGCCGCCATTTAGTGCATATTGCACTCTGGTTTCTATACCACCAGCCTGAAAGTAGTAACAATAACATGTTGTAGTGCTTTCGGGTTTTTTCTTTGTACAGCTCGTGGCTACTAGAATTATAGTTAGTAACAGTAAAGATGTTTTTTTCATTTTTTATAATTTTTCGACATCAGTAACACGAATAGAATATGTAAAATACAAATTGCAGTGCTATATTACCATATCACATTATGCATCAAAAATACAGTTTTTATTAACAAGATTCAACAAGTCATTATCAACAAAAATAAAGTCAGGTATTTTTAATCGTTGTTTTTATTCATTTGGTGGTAAATCAATGCAGTTTGCTGGATCAATGAATGTTGATTTTAATGAATACTTGTTGGTTGAGTACGTTGCAATTAGTTGTTTTCAAATGGCTTATTAATTTTTATTGTTTTCTTTGTGTAATGGCATCGTATTGGGTGAAATCTCCGACATGGATGAGGTGTTTTTTTCCAACAGAAATGATATGGGATATTCCGTTGGGTGTTAAATCATCTTCGGTGTATATCACATTTGATGATGGTCCGCACCCAGTAATAACTCCATTTGTGCTTGATGAGTTGGGTAAGTATAATGCCAAAGCTACTTTTTTTTGTGTGGGTAATAATGTGGCTCGTTTCCCGGAGACATATAACAGGTTGATAGCTGAAGGGCACAAAGTTGGGAATCATACATACAATCATGTAAATGGATGGAAAACAACCAATAATCATTATTTAAGAAACATAGAGCAGGCTGCACGGCATATTGATAGTTTATTATTCAGACCACCGTATGGGAGAATTAAGCTTTCGCAATATCGTAAACTAAAAAAGCTAAATCCTGGATGGAAGGTTTGTATGTGGGATGTGTTGAGTGGTGATTTTGACAATTCGATTTCTGCTGAGCAATGTGCAAAAAATGTTGTGAGTCATATTCAACCTGGTAGTGTAGTGGTATTTCATGATAGTGATAAGGCAAAAGACCGAATGGAGTATGCATTGCCAATTGTACTAAAGCATTGTTCTGATAATGGTTGGGGTATGGAGGCGTTACCTAGTTAAAGATGTTTTGCTTTCTGTCATTTGCTTTAGTTTTGTGCACTATGATATTGATAGATACACACACACATTTGTATGATGAACAGTTTTTGACTGACGATGAACAAATAGATCGTGCGGTAGCAGCTGGTGTGGAGCGAATGTATATGCCAAATTGTGATAGTAGTACTATATTGCCAATGTTACAGCTTGCCGATAAATATCCTCAGCAATGTATGCCAATGATGGGGCTACACCCGTGCTACGTAAAAGACGATTATATGAATGAGTTGTCTGTAGTTAGTCAGTGGTT
This sequence comes from Sphingobacteriales bacterium, assembly GCA_027484425.1. Lineage (GTDB taxonomy): Bacteria > Bacteroidota > Bacteroidia > Chitinophagales > Chitinophagaceae > Nemorincola. The sequence goes on from JAIXSZ010000062.1 coordinate 14,277, forward strand.
AAATGATCGTAAATTTTCGGCGGTAGGTGAGGTTGGTCTTGATTACTATTGGGATATGACTTGGAAGGATCAACAAATTGAAGCATTTGAATATCAGATTGATTTGGCTTTACAGCATCAACTACCAATAGTGATACATAGTCGTGAGTCTACACCAGACTGCATCAACATTGTAGAGCGCAAACAAAACGGTAGGTTAAAAGGTATTTTTCACTGCTTTAGTGGGAATGTAGATGAAGCGATGGCTATAACCAATTTGGGTTTCTGCTTAGGTATAGGGGGCGTAGTTACTTACAAAAAGAGTTTATTACCAGAGATATTAAAGTCGGTGTCTATTGATAGTATAGTTCTGGAAACAGATGCACCTTATCTGGCGCCGGTGCCCTATCGAGGTAAGCGTAATGAAAGTAGTTATATTCCTATTATAGCTGCTAAAGTGGCTGAAGTGTATGGGTTAAGTATACATGATGTAGCCAATGTAACTACAGCAAATGCTATTAGGGTTTTTGAGGAATAACGAGGTGAGTGTTCATGAAAAATGCAATGTAAATAAGTAGTAAAGAGCAATTTGTACTCCCAGCACTATAAGCAGGAGGGTGTACCATAAATTCCAATTGGTGCTTGTTTTATCTATCATATTGTGGTTGCTGTTTTATAAAATTAGGTATTTTCCTGCAGTAATAGTTTATTGTTTTTGCCGAAAATATTTGCACAAAGTGTAATGTCAAATTGTGGATATCTTCTTTTTGGAAATAGAAAAGCTGTGTCAAATTGATCTAATTTTGGAGTATTAAATAATGTTATAAAAACCGAAAAATGGCAGACGATAAATTAAAAGTATTGAAGCTAGCGCTCGACAAAATCGAGAAAGATTATGGTAAGGGATCTGTGATGATGCTTGGTGACAAGCAGAAAGAGAAGATGGATGTAATAAGTACTGGGTCGATAGGTCTTGATATGGCGTTGGGTGTGGGTGGCTTGCCGGCTGGTAGGATCGTAGAGATTTATGGTCCTGAATCGTCTGGTAAAACGACCATTGCAATACATACGATAGCACAGTCGCAGAAAAAAGGTGGGATATGTGCAATAATAGACGCGGAACACGCATTTGACGCTAGCTACGCACGCAAACTAGGAGTTGATGTAGATAATCTGATAATATCGCAACCAGATTATGGTGAGCAGGGATTGGAGATAGCTGATAGGCTAATATCTTCTGGTGCGGTAGATGTAGTGGTTATAGACTCAGTAGCAGCACTGGTGCCTAAGGGAGAGCTAGAAGGAGAAATGGGGGAAAGTAAAATGGGGCTACAGGCACGTCTAATGAGTCAGGCGCTACGTAAGCTTACAGCGACGATTTCGCGTACGGGATGCTGTTGTATTTTTATCAACCAGCTTCGTGAAAAGATAGGAGTAATGTTTGGGAATCCAGAAACAACGACTGGTGGTAATGCATTGAAGTTTTATGCATCGGTGAGGTTGGATATACGCAGAGTGAGCCAAATAAAAGATGGAGATGTGGCAAGTGGTAACCGCACTAGGGTAAAAGTGGTAAAAAATAAAGTAGCGCCACCGTTCCGCCAAGTGGAGTTTGATATTATATTTGGTGAAGGTATAAGTAAGGTAGGTGAAATTATAGATATGGGTGTAGAGCTCAATATTTTGCAAAAAAGCGGATCTTGGTTTGCGTATGGCGAAAGTAAAATAGGGCAGGGTAGAGATGCTGTAAAACAGTTTTTGAATGACAACCCTGGTGTAGCTGACGAAATAGAGGCTAAAATAAGAGCTGCTCTGCAAATTGGTGCAGAATAATAAAAGGAATTATGTTTTGATAAACGGCTGATTTTAATTGATCAGCCGTTTTTTGTTTTTGGCAATCTCAGCCAAATAACGGTTTGATTTCAAAGTTATTGCATTGTTTATTTTTTAATTGTAGATGTTGTGTGTAATGAGAGTGTAAATTTTAGGCATTTGTTGACATTTGTCTTGTTATTTTTGGGTTGACTAGGTATTTCGTGACAATAAAATTCCCTTGATGAAGTCAAAAAATTTACTCATTTACCTCTTTGCGTTTTCGGGTTTGGTGGCGTGTAGTGATGCAAATCGCAAGTTCAACATTATTGGGGAAATATCGGGAATGCCAGAGCAAACAATTATATTAGAACAATTGGGTGCTAATGATATAGTTTCCATAGTAGATTCTATTACCTCAAAATCTGATGGAAGATTTGAATTTTCGGGTTCTTCGCCAGAGCCTGGATTATATAGGTTGCATTTTAGGGATAATAAGTTTATTTTACTATCTATCGACAAGGGTAATATAAAGCTTATTGCAAATTGGGCATCTATAGAGAACTATACTGTGTCTGGGTCGGCCAGTTCTGAGCATTTGAAGCAATTTTTGCTGATATTTAGAGAGAAGGTCAGGGATTTTAATACTATGAATATAGTATTGGATACGCTGAAGGCAAGAGGAAACGATAGTTTGCTGGCTTTAGCACAGAAAAATTATCAGGAGATGAATCAGGAGTTTACCCAGATTATAGAAAACTATGCTGACACTGCTCCTTATCAGCCAAATGCAATATTTGCAGCCCGTATATTGAACCCCGCCAGTGAGGGCGTTTTTTTAAATTCTTTTACTCAGAGTTTGGGTCGTAGGTTTCCGGATACGAGAATGACTAAAGAGTTTTCGGAATATTTTACTAAGATCAATCTTAATAATAACCGGACCGAATTAGCGAAGCCACAATATGTAGAAACGGGAGCAACCGCACCAGAGATTAATTTGCCAGATAAAGATGGTAATCCTGTTGCGTTATCGTCTTTAAGAGGTAAATATGTGCTTGTTGATTTTTGGGCATCATGGTGTGGGCCATGTAGGGATGAAAATCCCAATGTGGTAGCTGCCTATAAAAAATTTAAAGATAAGAATTTCACCGTTTATGGTGTTTCAATAGATCATAATAAAGAGAAGTGGGAGCAAGCCGTTAAAGAAGATGGACTTACATGGACGCACGTAAGTGACCTGAAGGGCTGGTCTTCTGCGGCAGCTGTTACTTACTCTGTACGGTCAATACCTACAAACATACTGGTGGGGCCGGACGGTAAAATAATTGCCCGCAATTTGCGTGGCGAGCAGCTGAGCGAGATGCTAACTCAGATTTTTGCGGTAGCTGAACAGAAACCTACACCGTAATTGTATGTTTTGTTATTATTATTTGCCTATCATTTTTACCAACGATCTTTTAGTGACTGGTAACAGTGTTTCTGAAAACGGTATGGTGATAGGGTATTCTACCTTAAAGACTGCGGGGTTGGGTAGTAATCTTACTTCCCTTATCAAGTCGATTTTTATTTGCTCAAAAGTATTGGCGTAGCTTTTGGTTTTTTGGTCAATGTAAGTCAGTTTAATGCCCCGATATTTAGCTTGTTTGTGCTCAAAAAGGGTTATTACGTAACTGTATATTTTTACTGCTGTGTCGCGCATGTACTTGATGAAGAGATACCCTTCGTTTTTGTAAATAGGCATAATGCCTACGGGCTCTATCTGTAATTGCTGTTCAACTATTTCGTATATTTCTTGGCCTTCGCGTACTGTTTCTTCTATTTCTGCTAGTGCGTATTGAGTTATTTCTTCCAATTCGTGCATTAGCGTACTATCTGCGAGTATGCGCTCATATACTACTTCAAGTTTCGCTGTATCTATATGATCTATTTTTTTCGGGAATCGTTGTTGTAGAAGTTGTTTGTTACTCTTGAAAGTAATTAGGTTATTGTAGTGCGTTATAATATCTGCAAATTGTGGGTATAATTTGGTTTGACGAAAGTCTTTCTTTACATCTTGCAAGTAAGCCAATAGTCTGTATTTCTGTAGTTCGAAATCTACGTAACCTTCTATAAACCAGTTTTCATTAAGTATCATAAAGTAGAAGTTTTGATGACTAACTAGAGTACAACAAAATCAATGCCAGTATACGTGAACGAAAGTTGAAATGTTAAGGAGAGAACGTTCTAGTGTTCTAATGTCTTGTTTAGGATTCTCAACTACTGATCCGTCAATTTCTATCCCTGATATTTTTCTTTCTCCAACTGTTCAACTTGATCGTTCGAATTGAGAGCAATTAAACTATATAAACAAAAAAGCCTCACATATCTGTGAAGCTTTGGTGCGGAGGGACAGGGACAACTTTCGAACTTTTTTGTAGAGGATTTGAGGGCAGTTAATGACTTTTCGGAGCAAAAAATGTAAAGAATAACCATACCAATTCAGTCTTCAGTAAAAGTATAAAAAGATGCGCGCCAAACCGTCGTTTTAAAATAGCTTCTGAAATAGAAGCAATTTAAAAAAACACACTTTGGATGACCTCTTCGTTTTTCGATAGGTAAACGCCAGCTATCCAGACAGCAAATTATCGCAATCCCTCTAATGAAACAATCGTTATATTCCCCAAAATGGGAGATTTTTTGGGATATTTTCTCAAAAAGAATAAAGCATAATGCGTAACTTATTGAAAATGAGTGCTTTGTTATTAGGCACGATTTTGGACTTTATTTAGTCAAATTCCTAAAACACCTCACAGTAACATTAAATAGTATGAGTATTCGTCAGGCCAAGAACCCACCCAAAAACATCACCTATACTCGTAAAATTACTATAAAGATCTAAATACTTAACAAAAATAGACGATAAAATTACATCAAATGAAAAAAGGACTATTAGTTTTTTTGAGTTGCCTAATGCAGGCTATGAGTTCCTTTGCAACAGGCGAACCTTCTACATATTTCAACATTTATGTGCCGCCAAGTAATGTAATGATGGGCAGAGATGTTTGCCTAATTGTTACTGCACTTTATGACAGTACTTACTTCACTATCACAGATGATGGTGCGGACGGGGATACAGACGACACCAAAACAGGTATGCTTATGCAGGGACAGTCTTATGTGTTGTTCATCCGCAACAATGGTGTTAATGATGATGCGCCTCATTCTGGCGAGTCAGCAACAAAGAATGACGGCGATTACTTCATTATTACCAGCAGCAAGTTACTATTCGCCTCGCAGGCCACCCTGTCCGACTGGCAACATGATTGGGTATCCTCCTTCAACAAATCTTCCAAAGGGCAAAAGTTCATTGTGTATTCGAACGCTACTTCCAGCTCTCCAAACGACATTAATGTCTTTGCATATGAAGACTCTACGGAGGTAATAATTAGAAAGATATCTACCACACCATTAACCGGTCAGGGATATACCAGTGTATCCCTGACCAGCGACCAGATAATAGTACAGAAGTGGGTGAATGTGGGTCAGGACCTCATTTATAGCGGCACAGAAGGCAGAAATGTGCTGGCATCAGGCTGCACGTATATGATAGAATCTACGAAGCCAGTTACTGTTCAATACGGAGCACTCTACCAGAATCAACGAGACGGCGGTGGATATGTGCCATCATCTAACGGCAGCTCTTCCGGTGAGCTCTTCTACTTCGGGGTACCTTACCAGACGGCTAATGAGCAGGAAATAAGGATGGTGTCCTGGGATGAAGACAATGAGATTCAACTGGATAGATATTTAGCAGGATCCTGGGTTAATGTGGCAACATTTAGCAATGTAGATAGTTTTAAGCCTGTGCAATGGATTGGTGCTACTGCCGGACAAACCTACGCTACCGTATTCCGGGTTACCTGTACACCAGGCAAACGGGTTTCTGTTTTTGAGGCTAATTGGTTAGAGACTGGGTCACCTGCCACCTCTGATATAGCAACAATGGCATCCTCAGGAAACGGCACGTCTTCGGGTAATGACTTTGTAATATACATGCCGCCGCCCAGCACGCAGTCTAGTATGACCAATCCCTTTACCGGCACTAAGCACTCACAGAATACCCATGCTTATGTATATGCCAAAGACAGCACCGTAGTAACAATAAAGGATGTTTACACGAACGGCGCGGATCTTTCAAGGACTTATACCATCCCAGCAGGCCGTTATGCTGATGTAAACCTTAGCATGAACGATTGGAAATCTATCTATAATGGTACGGGGACTACAGCAGGTGGGCCTGAACGCCCCTATCTGTATCTTCATGCTAGCAGTCCTGTGGCTGTAATGATTGCCAACACCAATGACAACTGGATGATGTATTTTGGCAGCTCGCTGCCACAGAGCTTTACACAATCATCTCTAGGATCAACCACCAAGTCAAGCCCCGGAGATTCAGTATTTGTTGCCACTTCATTGAATATCACCGGCGGGAGCTCAGTAACTGGAGCAAGTGTGAAAACGACTGTCACAGAGGGTGCACTTCCCGTATCTTCTGTATTAGTAGATGCTACCGCTGGCACTACTCAGAATGGCACTATACTGGCCAATACAGGAAAGGGAACGGATATTACTTTCCCTTCCGTTACAACTCTGGACTCAACACACGACTACACCTTACTAACCACTATCGTCATGACGGCTCTGGGTACAGATGAGCTCTCTATTATCGACAATGAAATCGTATCGGTAGAGACCTACATTTCCGGCACTATCAACGGCACCTTTCAGCAATCATCAAGCACCGTTGGTATAGCTAATAAAGCTTCCAATACCGGTAACTATCACTTCTCCAAAATTACCACTGGTACACTTGTAACAGATGCAACAGATTCATGGAATAGTTGCTGGACAGACATAAACGGCGACAACTATCCCGATCTGCTGGTATGTAGCTACAGTGGCTCCCAGTCAAACAAATATTATCAAAACAATGGCAATGGCACTTTTAGCACTGTTAGCAAAGGTGACCTGACCGGCGCAAAAAGCGTATCAACTCTGTCAGGTGTTTTTGCCGACCTTGACAATGATGGCATTAACGAGTGTATTACTAGCAACAACACAGACAAGGCCACATTCGTATTCAAAAAAGACGGTGCAGGCAACTATAACAAGATAAACGCCGGCGCGCTTACCACAGACAGAGGTTATGGACAGACAGTGAATGTAGTGGACTATGACAATGATGGCAAGCTCGATGTGTTTATAGCCGAATACTTTCCTACCAATATGTGCCGCCTGTATCACAATGATGGTGGCAACCTGTTTAGCAGGATAAATACATCTGAGCTATCTAAGATTGGCAACTATACTATTGGCAGTACCTGGGCAGACTATGACAATGATGGAAGACCCGATCTGCTCGTACCAGTGGGCGGAACTGTGTCAAACCCATTTGCGAAAAACAATCTGCTTTTCCACAATGATGGCAATGGGCGTTTCACACAGATTACCTCTGGGGCGGTGGTCACCGATGCAGGCAATTCTACGGGTAGCACATGGGGTGACTATGACAACGATGGCCACCTCGATCTTTTTGTCTCTAATGCATCCATGCAAAAGAACTGTCTTTACCACAACAATGGTAATGGCACTTTCTCAAAAATAGACACCGGAGCTATTGTGAATGACCTGGGCAACTGGCATGGTTGTAGCTGGGTAGACTATGATAATGATGGCTGGCTGGATATCTATGTGGTAACCAACGACTCACTGAGAGGGAACAAATTATACCACAACGAAAAAAACGGTTATTTCAGGAATGCTGGGCAGGAAGTGCTCTGCGCTATCACCCCTGGTACCATGGGTACATCCTGGGGCGACTTTGACCGCGATGGCTACCAAGACCTTTATGTAGCTACCACGGGCGACCGCGCAAATTTACTCTACCATAACAATGGCGGTGCTAACCGTTGGATAAATATAACCCTTGCGGGTTCCGCTTCTAACCGAAATGCCATAGGCGCAAGGGTATCCATAAAATGTACCATCTCTGGAACAGCCGTTTGGCAAACAAGAGAAATTACATCTACTTCCGGTATTGGCTCTCAGAATGCTGTGGCGGCAGCCTTTGGACTGGGGAACGCTACTGTGGTCGATTCTATTACTGTAAGATGGCCTTCCGGCACGCTACAGCACATTACAGGGCAGGGGAGCAATCAATTTCTGCTCATTTCGGAACCTAGCACCGGCACCATATCTGGCAAGGTGTTTCTGGATGGAAACAGCAACTGCAATCATGATGTGGGCGAACTGGGCATTGGGAATATATTGCTGAGAGTGAACCCAGGTAATGTGCTTGTAAATACCGACATCGGAGGCAACTACACAATAAAGCTACCCGTGGGCACTTACACGGTTACCAGAGCATCATCAGCATGGTGGGCGTCCTATTGCGGCGAATCGCGTACTGCTACTATTGTAGCTGTTAACACGGTCTACTCTGGCAATGACATAGGTGTTTATGCTACAATAGCCGGTGCCGATATGAGCGTCAATACCGGAGCTACCGCATTCAGGAGGGGATTCGAGAACGATATGGTTATTACCTATGCCAACAAAGGCGGGGCAACAGCAACGGGTAATACAGTAGCGCTTACCTTTCCGGCTGGCATAACGCCTACAGCGGCACTGCCGTCATGGACTTCGGTTGCAGGCAGTAAATATACGTGGAGTATTGACGACCTGGCGCCCGGAGGCACCGGAGCCATCAGGATAGCGCAAACCATTCCACTATCCTATGCCATTGGCGATGTAATTACCTACACTTCTGAGGTCAGCACTGCCACAACGGACGGAAATTCGGAAAATGATTTTCATACATACTCTATGAATATTGTGGGTGCTATAGACCCTAATGAACTCCTCGTAAGTCCTGCTGGAGAGGGTGTACAGGGATACATACCAGACTCTCAGATGCTTCATTATACAGTGCAGTTCGAGAATGTTGGCAGCTACGAAGCAGAAAATGTAACGATAGCAGACTCGCTGCCTGAATATCTAGATCTTAGCTCTTTTCGGATGGAACAAAGCAGCCATACATGCCATTTTCAGCTTAACGGTCGCTCACTTCAGGTGTTCTTCGACCATATCAAATTGCCATTCAGCAAGTTTGATTCTGTTCTCTCAAATGGTTTTGTGACTTTCAGCCTCAAGCCTCAGAATGGCATTATGCCTGGTGCAGGCATACCTAATAAGGCAAATATCATATTTGACTTTGAAGAGCCATTGGCGACCGGAGATGTACTCAATACCATTTATCCGCAAAGCATGGTAAACAAAAAAAATAAATTGTTTGTTTACCCCAATCCGACCGCCAACGAGTGTACTGTTGCAGCCACTGATTATATAAGCGGGATAGAACTTAATCGGTTGCAGGTGTTCAGTATGACAGGGGCACTCCTTATGGATTCTCCTGTAAGCGGCACAAAGGTGCGCTTGAACACGGCACTACTTGCAAAGAGTACCTCCTACATGGTGAGGGCATATGATGCGGCTGGCAATCAGTATGCCGCGGTAGTGTCTGTGATGGAAAGAAAGTAAGTTGTCGCTATTATACCCCTTGCAAACGAAGCAGCAGGTCAAGTTTTCCGGTCCTGCTGTTTTTTTTGTAAAAATGTGTAACTTTCAGTAACTGATATGGTTGATAGATACCAGCACTCCCGTATGAATTGGATAGGAAACAAAACTTCCAATTCAATCTCCGATATTACTATTGTATCATGGAAAATGACTAAAGTAAAGCTATCGCCTTTGGTCGGCATCGATGCCCATACTTGTTTTCGGACTTCTTAGCTTATTTTTTTACATTTGTTCCATGCCAGTCAATTACAAATTTCTCTTGGCGCTCTTGTCAATCTTGTGGTAATCAATCGTAGAGTCTTGCAGGGCGCTTACTTCTAAATAAACTGCGTCAGCATTATTTATATTTTGATAAAAGATAGCATTTTTGAATCCGCGATGTAACTTATTACCGGACGTTTTCCCGAATGTATCGCGTGGTGCTTTTACGCAGCTAAGACCGATACTTATTTTATTGCTGCCCTTTAGCATCCTCATCTACGGCTCTGGGGTCACCAGTTATTTACTCGCTGGGTATGGACATCTGACCACCTGCACATTTCATTTCTGTTATAGAGACAGGAACGATAGCCGGTTGTTTTACAACGGCTTCGTTAACACGACTCTTTGCCTCAGAACTTACTCAATTCACAACACAGTATACCACGGGTACACCTGCTGTAGCAGCTATTAGCCCAGCATGTTTTGTGTCTTTCTTACGATTTATGACCTCTTGCCCAATATACCTGCCTTTCGTCCGTCATATAGCCCAGCACTTGCCCTATAGACAATGTAGACTGAAGCTGCGCCCAGTAAAACGGCAATATAAAACCCGGTAGGGGGGTATCCGTCAATTAGGTGAGGTTCCAAATATGGGCCATGGCATTGTTGCTATGGGTGAGCCATGCATATTACAATCTGCGAAAGAACCTACTATATTTTCTGACTAGCCACCTTTTCAGCCACCTATGTCTAAACCGCATTATACAACTCTAATTGAGAATGCCAAAGTGTAAATATTAACACTATATATAAAGATTAACTGTTCCGAATTTGTGAAGTGGCAATCTCTATCATCTACTCTACATGTCATTACTTTCTACTTCAGAAATGGCTCCTCTAAAAGGGCTCTTTTATAGGATTTCGAACTATAGGGCCTTTATATATTTCAATGCGAATACTTCCCATTTAAAGCGTTGAATCTATTTAAATCTACAAACACAGATGAGCCCCAGCCAAGCCTATTAACATGAATTAATTACTAGTATAGCGCAATACTGATGAAAACTACTTTTTGAACCAACATATTGCTACAAATTTTTTTGAAGGGCAAAAATAAATATACAGCCTCAGCATTACAGGAATATTCAAATTATTTGACGGAAGCAACTAAATCACTCAAGTTCTTACCTTCCAGTATCTGCTTGAAAGATGTAACGACACTATTCAAAGTAGCACAAATACTCGTCGCTATTTCCGTTGCCTGTTCCTCATCCAATAATTCTTCATTGAATCTTTCTAATTTCACCAGACTAGCCGCGAGTATGTTAACTCCATAACTAAGCACCGAAGGTCTTATTCTGTGAGCTATTGCACCCAGTGTTTCTAAGTCCTTTTGCCTGGTAGCTTCTTCCAGTTCTTTAACTGCGTTCGGAATTTCTATGATAAACATCTCCAACATAACCGTTATAAATTGTTCGTCTCCTCGGCTGGTAGATATCAATTTTGAAAGATCGAACAATTCGGTGGATACACTTTCTGATTCGTGCTGAGTAAATAAAGTATTTGCCGTAAATGCTCCCAACCACTGCGCAATTTGATATATGAATTTATCTTCGTCAAATGGTTTGGAAATGAAGTCATTCATCCCTACTGCCAGACAACGCTCTTCCTCGCTTTTGTATGCATTTGCGGTCATTGCTATTATTGGGGTAGTTTTATCTAAATTTCCCCGTATATACTTTGTAGCTTCTATTCCATCCTTAACCGGCATTTGAATATCCATGAGTATCAAATCAAATTTCTGGCTTTTTAGCATTTCAATCGCTTTTGCGCCATCTTCTGCTTCGGTAATACTTGCGCCATATTGTGTTAAAATTGTGCTAGCAAGCACCCTGTTCATATAGTTGTCTTCAACCAGTAGTATCTGCTTTCCGTGTAAAATTGCTGTATCTGGTTTTTGGTTCCATGCGCTTGGGAGGTCCTCCTTACTGCCTATTGGAAATGATATCCTGAATGATATATGGGTTCCCACATTTTTCACACTACGGATTTCGATTGCGCCCCCCATCAGTTCTATCAGCTGCTTGCTAATACTCATTCCGAGACCAGTTCCACCAAATTTCCTGGTAACGCCTTCATCTTCCTGTGTAAATTTGTCGAAAATATGTGATAAAAATTCTTCACTCATACCTATGCCAGTATCTTCTACTTCAAATAGTATCGACTGATTTTTAATGCTCCTTTTCTCCACCGAACACCTGACTGTAATTTCTCCCCTGTCAGTAAATTTTATGGAATTCCCCATTAGATTTATAAGAATCTGATTTATCCGGTACGGGTCGCCAATCAGTACTGGCTCTATTTCTTCACTACAGTCGTATTTAATGATCAGGTTCTTTTCCTCACATTTGTGCTTCAGTATGTGAACGGCGTTTTCGGTGATCTTGCCTAAACTGAACCCAATATGCTCCAGTGTCACTTTGCCCGCCTCGATCTTTGAAAAATCAAGAAGGTCGTTTATTATTACAAGTAAATTGCCCGAAGCATTTTCAATAATATCCAGATAGTATTTCTGCTGTGCGGCCAATCCGGTTTTTCCCAAAAGCCTACCGATGCCAATAATTGCATTCATTGGTGTGCGTATCTCATGGCTCATATTGGCAAGGAATATCTCTTTAGAATAGGCAGATAGTTCGGCTTCATTCTTGGCCTTCCTAAGCTCAATCTCCATTGTTTTCTGAGGGGTAATGTCAAGATATATTCCGAGCGAACCCACGTTGTTTCCGTCGATATCGATTTTGGGGGCACCGCTCACCAACCACCATTTCATTTCACCTTGTTTGTTCTTCACAAGGATCTCATGTGCGTCCGATTTTCCCTGCACTCTTCGTATAATAGCTTCAGTTGCCTGATCAATGTTCTCATTGGTAAAAAATAGCTCGTTGATCTTTTTGCCAGTTAACTCTTCGGACAGATACCCGCTCATTTCTATGAAGCTATTATTGGCGTATAGAACTGTGTTATCTGCTGACAGTTCTACCATTCCCAAATTCATATTTTCAATGATTCCCCTGTATTTTTCCTCACTTTTCTTCAATGCCACTTCCGCATTGATTCTTGCGGTTATGTCCTGAGCAAATCCGATTACGTATGGCTGTTCACTATTGCTCGGAACGAGAAAATTCTGATAGAGTAGGTATACGTCATGGCCATACTTGTCTGTGGCTACCATTATACCTTCAGCCTTTCCTTGTTTTCTTATCGACTCAAGATAATATTCATCGAATTCTGCCCTCCTGCTCTCAGGTAGCAACGCATGGATTGGACTACCGATCAGTTGGTCTGTGGCAAAGCCAAGTGTCTTCACGACGGCCTTGTTTACCTCAATTATTTTACCATTAAGGCTATGGGTGCATATTAATGCCTGACTATTGTCGAAAATACTTCGGTAACGCTCTTCACTTTTTCTTACCTGTTCTTCAATTTTCCGTCTCTCGGTCATGTTCACGCCATAACCAATCATTATCTCTAGATCGCCACGGTCATCAAATACCGGGAACATCTTTCTCAGGTGATATTGATAATTTCCATCAGGATCAAGAAGTTGTTCCTCCCATTCAAGTTGTTCTTTGGACGCGACAACGTTGTTGAAAATTCTTCGCCGTTCCTTGGCTATTGCCTGGTCTTTGTTTCGGTACTCACAGTATTCCTCATCGTCCTTTCCAATCATCCATTTCCTCAGTTCCGGGTTTTTGATAGCTAACGGATTCACAAAAAGGTATCTATGCTTGCTATCAAAAACAACAATATCAGCAGGTATGCGGTTTAATATCTGTTCATAAAACTGCTTCTGGTCAGTAAGTTGGCTTTCATGCAATTTGCTGTCGGTGATATCTACATATTTCCACACATACCCTTTATTTTTCCCATTGATAGTCACCGGATTGAAATCTCTGGTAAAAACCCTACCGTCTTTCAATTCAACAATCTCATTATATGTAGCTTCTTTCGATTCAATCAGTCGCCCGACAGAGTCGCTATATTGATCCGAATCTTTGAACGTACTTTTGATTATTTTTGTTATCTCTACGCGGTTTTCACCAACATATTTATCTTTTTGCTCGTCAAGACCGAATACGTTTCGGAATGCGTCATTCATGAAAACCACCTTTTGGTTCTCATCTTCCATTAGCAGTGGGTCGCGAATGTTAGAAATCAATTGTGACAACCGATTTGTGGTAGCTTGTAACTCTTCCTCACGCAAACTCAATTTGGTGCCTTGCTGATTGATTTTTTGTAGCAATTCACGCATCTCGCCATTTGTTATCTCCTGAGTTTGTACAAGGTTCAGCAAGTCAACAATAGAATCATGTATCGAAAAATCATTTATGGTCAGGTCGTATTCTTTCAGCTGAGCTACATTGGCAAACCAAGGGGTACCGACAAACAAAAGACAATCTCCATCGAATAGATCAAGTTGACCTCTGAGCAGAAGATCTGGTTTTTCGTTACTACCTATTATCACAAGTTGTCCTGATAGACCGCAAAGCGTTTCAAAGGTTTCTAAATCAACTGCAGGTCTCTTAATGTGTTTTTTCGAAAAGAAAAAGTCTCCGGCAGAAAGTGCAGATATTTTGGACATACTTTTTCCCACAGAGATGACCTTAAGGCTTCTGTCGAGCAAAAAATAGAACGGAAAAAGTCTGTTAAAGCTCTCATGACTGAATGAGAATGATTTTTGTTGCATAGTTTACCAACTTACATTGAAAATATCATGATCGTAACCCACTTCTTTTGATTGTATTTGAACTACGATCACTGGCACATTGTACAGCTCACCCAGTCCTAAAAGCAATCCTTTCACAAATTCCTGCAAGCCATTGCGTTCAGAAAAATAGTGCACATTTATACAGTTATTTTCAATGTCTGATACCTTAAATTCTGGCGGATTGAGATTAGGAAAAGCGAGCATAATCCGATTATGAAACGTAGGCAGATTTACAAGGAATTCCTTTAAGCTACTTCCACCGGCCTCCATAAGCGATCCGTATTTTTCCTTCCCTGTCTTCATTATCCAATACCGACCAAAACTATTTAATACCATACCAACGGGTATGCCTAGCACTTGCGACGCTGCACCTGCGAGTTTATATGTCACCACGTCATCGTAGGGTTCGTTACTTATAAAAAAATCTTCGTCTACCCCACTGCTCATTTTGACCGCGCCCCATGTTTCTTCACCATAGCCAGACGTGATCATGTCTTGAATTGCCTTGTTTACTATGCCGTACATACCTATTCAGATTTTTGTGTTAGTGATTTTTCTTGCAGCATCCGGTAAATTGTACTTTTACCAATATCAAGGATCTCTGCTACTTTATTGATATTGTTATTATACTTTTTTAAAAACGTGGTTATTATTTCCATTTCAAACTCTTTGAGGGTTTTCTCTGCAAAAATCAATTGCTTCTTCTGCGAGACTGAGCCAAACGTAATGTCATCGGGAGTAATAATATTGTCGTTGCACATTACAGCAGCCAATTCTATGGCAGCCTTAAGTTCCCGTACATTTCCTGGAAAGGAATAAGACATCAGGCGCTCCTTTGCAGCAACAGAAATTGAGATGGCTGGCAGTTTGTCTTTCCGGCAAAAATCATCTAAGAAGAACTTTGCGAGCAGTAGTATATCATTTTCCCTTTCCCTAAGTGGCGGCAGGTCTATTGGCAAACCAATAAGTCGGTAATAAAGGTCCTCTCTGAATGTACCTTTGTTTACCTCATCCGCCAGATTCTTATGGGTAGCCGTGATCACCCTTAATTCCAGTTTTACTTTTTCGTTTCCTCCTATGCGAACAAGCTCTCGTTCCTGTAAAACTCTTAATATTTTGCTTTGCAAACTAAGGTCCATTTCCGCTATCTCATCCAGAAACAAAGTGCCCTTGTTGGCTTCCTCAAACTTCCCAATCTTCCTGGCAATAGCTCCTGTAAACGCTCCTTTTTCATGACCGAACAATTCACTTTCAATTAGGTCCTTGGGGATGGCTGCCATATTAACGGCTACAAACGGCGACTTCTTGTTGTTTCCACCAAAATGCACTGCTTTTGCTACCAACTCCTTGCCGGTACCCGTTTCTCCTGTTATAGATACATTAATGCTGGAGTTTGCAGCCTTTGCTACAAGGCCAAATATCTTTTGAATGGAAGGGCTGTTACCTTTGATTATTTTGCTGTAATCAACTTGTTGATTCAACTCTTCTTTCAATTGTTGCACTTCTTTCTTTAACAACTGCACTTCCCGAAGTCGAATGATGGCATTCCATAGTAGGTCTTTAGTATTGTCATCCTTGACCAGGTAGTCATTTGCGCCAGACTTAAGTAATTCAATTGCAGTATTAATGTCTTTCTGCCCACTAATCATAATAATTGCCACAGAACTATCGAACAGTCTGATCTTATGCATTATCTCCCCACCTGTACCATCGGGCAGAGAATAGTCGAGTGTAATTAGATCAGGCTTTTTCGACATGTTAGCTAGGCACTCTTTAGCTGACTTAAATCGAAACACCTCGAAATCTGGGTTCATAGACAAATAATACTTCAACATCTCACCATACATCAAGTCGTCTTCAACAATAAAAATTTTATACTTCTCCATTTTTAGAATTTTTCTATTTCAGAAATGCTATTTGCAAATGTCGTCATTATTGGAATTTTTCCCAGTTATCGAAAAGTTAATCCCATTACGGGAAAACAATTCCCGAATTGAATTTACATTATTATTATTACTATGCTCATAACATTGATTTTCAATTATTTATGAAAATGGCACAAAAATGGCAATAAGTGGGCAAAACCAAAGACAAATGATATCAAAAAAAGAACTTACCGTATTCGTTGTAGACGACGACCCCATTTATAGAGCACTTTACAAGCAGTATCTACTCAATATGGGATTTGAAAAAATTAAAATGTTCTCTAATGGGCAAGCATGCATCAATCGCCTAATCGACAACCCAGATATCATTTTGCTAGACCACCAGATGACACCTATAGACGGATTGGAAACGCTGAAAAAAATAAAGCGTTTTAATCCAAATATATTTCTTGTGTATTTATCGGGCCAAGCAAATATGAAAGTAACAATCGACGCACTAAAATACGGTGCCTTCGACTACATCATTAAAAGCAACAAACAAGAGGAGGAACAGCTTGAAGTAGTAATAACCAAAATACTCAATTTGAAAGAACTCATGGCTGCCCAACCAAAAGGAATTTTTAAAAAACTACTCAATTTATTCGCATGAAAAACAGGCATTTAAAAGTATTATCATCTCAAGTACTGTACACGCTGCTTGCAATAATGGCGTTTAGCAGCTGCGCAACGCAAAACATTGCCCATAAAAGTAAGATAGCTAAAGATGCTCCGGCCTTTCAGGCCAACCCATGTTATGAGTATAAAGTAAAAAGTGACGATAAAATAAACTTCAGTATTTGGGATCATGACAACATGAGTGTAGGATCTGTATATGGCATCTATAACTCAAACGAAGTATATGGCAAATGGCTTATGGTAGACCGTGATGGGTTTATAAACCTGCCTAAGTATGGATTATTTCACATTGAAGGGATGACAATAATTGAAGCCCAGAATGAAATAAGACTCCTTTATAGAGAATGGATTGTAGATCCGGTTATTGAAATAAAAGTGCTCAATCGTGAAGTCAATGTAATTGGTGAGCTAAAGACACCAGGAAAGTATCTGCTCGAGCGAAACAGCAATTCGCTCCTCGATGTAGTATCCAAGGCAGGCTACTTTGATTTCTATGCGAACAAGAAGAAAATTCAGGTAATCAGAATAGTAGATGGCATCCCCAAAAAGATTAAAATAGACCTGACCAAGGCAGGAAAAACATTTGAACAGAATATTCAGATATACCCTAACGACATAGTATACGTACCTGCCCGACGCGCCAAGATATGGGATAAAAGAGCAGGTTCAATAATTATTCCGCTGGTATCTATCATTAGTACCGCAGTACTGGTAAGCAAATTACAATAAGCCATGAACTACAAAACGAATAGTAACAGTTTTCTGAAGCCATTTTATAGGGGCGTTCCTGTGATCATTTTGATCGTTACAGGTAGTGTGTTGCTGGCCAAGCGGTATCTGCAATACGCAACGCCTATGTATGAAAGCACTGTAAAAATCAAACTGGCAGACCCTAAAGAAGGTATACCCAGCAGTAATCTTTACAAAGATCTGGACGTATTTGCTAACACGAACAAAATTGGCACAGAAATAGAAATACTAAAGTCTGAAATGATCATTGAAAAAGCGGCTGCAAAGTTGAACATCCAAACAACCATATACAGGGTCGGGGATATACACAAGACAGAACTTTACAAAAATGCGCCATTCAAAGTAAATCTGATTCAGGTAGCCGACGAAGACCTTAATGTCTCCTACAGCCTGACAATAGATGAAAATGGAGCCTTGACAATAAAACTACCCGACAGCAAATTAATAAGCACCCGACTAAATGAGAAAATAAAGTTGCGCAATAGCCAGATAGAGATTACCCTCAACGATTCATTGATCCAGGCAAGACCTGGGCTCGTGATTAACGATCATTACGAGTTCATTATTCATAGCCCGAAAACACTAGTAAATAGCATCGTTAGCAATCTTGATATCACATCAGTAGATAAGGACATCCCAATACTGCGCATCTGCTATAAGTCGGCCGTGGCAGAAAAATGTGCCGATATGGTAAATATGATTGCAAACACCTACATCGAAGAGAGTCTGCGTGAGAAAACGGTATCTGCAGATACTACAGAGCGTTTTCTTACAGGCCAACTGAAAGAATATGGCGACAAGCTCTCCAACAGTGAAACCGAAATACAGAATTTCAGGGACACCCGCAATATCATAAATATCAGGCAAGAAACCGAAACCGACCTAAGGCAAATATCTGACCTGAAAAAGCAACTGGCAAGCGTAGAAATGAACCTTGAGGCCATTGATACACTCAATCAATATCTACAGAAGGGCAAAGACAACTTTCTAGACCTCGCGCCAAACTTTGAAGCATTTACAGATTTGCTGAGCACAGAAATTGTAAAGAACTTAAAAAACCTGCAAGCCGAAAAAAAGGAGTTACTCATTCGCTACACGCCGCAATATGAAAAAGTAGTGCTTGTAGACAAAAAGATAGAAGACCTCAAAAGGTACCTGCTTGAAAGTGTGCAGAATACAGAAACAAACCTGAGAATAAAGCGTAGAAATCTGGCGAACACAATTCGTCTTTCAGAAAACCAGTTCATAGGACTACCAGAGAAAGAAAAAAGCATGGCCATCCTGGAGAGGAACTTCGGAATGAATGAACAGATATACCGCTTCCTAGAAAGTAAGCGCACGGAGGCCAAGATTGCAAAAACTGCCGCCATTTCGTTTCACAAAATAATATCGAAGGGCGAAATACCAGACAGTCCGGTTTCACCAAACAAGAAGCTGATAATGGTATTTATGGGCTTTCTTGGCTTTATGTTCAGTTTGCTGGGCATATACGGAATACATACTGCCAAGGCGAGGGTCGGCAATGAGAACATAATATTCCGGAATTCAGACACGCCGTTGGAAACCAAATTCCCGTTTACTGAACGTCAATTTGAAAAAAACATTGCATTGAGCAGATGGGCACTGGAACTAGAACTGAAAAACGAACTTTCCAATGGTAAGATAATTTGCATTAGCTCGGTCAATAATGGAGAAGGCAAAAAATATGTCACTACCGGCCTGGCAAGCGCAGTTGCAAGTCTGGGTAAACGAACCTTGATGGTAGTCATAGATGGCAAAACCGTTCATCTCACAGACCTGCAGGGAGCATCCATTTACCCTTCATTTGTCCTTGACGAAAGGAATATTGCCGAAAGATGGCAACAGTTGGCCAAATCATGGTCGGCAAAATACGACATCTCCATCATCAAGAATCTAAGCATATCAGAGTCGTCATTTAGCTTACTTCCTATGGTACATGCGTCGGCAAACTTCGTAGTGATTGATAGTAGGATCACGGCAATAAAGGACATTTCAATGGCTGACGATATCATTGAAAAACTCAAACTGACTTCGGTAAAATTCATTCTGAACCGGGACGGCTATACTCCAAGTTTACTCTCAAACATTAAGTACATTTTTAATGCCTTAGCTCGTGTCGGTAGATAAATTGCTCACAAACACCAAGGTGCTTATCGTTGCCGACCAGGCAATTGTAAGCGGAGCGGCAGTGCTCACCCAGCTGATAGTTGTAAGGCATTTAGGTCTGGACACCTATGGATGTTTTGCTGCAATTTCACTTGTTCAGTTATTCATTCTTTCCGTTCAGCAGTCAGGTCTTACAGGAATATTTCAAGTCAATTACCCAAAGCTAAGTGCAGGTGAACGTGTCAATTATCTGTATGGCAGCTGGACGATTGAGGTTCTAATTGTGCTTGTATCGGCTACACTATTGCTGCCACTCAAGTTGGTAACATCTTTTAGTCTTGCCCCTGAAATTTACGCTCCTGCATTGCTTACTATTACTCTGGGCCTTTTACAAGACTTTTTCAGACGTGTGTTGCTATGCACCGGTGCACCAGACAAGGCGCTGACTATAGATTTGCTGAATAACGGGCTACAGATAATAGGACTGGCTTTGCTTGGAGTCGCATTTCGGGCTTCGCTTAAATCTGTACTCTGGATATGTGCTGTTAGTTTCATCCCAGCATTGTTGTTATCCTATTACTGGATAAGACCTCGATTCCAGTTAAAAAACGTCATTAATACCAGCCGGCTCAACGGTACGGAATCTTTATGGATGTTGGCGGCTGGGCTATTGCAGTGGCTTGCGGGCAATATCTATATTCTTGCTGCAGGATGGTGGCTGAGCCCGGCCGCGTTAGGTATCCTTAGGCTAGGTCAGTATCTCTTTGGCATAATTAACGTAGCACTGCAGGCGATAGAAAATTATCTGTTGCCAAGAGCTGCGGCTATGGCCGGATCGCCGTCAGATACTATTAGCTACCTCCGTTCAGCTGGAAGCAAGATGGCAATTGCCATTGGCTCGGGCTTATTAGTGGCCGTTTTACTTGCAAAACCTACTTTGAAATTGCTCAACGCCGCAAACATTCAACAAACATTGATGATGATATATGGCATGAGTGCCGTTTACGTGCTGGTCATCATAGGCTATCCTATCAGGATAGCCTTGCGGACATTGAAACTGAGCCACGTATTTTTTGCCGGGTATGTCATCAATGCTGTATTTGGATTGACAACTGCATACTTTTTCATCAGTATATGGAATATAAAAGGTGTGTTGGCCGGTCTGTTTTTTTCACAGGCCATTCTCATCGGCTACTGGTTAACAATTATCAACCAAAAACAAAAAAACTCATGGATATAGTTCATATAATTCTCGGCAAAGCGAACCCCAACCGAATGAATGGTGTAAATAAAGTAGTAAACGAATTGGCCATTCGTCAATCCGCAGCAGGATATAATGTAGAGGTCTGGGGTATCTCGTTGAGCCTAGAACACAATTATCCTGAAAGGAACTATACTACAAGGTTATTCAAAAAGAAAAGGATCGCATTCCTATTACCAGATGGTCTGCTGAAAAGTATTATTCAAAAGAACAAGTATACAATTTACCATTTGCACGGTGGCTTTGTGCCGGAAATGTACGCATTGGGCGCTGCCCTTAGTGCCTATGGACGCCCTTTCATACTCACCCCACATGGTGCCTACAATGCTATTGCCATGAAAAGAAATGGAATAGCCAAGAAGCTCTACTACTCATTATTTGAACGCCAGCATATTGCAAAAGCAGCGGCAATTCATGTTTTAGGCCAAAGTGAGGAAGAAAGCCTTTTGGCGATGAAAACAACCACACCGATTTACAAGATACCATACGGTTTTCAGCCTATTTCGGGCGATCAATCTACAAGTCGGCCCTCAGATATATTTACAATTAGCTATTGCGGAAGAATAGACATCCACACTAAGGGCCTTGATGCATTGCTGGAAGGATTTGGTCAGTTTGTTGCCGATCAACCCAACAGCGAGTTGCTCATCATAGGAGACGGAAATGACATGCCAGCCCTAAAAAAAATAGCTGAAAAATTCGTTCCGATGGAAAAGATAAGATTTACCGGAGCGCAGTATGGTGCAAACAAAACTGCATTGCTGCGCTCTTCGTCAGTCTTTGCGCATCCGAGCCGCAATGAGGGATTGCCATCTGCCGTACTAGAGGCAGCTGCACTAGGGCTCCCCTGCCTAATCACCAAAGCTACCAATATGGGGCAGTTTGTAGCGGATTACGGTGCAGGCGAAGTAATTGAAAAAAACAACGGGGAGTCGGTCTACAAAGGGCTGACAATGTTACACCAGAAAATGAAGGATGTAAAAAAGAGAAAAACTTTGTCGGCCGGTGCAACGGTCATGATAGCACTTGCCTTTAATTGGGACTTGTTGCTAGAAAAATATATCTACATGTACAAAAATGCCCTGAAATGAAAAAACAGACAACTACCGACTATAGCAGATTCTATAAGACCGTTTACTGGTTACTGATCATCATTTTCTTTTTTAAGCTGAGCGGTTTCTTTACCTGGAGCGAAAATGTGGCCATAACGAGAGTTGTAAAGGTCGTGAGTCGCATTTCAATGACCATTTTCATATACCTGCTTTACAAAAAAATAGTGGCAAAAGGATCGGTGGCGTCGTTCAAATGGTCAAATCCATTGAGCATTCTGCTCTATTGCGGCTACCTTCTGTTGGGCATGGTTAGTTTTCTCTGGAGCACAGATTTCGGGTACAGCGCATTACAGTGGATAATGGATTTTGAAAGCCTGGTTTTTGCCTACTACTTTATTGCCTGTTTTGTCCTGCTCGATAAGTACTTCCCTCAGAGCGATATAAGACTGTCTAACGTGCTGGGCAATGTTATTGTGATGATGATGACCATTTTTATTGTGGGGATGTTTACAGCACCAGACCAGTTCTACCGGCTTACACACGGCGGGGAAGAACAACGCCTAGGCGGGTACTTCATGAATCCAAATGAACTGGGGATGATAGGGGGAGTGGGTATTTCTTGTCTGATCTTTGATCTTTACAGAAAACAAAACCCTACCTGGACTATCGTAAAGATTGCCAGTCTGCTATTTGTAGTAGTTATGACCGGGTCGCGTTCGTCTACCATTGGCTGTTTGCTTGTTGCCTTCTTTCATATCAGGCAGGGGAAGAATATGAAACTCAAACTATCGATGTACGCCGGTGCGGCATTGGCAGTACCGCTGGCCATATCTAAAATAATGATCAAACAGGGTGGCCTTGACGAAGTGTTGAGTATGACCGGGCGACTACCGTTTTGGAAAGCGTTGATAACTGAAGGACTTCCCAGAGAGATACTATTTGGATTTGGGTTCATGCGTATCGATTACAAGGATCATTTTGAAAGTGTGCACACATATGCAGGCCATATGACACACAACACATTTATGCAGGTCCTTATGAATCTTGGTTTCGTTGGGTTTACGTTGGTATTGCTGCAAGTTGCAATGACATTTAGAGGCTTTTTTAAAACTCCGGAGCCTAATAAAAAACTGATGCTTATTGGGATCATAATACCTGTTCTCATAAACTCCTTCACAGAATTCGGAATTTTTGGTGAAACGAACTATGGCATATTATTCTACCAAATGCTGATATTCTACATATGCATATCTACTACCGACAAGCTGACATTTAAGGAAACGAACCACCTGATGCGGACCCGACCTGAATTGAATTCGCAATACCGAACTGACAAGAATCTCCCAAAATGAGAAACATACATTCATTTTGAGATTGACAGATTAACCCACATAAGCCGAAAGCAGCCACTGTATTGACTTTCAACTATTTTCTATTTCTGGCACATCAATTGAAACACCAAGAACATGCAGCAACCACTACATAACAACGATTTGACTCTTCTCAATTGCGGATTGTCCTATCTAAATGTATCATTATCCTTCGGAAAAGATGCGGAACATCAACAAGCGATAGAATGCACCTTTATATGCAATTCAGATAAAAGCCTCCGTTGGATATGGCCATCCAAGTCTCGAAGTGCTGCCTTTCTGAAATTTTACCATAGAGGATCTCTAAAGTCACGCCTTGCGGCATTCTTATTAAAATGCACTACAGGGCTCGGCCTTGGAAAATACGTTGCAAGTGGATCATGCAAGCTGTTCGTGAATGATACCGGAGCAGAAATACTTCCTACTTTGACAGACTGGGCAATGTTCACAGGTACCGTTGGTGAAAATAGAAAGATCATTGCGTGGTACCAAAAAGGAATACATTCCAGTTTTGCCAAAATACCCCTATCGGTTATTTCTGAACAAAACATCAGAAACGAATATGATGCGCTACAATTGGCCACTCCGGCAGCTGCAATAAAGCCATCAGGAGTACTCATTCAAAATGCTGTATTGGTTCAGCCCGATATTTTTAATAATAAAGCACTTTCAACTCCACAGTCGATTAAAGAACTCCCAATACAGCCACTGTTATCGTGCATGGCAAATGGACTGCGCAGCATGCCCCTCTGCGAGACCAAATGGTGGCCTGCTGCGTCTGAAACACTTTCTAATACAACGGAACTTAGCAAACGCTATTCTCCAATTCTGCTTCAACGCATTAGGGATCTTGTGTCTTCGATAGCCCCATCAGCGCAGTGCTACGTAACAAATGGCCATGGGGACTTTACACCTTGGAACGTTCGATTTACCTCGGAAAAACTGAATATCATCGATTGGGAATTGTACAATGCCGATTACCCAGCGCTATACGATATCTTTCATTTCATATACCAAGATAATGTCCTGATAAAACGTAATAGCTACTGTGATATAAAGAATGAAATAGCCACATTTTTTGCTCATCCAGAAATGAAACAATTCCTTATTCTAAATGATATCGATCTGGTTCAGGCTGAAAAAATGTACCTGCTCAAAACAGTATCTTACTATCTCAATGTGTATAATCGTCAGGTACAGTGGCATGCTCAAATAGATTGGTTATTGCAAGTGTGGTGCGAGGCAGCAGGAGCCTTGGTGCAAAATACAGAAAAAAGAAACACTCGACCTACAGTATTGGAAGACATAGCACATGAGCTGCGTAACACAGATTACGCAATATTAAAGCTCATAAACGGCAGTATAGCAGAACACC
Organism: Sphingobacteriales bacterium; assembly: GCA_027484425.1. Taxonomy (GTDB): domain Bacteria; phylum Bacteroidota; class Bacteroidia; order Chitinophagales; family Chitinophagaceae; genus Nemorincola. Next base: position 39,150 of record JAIXSZ010000062.1, read on the forward strand.
CCGAAACCTCTGATATAGATATATGCATAGGTAAACGTGACGCTAATAGTTTGTTGGGGTACATTGGTCGTCATGCTCTGGTAGCAAAGGTGAGCGTTAACAGTAAGTCATTTATGAAAAGCGCAACAATCCTACTCTCTGATGGAAGTCTCATTCAACTCGACTTGATTTGGAAAATCAAGAGGAAGAATATCGTCTTTCTTGAAATTGACGAAGTACTGAAGAACGCAGTTGTTAATCAATTTGGAGTCAAGATCCCATTACAATTACACGACATTACTTACACCGTGCTTTTCCATTTGCTGAACCGCGCAGATGTACCATCGAGGTACGCTACCGCTTATTCCGGATCGGCAGAAAACGCACAGCTATTGATCAATAATTTGATGCCGGACGTAGAGGCCAATAACCTTTGGAAATATAATGTCAGGACGCGTACTGATCTAATAACAAAATTGATGAAAACGCCTGAAAACCGCCCGTTGAAGTATGCATGGAATACAACTGAATATCTCTTTGACAGCATAAAAAATACATTGCCCCAAAGAGGGTTTACCATCACATTCAGCGGAGTAGATGGTGCGGGCAAAAGCACGATGATCAATATAATACATACCAAAATAGAAAAAGAGTTACGAAAACCTGTTGTAGTGCTTCGTCACCGACCATCGCTGTTACCCATACTAAGTGCATGGAAATACGGTAAAAAGAACGCTGAACTGAAGGCCGCAAGTAGGCTGCCAAGGCAAGGAAAAAACAAAGCCGGATTTTCCTCCGCTCTAAGGTTTGCCTACTACTACTTCGACTACCTGTTCGGACAATTCTATGTACAGTTCAGGTATGTCAATCGGGGTTATGTTGTGCTGTATGACCGATTTTACTTTGACTTTATCAACGATAGTAAGCGGAGCAATATTGAGATCTCTTCTACTTTTTCGGCATGGCTATACCGGTTCCTGATAAAGCCTGACATCAACTACTTCCTTTTCGCTCCTGCAGAAATCATCCTGAGCCGCAAGCAGGAGCTTGACGTAGACAGTATCAACCTTCTTACAGAAAAGTACTTAAGCTCTTTCGAACAACTACAGCAGGAAGATAACAAAAACGTTTACCAGGCGATATCCAATATTGATATCGAAGCAACTACGAAAACCATTTTTTCAACAATAAAAGAAAAGTATTCATGCGCAGCCTGATTCAAAATATCATCCGTAAGCGGAATCCGGCATTTACTCTGCCTGCTACAATATCTATGGGATATCTAATGGGTTTTACATGTCAACAGGGACTGAATTTGATGCGGGGAATTAGCCTGATATTCCGCGTAAGAAGTCCCAGAATGATGCTCAAAGGACGACGTGTAAGGCTTGTTGGCGTTTCCATGCTGTCATGGGGCAGATTTCTCAAGTTGGGAGATGATGTATACATAAATGCAATGTCAGTTGACGGTATAAGATTGGGCGACAAAGTAGGCATTGGTGCATTTAGTCGCCTAGTTGCCTCCGGAGACATGAGTAATATCGGAAAGGGCATCAACATCGGCAACAATGTAGGTATAGGAGAATTTGCATACCTGGGTGGTGCCGGCGGGCTTACTATCGGAGACAACTGCATCGTGGGCCAGTACTTCAGTTGCCATCCCGAAAACCACTGCATTGATCAGCTGCACAAACCGTACAGGCTGCAAGGAGTAACCCGCAAAGGAATAACAATTGGCAACAATTGCTGGATTGGCAGTAAAGTAACCATACTTGATGGCGCCTCGGTAGGAGACAATTGTGTAATAGCCGCAGGAGCAGTAGTAAACAAATCATTCCCAGCGGGCTATATTATAGGTGGTGTGCCGGCACGCATAATAAGGAGCGTCCAAGAAGAAGAAAATAGAAAAGTAAAAAAGCAACTAACCTCAAACGCAATCACAATATGAAAACAATTCTAATTACCGCATATGCAGTGAATCCGCTCAGAGGTTCTGAGGACGGCATGGGGTGGAACTACATCACGCAGGCGGCAAAAGCTAATAAAGTCATTGCTGTAACCCGTAAAAACAATCGAACCGATTTAGAAGCATTCATGGCCAATACCAGACAGGACTACCCAACTTACCAGAACATATCGTTCCTGTATTTCGATTGGCCAAAATGGTTGCTTTTCTGGAAAAAAGGTCCGCTGGTGAGCATGATCTATTACTATATGTGGCAGCTCTCGCTAGCCGTATGGTTGCTCAGAAAAGGCGTTGAATACGACGTTGCGCACAATTTGAATTTCCACAACGATTGGACGCCCAGCTTCCTCTGGCTATTGCCCAAGCCTTTTGTATGGGGCCCTGTGGGCCATCATCCTAGAATACCAGCGAATTTCCTGCGACCATATGGAAAAAAAGCAATCTTGAAAGACCGGATGTTGTGGGCGCTGAAATGGACGTTTTGGAATCTCGACCCAATGCTACGGATATGCAGAAAAAAGGCCGCCAACATATGGTGCATGCACGACGGATCGAGGATCAGGCTAAACCTTACGAAAGGTTACTACCTCCACCCTTCAATTGCAGCAAGTGCAACCGAAAAGTCGCACAATACACCTGAAAGTTTTACAGTCCTCTCTGTTGGAAGGTTCGTGCCTCTAAAAGGTTTTGATATTACAGTACGTGCATTTGCCCGGTTCTATTGGAACGCACCAGTTAATGTTAGACCAACGCTGAAACTGATTCTCGTAGGCAAGGGGCCATATGAACAGTACATTCGATATCTGCTTAGCGAAAATGGCATTGAGCATGCTGCAACAATAATACCCTGGATGCCTCAGCGGGAACTGGCGGCAGTATACAAAAGGTCCAGTGTCTTTCTTTTTCCCTCACACGAAGGTGCCGGGATGGTAGTGGCCGAAGCGATGAGTAATGGCTTGCCGGTCTTATGCTGGAACAACTACGGACCAGGCTATATAGTGCACCAAAACAGCGATCTTAAAGTACCCTACCAGTCATACGAAAACAGTGTTAGCTGTTTTGCAGATAAATTGAGTTCACTAAGCACCAATCGTGAATATTACCACACTGAACAACAATTAGCTGTAGAACGTTTTGCAACCAGCCTCGACTGGAACATGAAATCTCAGCAACTGAAAGAATTCTACTCAAAAGCATTCAACTTAAAAGCAACTTAAAAATGAAAAATCGTATCATAGCAGTACATCTATTGAACGACCGCAGCGGTAGTCCATTGGTACTAAGGCAGGCCCTAGAAGCACTAAGCGAACATAACAACGTCATACTGTATACAGCAACCCCTTCAGGAGATGGGTTTCTTTCAGATATTCCCTTTGTAACGCAGCGCAAACTATTTTACATTTGGCATAAAAGTAAGGCTCTTACTTTACTGTATTTTCTCATATCGCAGCTATTGCTCACAATAAGATTAACCAGTACGCTAAGAAAAGCCGACACGGTTTATGTTAACACTCTACTTCCTTTCGGCGCTGCTTTAGCAGGATACCTAAGAGGTGTCAAAGTTGTATATCATATTCACGAAACCAGCATTAAACCCGCCATTCTAAGGTCATTTCTTGTGGCCATAGCTAGGGTCACCGGCTCACGCTACCTTTTTGTTTCAAAATATGTTGCTTCCAAGTACTCATTCCCCCCAAACAGGCAACAGGTTATTTACAACAGCCTGCCCACATCATTTGTGCAGAAAGCTAATGAATTGAGAACTGAAGTACCTACCTTGCCATTCACAGTTACTATGCTGTGCTCACTAAAAGGTTATAAAGGCATTTATCATTTTGTGAATATAGCCAGAGCACTACCAAACTTTAAGTTCGTGTTAGTACTAAATGCTTCTGCCCAAGAAGTAGACAATTTCATTCGGGAAACAAGGTCATCTGCAAACTGCGTCGTATACCCAGCGCAAAAAGAGACAACACAATTTTACAGCAGCACACACGTCGTAATGAACTTATCCAAAACTGACGGTTGGATCGAAACATTTGGAATGAGTGTGCTCGAGGCCATGGCATTTGGAAAACCTGTAATCTGTCCCCCTGTAGGTGGCGTGTTAGAACTGATAGAAAACGGAAAACAAGGATATACAATAGACAGCAGCGATGAAAAAGCGATATGCGCAGCATTACAAAGCTTGCATTCTGATCAGCATATGTATACGCAAATGGCATCATCAGCCATTGAGAAATCAAAACACTTTGAGAACACTAATTTCAGCAATAATATCATCGAATTATTTACCGAAATGTCGCCATCTCGAAATGAAACGATAATTCATTCAATTTCTCAAATTTAGAAAAAACAGGTAAGGAAATATTACCGAAAATCAATACAGCAAAGGATTTCAGCATTTTGGCACGTTTTCTGAAATAACCAATTAGCATTCCGAAGAAACATGAAAAAGATAGCAATAATAGGTACAGCCGGTATCCCGGCAAATTATGGTGGGTTTGAGACTCTTGCGGCGCACCTGGTCAATAAGCTGAACAATAAATTAGACATTTCCGTGTATTGCTCCGGTAAACGGTATGGCAAAAAAGACCGGAAGAAAACATACGATGGTGCACGCCTCATATATCTTCCATTTAGCGCCAATGGCCTTCAAAGTATCGTTTATGACTGTATCAGCATTTTGCACGCACTGCTCTATGCAGATGTACTGTTGGTGCTTGGGGTGCCTGGCGGCTTCATTTTACCCTTTGTGCGCCTCTTTACACGCAAAAAGATCATTGTGTCCATTGATGGCATTGAATGGAAGCGTAATAAGTGGAGTAAATTAGCCCGCTGGTACTTATGGGCTGCGGAGTGGGTGGCAGTAAAGAGCGCACACGCCAATATAGCCGACAACGAGTCTATACAGGACTACACTGCTATAAGGTACGGGTCGCTTAGCAACGTAATAGAATATGGTGCAGATCATACACAAAACGTAAAACCTTCTACACAGCAACATATACAATATCCCTTTCTATCGTCGGGATATGCTATTAAGGTTTGCCGTATAGAGCCAGAGAACAATGTACAGATGGTACTGGAAACTTTCGTAGACCTGAAACGTTATCCGTTAGTACTGATTGGCAATTGGAGTAACAGTGAATATGGACGTTCCCTGAAAGAACAATACGGCAATGCACAAAATGTTCACCTTCTCAATCCTATATACGACCAAAATGAGATAGATATGCTACGTAGCAATGCTACAGTTTATATTCATGGACACAGTGCAGGAGGCACTAATCCTTCTCTTGTAGAAGCAATGTCTCTTGCACTGCCTGTTATCTCATTCGATGTCAGTTATAATCGGACTACCACCGAAAATAACGCGCTATACTTTAAAAACAAAGAGGAACTTTCGTCTATCGTACGAAAAAACGATAAAAAGCAACTTGCTTCAATAGGAGATACCATGAAGGAGATTGCACAACGAAGATATACTTGGGATATTATATCAGATAAGTATGCCTATTTGATAAGAGCCGTTTCGGAAAGGGCGCACTACTACCTGAAACCGGAGATCGCCAAGTCACTTCCACTGGATATGCTTATAAAACAGGGTATATCTCATTTACATTCACCAGCATTTTTTTACGAAAAAAGAAATTCAAAATGACAAACGAGTTAGTTACCATCACAATCGGCCTAGCGGGAGCTTTTATTGCCGGACTATTGCTACTGCCTATGCTCATAAATTTTAGCATGCGCTTTGGATTTACAGATGCCCCAAACCATAGAAAGCTGCACAAGAAACCGATACCCGTAATCGGCGGAATAGCAGTGATACTGATTTCGTGTTGTTCGGCGTTGCTTTCATCGGATATTCGTCTGTTTGTATTACATAATAGAGTTATTGCTATAGCGCTACTGACACTTGGCATCGTAGGGATTTTAGACGATAAGATAGGCTTATCTGCAAAGGTTAGATTTCTAATACAACTTGCCTCTTCTTTTGCCATTGCCTATGCAGGCACCCGAATTCAATCCCTGTATGGATTCCTAGGTATAGGCGTGCTTCCACTCTTCGCTCAGTATGCGCTTACTATTATTCTAGTTACAGGCATTACAAATTCATTCAATTTGATGGATGGAATTGATGGTTTGGCCGGTGTAGTTGCATCTGTAAATATCTTTATTCTTGCTACAATCGCCATTGCAAATCAGTTCTACATACTTGCGCTTGTTTTGGCTGTAATTCTTGGTAGTCTCTTGGCTTTCATTAAGTTTAACTGGAGTCCTGCCAAGACTTTTATGGGCGATGCTGGCAGCTTGTTTTTAGGTTTCGTTATGAGTGTTATTGCCATAAAACTCATTAATGAAACGTTTATCACCGATTCGAACGCTTCGTCTTACAATCCCTTGGTCACGCTCTTCACAGCTTGTTTTATGATTCCAGTGATCGATACGCTACGCGTATTTGCAATGAGGATCAGGTATGGTAGGTCTCCGTTCATTGCCGATAAGACTCACTTGCATCACAAGCTGATACAGCACTTTATGATCCACAAGTCTGCGACAAAAAAAATTGGCCTTCTTCATATTTCTATAATCGTATTCACTCTTGTAGCTCAGCATACCCTGAATACTTCAATAATAATAATCCTACAGGCACTTATTGTCCTATCCTATACAAGTATCCTCAACTTTGCGCAGTCATACTCCCGATGGTATCGAGAAATAAAAAGAATGGAAAATTCAAATTAATTTAAAACCGTATTTGATTACGACAAAATTCCGATCAATATATCTTTCGCATCATCTCTTGCAATAACTCACCTTCCTTATTGCCCCAGTGAGGCAGGCAATAAAAATTGCCTCTAACACCATGAAGCTTGTAAGGGATTAGCCGTCGAAATTTCATTGCTGCATTAAGGGACGGTGATATAAACTTTTCCTTACTTTCCTTTTCATGAAGCACAGGCTCCCTCCGCAACAGCAGTTCAATAATCTCCGTAGAACGCAACAGCTTATTTGCTTGAGTAACGATAAATACAAGCTTGCTCACCCATGTTCTGCTTTCATCGTATTTTTCTTTAGGGTATTCTAAAAGGTCAAGCACCACCTGTAGTTTTATGTTTTCATTTTCCTTCTCGTATAGTTGCTCTTTTACTTTTGTTAGCTCAATTTGCGTGTCTTCAAGCTTTTTCTTGAGCCTATTAAGCCTGATATCCTGGTTTCATGGTGGATTTTGACTGTTTTTCTCCATGTTGGTAATGTGTGTTTGAACGCCCGCGAACATTTTCAAATCAAATCTATGGTTAATCTAAATAAATCGCTTGAAATTTGGCTTGAAATCTCACTTTAATCTAAATGCACCCACAAATAGTGAACAAATTGATGTCTCGTCCTGGTTTTAGTTGACACATTTTGAAGATAATCCGGCTATTGGTTGACACCCTATTTTCTTAGTCCGGCTATTGGTTGACACAAACATAGCTAATCCTAAATTCAGTTTAC
>JAIXSZ010000035.1 GCA_027484425.1 Sphingobacteriales bacterium
CAAAATCAAAGCATTCAGAGCAACGTCAAGAGGGGTAAGGGATATCAATTTCTTCCTATTCAGGGTAGCTAATATCTATGCCTAATATTTTTCATCCCCCAACTATTCAACTTGATCCGGTTAAATAATTTGAATATTTTTAATATTCACATTTTAATGGAATACAATAAACTTTTGGTGATTTTTTTCAGATCACCGTAGTAAGTAATTGTATAATGATTAAAGACAAGTGAATAAAAATGCTTATTGGAGATTATTTCAGCATCGATGTAGTATATGTTCAGTAAAGTGCCTAATGTGTGGTCTGAGCAAATGCAGCTGCAGATTTACTGGCTATTGCATCTTTTTTCGCAATGTATGCATCAAGTTTATCTTTAGGAATACGTAAGTTATAAAATGGGGTAGGGTATGTCTTAAAAATAAAAGATTCGTAGTCGGTATTCCACTTAGCTAGTAGCTTTTTGTCAATTCCCAGTTCTTGTTGCATTATGTCGAAATGCACTGGTGTTTTAATACGTACTATCGACATGTTTTGTAATTCCTCGGCCGTGAACTGTGGTTGCTTTTCAGCGGTAGTATTCGCTATAGTAGTAGGCTCACCTGCCAAAGGGGTGATAAGAGGTTTACCCGTTAGGGGGTCTCTTTTGGTAAATAGTTCATCTTCCTTACCAAATTTGAAATCAACAGGTACACTGCCTAGATTTATAAATTTGCTCATGTTTTCAAAAATACTCGCAGTAGCTATGAATGCTAAAACATGTCCCTGAGTTTCTCGAGGTAAGTATTCTTTTATGTCCCAAAAATTGCGACTGCCAGTTTTATCTATTGCTTTTTGTACAGGAGTTGGACCACTATTATATGCTGCAATCACCAGCAACCAGTCATTTAGCTGACCGTATAGAAGTTCTAAATATTTTGTAGCGGCAGTAGTAGATTTATACCAGTCTGTTCGGTCATCTTGTTTGCGTGTTACAGACAGGCCCATCATTTTAGCTGTGGATTCCATTAGCTGCCAGGGACCCACCGCCCCTGCTCTTGAAACTGCTTTGTGATTCAAAGCCGATTCTATCACAGCTAGATACTTTAACTCTTTGGGAAGTTGTTTTTTCTCCAGCACATTATCTATCACCGAGAATGGCTTAGAACTGGAGTTTTGTACGCTATTTAGAGTTTTGTTGTGGACTTCTAAATATTTGCGAACATAGTCATTTACGTAATCATTTTTCTCACCAAAATAAGACTTGGTACCAGCTAATGGTACAGCACTATACTTGGCTAATTCTTTGGTGTTGAGATTTTCTGTAATTAAGTCCGATGTTTTGGCTGTATCTTTCAACTTCGCTGCAGCCGGTTTCTTGGATATAGTTACCTCTTTCTGCGCACTAGTATCTAAAGCTATTGCGAGCAAACAAGTAAAAAATAACAAAAAAGATCTGTTTTGCATGTTTTATCGTTTTTAAGGCGGTGAAGCATGCAACCCTTTATAGAGGGAAGCTGATGAAAAATAAGATGAAACGCTAAGGTCTTGCGTTAAGCGTTGTTGTTGCCAGACGTTGTTTTGTCTTTTTCTTTTAGTCCGCTTTCAATTTCATTTTTGATACCATCTTTGGCATCATTAAACTCGCGTATACCTTTACCAAGTCCTTTAGCAAGTTCTGGTATTTTTTTGCCGCCAAACAACACAACAATGATGATCAAAAGAATCATCAGTTCTCCTGAATTTGGCATGCCCATGAGCATTTGTGAATTGATACTTAACATTGACATTGAAAGAATATTTAAAGTAGTGCTGAATTATAATATAAACCAGCGCAAAGATACGAGCAAAACAGCAAAAAAGTCACTTTTATTTGGTTGTTGCATTTTTTAACAAGGTGAAAAGTCGCAATGCTTTTCATTCAATAAGATTTGTGTTAGTCTAGTATCGAGTAGTTACCGCCATGATTGTTACAGGGCATTTACATGCTTAACACTAGTAAAACATTGATAGCGTAGTGTTTCTATTGCTTATACTTTTGTGATGTCAGCAAAAAGATGCAGCGTTAAATCTAGGCAGTAAACTCATTTCTTAATATTATCTTCGTGCTATGCAGGTAGTAATAAAGAATATGTTGTGTTTAGCAGCATCGCTGTTGTTTTTTGGAAGTGTAAACGGGCAAAAGCTCACCAAATACATAGATCCCATTATCGGAACAGGAGGTCACGGTCATACTTTTCCAGGTGTCAGTGTCCCTTTCGGTATGGTACAACTAAGTCCCGATAATGGTTCTGAGGGATGGGATTGGTGTAGTGGCTATAATTATGCCGATACAACAATTGCAGGTTTTAGTCACATGCACCTTAGCGGTACTGGTTGTGGCGACTGGACAGATATTTCTATTATGCCACATACTGCACGCATGAATGACAAGTCGAAATATTTTAGGGTAGGCTTCAACCACAAAAACGAAAAGGCGACTGCAGGTAGTTATGAAGTGAAACTAAACAATGGAGTAGAGGTTGCACTTACCGCTACAGAGCGTTGCGGTTTTCATAAGTACACATTCCCAAAAGGGAAAAGTTCTTTTGTGAAATTTCAGCTAACCTACATGATTAATTACGACAGTGCAACAACCACCTATATCAGACTGCTCAACGACACTACTGTTATCGGGTATAGATATTCTACTGGATGGGCCAAAACCCAAAGAGTTTATTTTGCTGCCAAGCTCTCTGTTCCGGCTAGAAAAATGACTATATATGACAATAATACACACAATGAAATACCGCTGGCATTACCAGAAAATAATAGGTACAATGCCGAGTTGGAATTTGATGACCTAAAAGGGTTACCGCTGTCCATTAAAGTAGGAATATCAAGTGTTAGTACAGATAAGGCATTGTTAGCTCTAACTGAAATCCCTAATTGGGACTTTGACGGGATTAAACAAGAAGCAGAGAGCAAATGGGAGGCAGAAATGCAAAAGATAACGGTGAAAACTAATGATGAAAAGCTAAAGAAGATTTTTTACACAGCTTTATATCACACTTGCATTGCTCCTGTTCTATATTCAGACAGAGATGGAGAATACAAAAATGCTGAGGGTAATATACTGAACATGGGTGAAGGACAGCGATACACTGTATTCTCCCTTTGGGATACCTTCAGAGGTTTGCATCCTTTGTTTACGCTTACTCAGCCTGAGCGAAATAAAGATATACTCAACAGTATGCTGGCATTTTGTGATGAAACAGGCCTATTGCCTGTATGGGACCTCAGTACTTATGAAACAAACTGTATGAGCGGCTATCATGCAGTGCCGGTGCTGGCCGATGCGGTGCTCAAAAATACACATGGTCTTGACCCAGAACGAGTGTTGGAGGCAATGAAAAAAAGTGCTTTTCAGGATGTAAGGGGTACCAAAGATTACCGTACGTATGGCTACGTGCCGCAAGATAAAGCTTGGCACACTGTTACTAAAACATTGGAATATGCCTTTGACGATTGGTGTATAGCTCAAGTGGCACAAAAGCTAGGCAGAATTGATGATTATGAACTGTTTATGAAAAGAGCTGCTGCATATAAAATCTTGTTTGACAAAGAAACAGGATTCATCAGAGCAAAAAACAGTGATGGAACTTGGACCCAGCCCTTCGATCCATATTACACTTCTACCGATGGTAGCAAGTCGTTTTATGAAGAGGGCAATGCTTGGCAATATACATTTTTTGTACCACATGATATTAGAGGGTTAGCAAAAGGTTTTGGAAGTTACGATGCATTTACTCGCAAACTTGATGCACTTTTTAGCGCACCATCTGGGGTAAAGGGCGAAAGCGCACCACCAGATGTAAGTGGCCTAATAGGGCAATATGCTCATGGCAATGAGCCTAGCCATCATATTGCGTACATGTACAGTTACGTAGGTGAGTCGTGGAAGACCCAGCAATGGGTGCGCCTTATAATGGATTCTATGTATCACGACCAGCCAGAAGGCTACTCGGGCAATGAAGATTGTGGGCAAATGAGTGCGTGGGCGGTATGGAGTATGACTGGTTTTTACCCTGCCAACCCCGGTAAGGGTGAGTATGTGTTTGGTAGTCCCATGTTTGACGAGGTAACTATGAGATTACCTACGGGTAATACTATGCTGATAAAAACAAAAAATGCTGGCAAAAGCAATCCATACATTCAACGCATAATGCTCAATGGTACCCCATACACAAAGGTGTACATCGATCATGAAACCCTACTGGCTGGTGGCACACTGGAAATGGAAATGGGTAGTAAACCCAATAAAGACTTCGGTAAAAATCCTGCTGACTGGCCTTCATCTACAAACTAACTACTATCATGGGCTGGAGATATCGCAAAACATTCAGAAACGGACCAGTGACCAGCACGGTCAGCAAAAACGGTGTTGGGCACAGTATCGGTTTTTTCGGGTTCAGAATAGGGGTAACTGCTGCGGGTAAGAAGTTCTGGAGCTTCGGTATAAAAGGTACTGGGCTATATTATATCAAATACTACAATTAGCAGTCCGTTTTTGTATCAATGGAATTACTTTCTCTGTATGGACGATTTAGAAATAAAATCGATAATAATAGCCCAGCATTACGCTACAATTAGTGAAATGATGTGTGGGCTGCACACCAACGAAAAGAGATTGCACAGCAAAACAGCATTGTGGCACTCTATCAAAGTAGCCTACATGCGTCATGTTATAGCATTGCAGGAGGATTGTGAGGGTATATGCCTGATGGCGTATATAGGCGGCCAACCGGCTGGTTTTATATTCGGCTATGCCGAAGAACCAGACGATAGCCGTATCGAAGAGTATGTTGGCAAAGAAGTGTACGTCACAGACGGATACGTGTTTCCAGAATACAGAAGAAAGGGAATCTACAAAATGCTGAATGCAAGGCTGGAGGAAGAATTTGTAAAAATTGGTGTTGGATGCATTAGCCGTCATACGTTAGTAGCAAATAAAGGTATGCGCGAACTGCTGGAGCAGCAGGGGTATGTTGCTACTCGTATATTATATGAAAAGTGGTTGTAATTATCGTTTCCAAATCCGACAAACGGTAGTAGTTTTGCCACATGCGGGTATTGATGGTTTGTTTGGGTAATATCTGCCGTTCGCCAATAGCGGAGGGCGTCCTTGGGCAAAAGGCTGTGCAGCACGGACTGAAATGGGTTGTAGATTCGGCTGGCACTGAGTCTTACCATATTGGCGAGCCACCTCACCCTCATTCTCAAATGGTATGCAGAGCCCACGGTATAGACATCAGTAATCAACGAGCCAGAAGATTTGCTAAGGCAGATTTTCAACAATATGATATCATTTATGCAATGGCTGCTGATGTATACGAAAATATACAACTAATTGGAGGTGGTGCTGCTATAATGAGTAAGGTTATATATTTTCTTAATGAAGCAATGCCTGGTAGCAATGCATCAGTGCCAGACCCCTGGTACGGCAAGGAAGATGGCTATATTGAAGTGTATAAACTCATAAACAATACCTGCGATGTAATAATAAACAAGTACGGAAATAAGGGAAATAACAATAAATAAGATAATAAGTAATTTACAGCACAAGAGCCAATGTCAAAACCAGCTATACCACAAGGAACAAGAGATTTTTCGCCAGATGTAGTGCGCAAACGCCGATATATATTGGATACCCTTAAGGGTATATTCGAATTATATGGTTTTCAACCATTAGAGACTCCCGCCATGGAAAATCTAACCACACTCACCGGCAAATATGGCGAGGAGGGCGATAGATTGATCTTTAAGATATTGAATAACGGCCTACATGAAATAAAAAAAGAAGAAGACAAAGTTAAACTGAGTGCTGAGTGGGATAAAGTATTGAGTAAGTCTTACTCATCACCGGTTGTTACAGAGCGTGCACTGAGATATGACCTCACCATACCTTTTGCCCGTTACGTGGCCATGAACCAGAACGATATAGCATTCCCATTTCGCAGGTACCAGATGCAGCCAGTATGGCGTGCCGACCGACCGCAAAAAGGTAGGTATAGAGAGTTTTGGCAGTGCGATGCAGATGTAGTTGGCAGTACATCGCTGATTAATGAGGCTGAATTATTATGTATTTACAGTCAGGCTTTTACGCTTCTGGGTTTGCCGGTGGCCATTAAAATAAACAGCAGAAAACTATTGCAAGGATTATCGGAGATATGCGGGCATCCAGATAAAATGATGGATATAACCATTGCAATGGACAAGCTCGATAAGATAGGGTGGAGCGGAGTGGCTACTGAATTGCACAATAGAGGCATAGACGAGGCTGGAACTGCATTACTACAAAAAGCAATAGAAATAACAGGCACCAATGATGAAAAACTAGCCGCTTACGATACCTTGATGGAAACTAGTGCATCGGGTAAAGCAGGAGTAGAAGAGATACGAAAGTCGCTGGAATATTACACTTCGTTGTGGGATGGAGCTGGCGATACTATAACTGCCAATGTAGACATTAGTTTGGCTAGAGGGCTCAACTACTATACGGGTGTGATAGTAGAGGTAATTTGCACTCACCCTGATGTAAAGATGGGTAGTATAGGCGGTGGAGGTAGGTACGACGACCTCACAGGGCTTTTTGGGCTAAAGGGATTGTCAGGTGTAGGTGTTTCGTTTGGGGTAGATCGTATATATGATATCATGGATGAGCTCCGGTTGTTTCCGCAGCAAGTTTCCGTAAGTGCTAAAGCCATCATTCTCAACTTTGGTGGTGAAAACGAACTATATGCACTCGATGTGCTAAAGCTATGTCGTGCAGCAGGTGTGGCAGCAGAGATATATCCTGATGCTGCCAAGTTTGACAAACAAATGAAGTATGCCAACAAGCGTGGAGTAGCCTATGTACTGCTACCCGGCGATGAAGAACGACAAACCAACAGCGTAAGTATTAAAAACTTCGTCACAGGAGAACAGAAAAAAATGACCATTGCCGATGCTATTGATATGCTCAGAGGCTAAGACTATTCTGAGGTTAATGAGTCGGTAAATATAATATGAGTGGAGAGCATCGTCAGGTGCTCTTCGCTAAAGCTACCCACCTCATGTAGTTGGGTCATATGGGTAAAATCCCCTTTGTTATTGCGGCGATATATTATTTTTTCAGCTGTCACTTTCCCCACACCTTTTATGCGCATCAGCGTAGCAGTGTCTGCTGTATTGATGTTCAGTTTGTGGGGTAGGGGAGTATTATAATTGCTGTTTTCCTTTTCATATGCCGGTCGTTCTACATTGGCTACAGGTGCAGGTTGCTGGGTTTGCTGGTAAGATGCCCATTTTTCAATGAGTTGTTTTTCTTTTTCAGGTTCTGTGTCGGGTTTTACCCACAGCCCCATAGTAGCCCTTATAGCTATAAGCATTATTAGGGCCGTCGAAAGCACCACAATACCTATGCGCTCATTGCGGGTATAATGAATAAAAGAAGAAAAATTAATAGGCATAAGTAATCAGCAATACCGAAGGTGAAAATACTGTAACAAACCACAACTGGCAAATATTTGCTGCTAACTACTTAGTCAGTACAAAATACTGCACTTTATTTAGCACTACATTTCGTGTGCATACTTTACTTTTGGGGCAATGAAAATTACTCTGGAGCAGATAAGTAAGCGATTTCAGCGCAACCGGATTTTCAAGGATGTCAATTACACTTTTCAGTCGCCAGGTGCTTATGCGCTGCTGGGTGCTAATGGTAGTGGCAAGTCCACACTACTGCGCATTATAGCCGGTATGCAAACAGCATCATCAGGGAAAATAATATACCAAGGAGATGCGGGTAATACTATAGCTGCCGGAGATATATTCAGAGACATTAGCTTTTGTGCACCAGGTATGGAGCTGGTAGAGGAGTTTACACTGCGTGAGTTTTTGGATTTTCATTTTTCATTCAAGCAGCCCTTGGCAAAACTTACTACTGGTCAAATGATAAAGCTAATGGGATTGGAAGCTGCTGCTAACAAACCTATATACGATTACTCATCTGGCATGAAACAACGAGTGAAGCTGGCACAAGCAATTTTTGCTAATACACCTATACTGATGCTCGACGAGCCATGTACCAATCTAGACGAAAGAGGAGTGCAGCAATACAAAGAATGGATGGATGTATATGCTGCAGGCAGGCTGGTATTTGTAGCATCAAACGACCCTAGAGAATACTACATGTGCCAAGAACAGCTTATAGTTGAAGAATTTGCGTAAAGTGCGCTGTTGAAACTAACACCCTCAACTATATTAGCCCGAAAGTCTTACTTTTGCCAACCGTTAACCGGCCTCGTAGTACAATGGATAGTATAA
Source organism: Sphingobacteriales bacterium (assembly GCA_027484425.1). Lineage (GTDB taxonomy): Bacteria > Bacteroidota > Bacteroidia > Chitinophagales > Chitinophagaceae > Nemorincola. The sequence continues at coordinate 8,324 of JAIXSZ010000035.1, forward strand.
GAGTTTCCGAAGCTCCAGATCCAGGTTCGATTCCTGGCGAGGCCACAAAAGTTAGAGTGAATTCATAAAGATATTGCACTATAACCCTTAGTCTACTGTCTCCCATGCTCAATAACAATGGGCTAGAATCCGAATCGAATATTAATCAACTTTCTTTGATATTGTTATTAAGAATTGTCCAAAGCTGCGTGCTTTTTACCTAATTGTGTCGTTATAGGTTTCACATTCCTCTAACATGCAGCAACTTACTTGCTAGATCAAAAACTATGTGTTCACACAATTTTAGAAATAGGTTGAGTAGAACTTGATCACCCGCCTATGTAAACTAATCGATCTTCGCATTATTCTCAGTTTCTGTATATAATACAATAACAAGAAAATTTTTCAGCACAAGCGAAGTAATTGTGAAAAAATTTTATTTTAAATTACAGATAACGCATTCTAATCGGTTTTACTTTAATAGTAGCTAAGGTAAAATTTAACCTAATTTAGTTAACAATAATAGTCATTTGAAAGATAATCTAGTATTTATTTTCTTCATCATAAACACATAACTATTGCTTAAAGAGAAACTAAACTAGAATCATGTATTGAAATAATATACAAAAATGTACTGTAGCAAAAACAAACTGAAAACGTTAATTTCAACATTTTTTTGACCAATAAACCTGCAGTGTATGGTGAGAGTTTTATTTTTATTAATGATATCATTATTGTTGCAAGCACAGATCCTGCATGCTCAAACAGATACAAGCATAGGTCTCGAAATCACTGGTAAATATGGTACAGACTTTATGGCACTTGCCGCAGATATATGTTTGGACCAGCCAGGTGAGCAGCAAAAAGCAAATGCAATCTATAACTGGGTGACCCACAACATTGAATATGATGTAAAGGCACTTCGTAAGTTTCCAAAATCTGATGGGGATAAGGCAATTCTTGCTCTAAAGAACCGTAAAGCGGTGTGTGATGGCTATTCTATGTTGTATACCGAGCTTTGTAGGGCCGCTGGACTACAAGCTGTTAACATTGAAGGGTATGCCAAGGACTGGATTTTTGACAATGGAGATGAACTCTATATACCCAGACACCAATGGAATGCTGTGCGGATAAATGGAAAATGGCAGCTCGTAGATGCTACTTGGGGGGCAGGAGGTCTTTATCAGAAAGAATCTTTTATAGTTAGATTATACAATATAATGTTCAGACATGGAAGGGTATCTGCTAGGAGTTTGAGGTTTAGATATAAGTACAACCCTGACTATTTTATGCAGAATCCTGAGGTGTTTCGCTTAAAACATTTGCCATCAGATCCACTCTGGCAACTAACTGATACTGCCATGCCTGTATCAGTGTTTGAGGCTGGCGATAGCAGTGTAAAAGCATTTAATCTACTACATAGTACACCCAGACAAAGTGACCCAAGACTAGATAAAATAGCTACACTGGACGAAAAGCAAAAAGTATTTGAGTATGCAGATAGAGCTTATGCATTCAATCATCGCTTTCCACTGATATTGTCTTTAAAGAATAACTATCGGGCATTATCGCTGATAGACAGAGCAATGTCAGATACACTCGTATCTAGCCCAGACTTGATGCTGAAGGATGCCAAAAATGATCTCAAAAAATCGCTAGACCACATAAAAGACCAAAAAAAATCTTTTCCTGCAGAATATAGCAAACTGAAACAAAAGAACCGTGCAAAAGGCATGGTAGCTAAACAGCACATAAGGCGTATAAAAACTGATGATAAAAGACTGATAGCTCAAACCAAAAAGTATACTAAAGCCAGTGAGAGTAAAGGTGTAAGAGCCAAAAAAGTGCAGGTGGGTATAGCTACTAGGATGAGAAAGGTAGATGCCCGCAAAATAGATGAGGTGCAAACAGCAAAGGTGAAGAAAAAGGATGATGCGCCAGAACTAATAACGATACTGGACTCTGTGAAGGCAAGAGGAAGCCGCATAACAGCATTGAGTATGCAGACTGTAGTGCAACGTGTACAGGTGAAAGAGAAAATAATGGCTAGCTCAACCTTGCTTGATTCGCTAGTGGCATCGCTTACTAATGAAGATTCAATGATAAGAAAAGAGGCTACAGAAAGACTAAATATGCATGATAGTTATGATGATGAGGTAAAAAAATGGAGTGGACTACTTGTACAACAAAAATACTACGTATCTGACACCTTAATGCAAAACTATGTCGAAGCGTTTGATACCGTGACTACACGCTATGTGGCTTTACAAAAAATACACATTCAAATTTTGGATCTGTACAAAAGTAACATTAGAAGTCTGGAGCAATACCGTAAATGGAATAACACTGACGAAGGAGTTAAAAAGCTATACACAGATTGTGCAGAGGAATATATAGCCGCTGCCGACAGTGCGATGAAAGACAATAGCACCTATATGCAATACTTAAATGGCAACAGAACAGTATTTGGTGCGCTTGGTAAGGCAAACAAAAGGCAAATAAAAATAGTAGAGTACATGGAGAAGGCTGAAAAAAACCGTCAAAATGTGGAGGCTGGAACTATTGTTAGGAAGAAAGCTTTCGATATGAAGGAAAATGAAATACAACGAGCTGCTGTACAAAAGGGACTAAAACGAATGCAAAGGGTAGTAGACAAGATTGATGGTGTAAGATGATAGCCTTTGTATATCCAAACTTTTTTAAGAAAAATCAACTACCATTGGTTTTGCATAATAAAAATATCACAACTAATTAGCTCCTGTTTCGGTGATAGATCCCAGCAATTTATTGTTGTATGAGTCTTGGTGTATTAATGCCATAATTCGGTAAGACTGTCACGCTTGTTATCTACTTGTAATGGTATCATTGATAGGATTGGTCCAAAGTTTTACGCTTACTTAACTCGTAAGTACTAGGAGTAGAATCATTATTAAGCTGATTTTGGTACTTTTGAACTCAAACTTATTGCCCTCAAAGTATACTTATGCAACGAATACTAATAGTAGATGATGATGATGACATTCGTTTGTTGCTAGTCAGATTTCTGGGTAGGCACGGATATGAAGCTTCTAGCGCCGAGTGCGGCGCTGCCGCCATTGAGTGGATGAAGTTGAACATACCAGATTTGGTACTGTGCGACTTCAGGCTAGATGATATGACCGGAACACAGTTGTTAGCAGGTATAAAAGAACAACATCCCAAATGTGCTGTAATAATAATAACTGGCTACAGTGACGTGAAAGATGCTGTAGAGGTGATGAAGTTGGGCGCGTATGACTATGTTACAAAGCCGTTGTATCCAGATGAAATACTACTAACTATCAAGCAGGCTTTGGTAGCTGCGACTGATGCAGCTGCTATCAGCACAGAAGTGTCAGATGAAAGGGTAGACGTACGCCAATCGGTAGCTACAGCCCGAACAAAGGAAATGGGTGCTGATTTTTTGGTGGGTAATAGCCCTAAGTATACTACTGTTATTGAACAAGTGCACTTGGTAGCTCCTACCAATTTTAGTGTCATAATTTATGGGGAGAGTGGAAGCGGTAAAGAAGTTATAGCAAAACAAATACATCTGAATAGTGCCCGTTCCGATAAACCATTTATAGCCATTGATTGTGGTGCGCTATCCAAAGATTTATCTGGAAGCGAATTGTTTGGTCATGAGCGAGGTGCATTCACGGGCGCTGTAGGACAAAAAATAGGTAGTTTAGAGCTGGCAAACGGTGGTACAGTTTTTTTAGATGAGATTGGAAATTTACCATATGATATTCAAGTTTCACTCCTAAGAGTGGTGCAAGAACGCAAGATAAAAAGAGTGGGTGGCACCAAAGATATAGAAATAGATGTGCGTATTATTATCGCCAGCAACGAAAGACTTTGGGGCCTGGCTAAAGCTGGTAAGTTCAGAGAAGATTTGTATCATAGGTTTAATGAATTTAGTATAGAAGTTCCAGCATTGCGAGAGCGTAGAGAAGATATAGTACAATTTGCAAGGTATTTTTTGCAACGTACCAACACAGAGCTAGGTAAGAACGTAGAGGGTTTTGCGAAAGATGTAGAAGAGGCATTAGAGAATTATCCTTGGTATGGCAATCTGCGTGAGCTCAAAAATGTAGTTAAACGGGCTACACTTCTTACTTCAGGTACGCTAGTGGAGTTGAGGTCTTTACCGTTTGAAATAACAAATTTTCAAAGTTTGAGATTCGACACAGGCGAGGAAGCTGCATCTACCGAGTCAGGAAAAGACACGACGATGAATCAAGTTCCTTATTACAACAGGCTTAAAGTAGCTAACATAGATGCGGAATATGAAGTAATACTAGACGCACTCAAACAAAGTGGATACAATAAAAGCAAAGCCGCCAAACTGCTTGATATTGACCGAAAGACCCTGTATAATAAGATGAAGCAATACAAAGACTTAAACTTGTAATAACAACTAGAGATGAACGATAATGTGGCACAAGTTGCAAATGTGGGTGGTAATGAAGTGTACGGTGCTATGTCTCCTTCGTTTTATGAGCAAGTGGCAATGGGTGGTCCCTGTCTGTCGGTAGTGGTAGACGGGAAAGATAGTAGGGTAGTATTTGCTAATATCTTGTTTCAGAGATACACCGGTTATTCGGCTGATGAATTAAAAGGAAAGCTATTTTCTGATTTTTTGGACACTTACGAACTAGAGCGGCTACAGCATCAGTTTACAGATCTTCAAGATAATGCTTTTGCTTGTTATTCTTTTGTTATATATAGGGTGAGGAATAAAGACGGAGAGCAACATCCTTTTTATTTGTATGCATCGCCTATGACTAGCCTTGAGGCTACTAACAAAGAAATGTTTAGGCTGTTACTACTGCCAGATAACTTCAAATGGGGAATGCCATTTTCATCTCACGAAACTAAGGAGTTGTTTTTGGAGCATTTGGATTCCGAAGCATTCGGCACTTTTGAGTGGATTATTGACGTAGACAAAGTTTTTTGGTCAGAAGGTGTTTACAGGATATACGAAGTGGATATATCTAAAAAAGAAATTACCCAGTTATTTGCTAGGGAGTTTATGCATCCAGATGATATACTTAAATTCAGCGATATTACTAAAGATGCTATTGAGCAATCCAAAGACCTAAACATAGAATACAGGATAATTACAGCCAGAGGCAATACTAAAATAATACATAGTATAGCAAGGTCTATAAAAGATAAGAATGGTATACCCATTAAGTTTGTAGGTAGTATAAAAGATGTTACTCGTCAGCGGCATATAGAAAACAGTCTCACCAACATGGTAGAGGAACTGAAGAGGTCTAATAGAGAATTGGAGGAATTTGCATATGCTGCTAGTCATGACATGCAAGAGCCACTGAGGAAAATTACTACTTTCAGTGATAGGCTTTCTGAGAAGTATGGAAGTCAGCTTGAAGAAGAAGGGGCAATGTACCTCAACAGAATGGTGGCTTCGGCCGAGAATATGAGGCTACTTATTAATGGATTGTTGGAATTTTCTAAAATTGCAAAAACACCTACACCATACGAATTAGTGAATCTGAATGTAGTCTTGCAACAGGTATTGACAGAACTAGAGCTTAAAATAGAAGAAACTAACTCTCAGATTGTATTTGGGCCGTTACCCTCAATATTTGCTGTTCCATCGCAAATGAAGCAATTATTTTTGAACTTGTTGGGTAATGCAATTAAGTTCCACAAACAGGGCGAGATACCCCAAATAGGTATTTCATCAGTACAGCTGCTCGAAAACGAGTTGATAGAGTTGGGATTGAGTAGAAGAAAGTCATACCACAAAATTCTAGTATCCGACAATGGTATTGGTTTTGAGCAAGAATATGCTGACCGGATTTTTCAGGTTTTTCAGAGGTTACATGGTAAGTCAGAATATCCAGGATCTGGCATAGGTTTGGCTATTTGCAAAAAAATAACTGAATACCATGGTGGTGTAATATATGCCCAAAGTAGAGCGAGTGATGGAGCCACATTTGTGTTGATATTGCCCGAAGCACAGTAAAACAGTGTCTCACCTTTTTTTATTAATCCTTCTTATATGCTGCCAACAGATGATAAATTCCTAGGACATAGGTGTGCTCTCTCCTATGCTAAATCTTTTCAGCATGTTAAATCGATTGGTTGTTAACAATTAAATAAAGGAAGTAAGAAAAAAAGTATCGCATACATTTCGTTATTTCGATGTTAATTGTTATTTTCACTTAACAAAATAATAACCGATGGATACGATATACAGTAGTAGCAATAATATAGTACTGCCTACCGAGCTTTTTGTAAAGTCGGCCAAAGAAGCCAAAAAGATCATCAGATTAGAAACGGATAATAGTTTGGCAGCAAACATTAAGAGGTTAAATAAGAAAACATACCAGCGCAAGGTGCTAGGATGTTGATCTGGTATTAAAGTATAGTATGCCTTCCATTTAGATGTTAACTCAATCGGTATTTCTGCTGATTGAGTTATTTTTATTCCAGCCGGTTAATAATTTCTTCACACTAGCGTAACATGTGAATAGGTCTTAGGTAACATTAGAATGTGATTTTTGCACACTAAATACGTGCATTATGTCAGGTCTTTTTACGAAAAGCAAACTATTATTTCTACTAATAACAATTGCAGCCAACATGGTTGTTGGAACAGTTTCTGCGCAAATTGTTGGCTGGGATGTTAGTACGCTGCCAGGTGGTACTGGTGTTTTTGGAACATCGCCATTAACGGCTACAACTGTGGCATCAAATATAACAGCTGGTGGACTAACAAGAGGTAGTGGAGTGGGTACAAGTGGCACAGCAGCAGCAAGAGCTTGGGGTGGAGTTGACTGGCAAAACACAAATCAGGCAAACGCTATCTCTGGAAATGATTTTGTAACGTTTACTGTTAAATCAAATACAGGATTTCTTGTGTCATTAAGTAGCTGCACAATCAGTTACAGGAGATCAGGCACAGGAGCAGCAAGTGGTCAATTACAGTATTCAATCGATGGAACTACCTTCAATGACATTTCTGCATTAAACTATTCAACTACCGCTAATACTGGTGCAACCCTTAGCGCCATTGACTTGTCTGGAATATCTGCCTTACAAAATGTTGCAAGTACTACAACAATCACATTCCGTATTGTAAACTGGGGAGGTACAGCTGCTGCAGGAACATGGTATATATATGACGTCGGTAATAGCACTGGGAATGATCTCTCAATTGCTGGAACTGTAACTTCAGCCTGCACCACACCTACAGCATATAATGTAACTGGTACGGGTAGTTATTGTTCAGGCGGCACAGGGGTAGCAGTTGGTTTGGATAATTCACAAACTGGAGTAAATTACCAATTATACAATGGCGCCTCAACAGTAGGTTCGCCAGTTGCGGGTACGACCGGCTCTCCTATTTCATTCGGTTTACAAACTACCGCAGCGACTTACACAGTACTGGCTACTAGAGTTGTAGGTTCCTGTACTAATACTATGACTGGTAGTGCAGTTGTAACCATCAACCCTTTGCCCTCTCCTACAATAAGTGGTACAACTACAATTTTAATCGGAAGCAGTGCTACATTAACATTTGCTGGAGTAAATGGTGATGTTGTATTTTACTGGAATGGTGCCAGTACAGTATCTACTACAATAGGTGCGTCTGGCACTAGTACCGTTAGTGTATCTCCAAGTGCTACTACTACCTACTCTGTTACAAGTGCCACATCGGCATTAGGTTGTAATCAACCTACTATTGTTGGTCAAACAGCTACAATTACTGTTTCTACTACTCCTACTGCTTTTATAAATGGTTCTACAACGATATGTCCTGGTGCTAGTGCTGTATTGTCATTTTCAGGTACTGCAGGTGCTACTGTTTATTATAATGCTGGCACTGCTAGTCCATTAAGTGTTGTTCTGAGCGGAAGCTCTGGAACAGGAACTGCTACTGCAACTGTGTCGCCTGCTTCTACCACTACTTATTCATTAGATTCTATAGTTTCAGGTGTTTATCGTGGTCCACTTACAGGAAGTGTCACTGTGTCTGTATCTGCATTTCCTACAGTTTATTCTGTAACAGGTGGAGGCAGTTATTGTTCTGGTGGTTCAGGGTCTGCGATAGGACTCAGCAATTCACAAATAGGAGTTAATTACCAATTATATAATGGTGCTTCACCAGTAGGTAGCCCTGTAGCTGGTACGGGTTCGGCAATAAGCTTCGGTAGTTTTACAACCGCAACTACTTACACAGTGGTAGCTACAAATGCAACTGGTTGTTCTTCAAATATGTCTGGTAGTGCAGTTGTATCAATTAATCCACTTCCCACTGCGTTTGCTGTAACGGGAACGGGTAGTTATTGCACTGGTGGTGCTGGAATTGCAGTTGGTCTTTCAAACTCACAAACTGGTGTCAACTACCAGCTTTATAATGGTGCATCTACTGTAGGTAGTCCTGTTGCGGGAACTGGCACTGCCATAAGCTTTGGTAGTTTCACAACTGCTACAACATATACTGTTTTGGCTACTAACGTCACAACATCTTGCACAGCTTCAATGACAGGCAGTGCAGTAGTAAGCATTGCAACAGTGCCAGTAGCAGGTACTATAACAGGTACGGCTACTCTGAACTTTGGTGCTACCACAACCTTGTCAATCTCTGGTGGAGATGCAGGTGGTTTATGGAGTAGCTCCAATACAAGTATTGCAACGGTAGGTACATCTGGGATTGTAACAGGAGTTACCGGAGGAACTGCTACCATAACTTATACAGTTACCAACGCTTGCGGCTCAAATTTTGCAACTAGAACTGTTACTGTTTCAGGGCCTGTATCAGTAATAATGGCTTGCCAAACAGGATTTTCATATACTGAAAATTTTTCTGGTGTCGCCAGTTGGACAGATGGATTTGCTTCTGGAACCGGTGCGAATCGTTGGTGGCCTGTCGGTATAATAGGGTCTGCTACAATTCCTGATGCCACCAGAACTACGGTTTCTTCTGCTACTTTTTCTACAGCAACAGCTGCTGGGGTACAAATTGGTAGTGGAAACCTTATTTTCCTGACTACTGGTACTACAAATAACACATCAGCATTGGCTGCTGATTTCTTTATGAACTTTACCGGTGTAAATGCAGGCAATGTTTCATTTAATGCGGCTCAACTGTCTAACTCTACTGGAGACCGTCAAGGTACCTTGAGATTGTATTACAGTACCGATGGTACAACTTTTATAGAACTGACAGGCACCGGTTTGCCATTTGTCGCTACTAACAACGTAGCATCTTCTGCTTCAATAAATGTAGCTCTTCCTGCTGCATTTAACAATAGCCCTACTGCACGGCTTAGGTTTTATTATCATAACGGAACGGGTGGAACGACAGGTAATAGACCAAAAATAACTATAGATGACTTGAATATCACTGCCACTAATACTGTAGCACCTATAACTGGTACAATGAGTGTTTGTGCTGGCTCTACAACAACACTATCTAGCGTTACATCAGGTGGCACGTGGAGCAGCGGTACTATTGGTGTCGCTACTGTAGGTACTTCAGGTATTGTTTCTGGGGTGTCTGCTGGTACATCTGTTATTACTTATACTGTACCTAATGCTTCTGGTTGTTCTACCTTTGTTACTGCTGTTGTTACTGTTAATCCTTTACCTATTGTGCCTTCTATTACTGGTACATTTAGCGTTTGTGAATCATCTACAACTACTTTATCAAATGCAACATCTGGTGGTACATGGACAAGCGGCAACATGTCAATAGCTACTGTAGGTACTTCAGGTGTTGTTACAGGTGTAGCAGCGGGTACGTCTACTATATCATATTCAGTCTCCAATGGTTTTGGTTGCATTACTACCGTAAATGCTGTTGTAACTGTAAATCCTTTACCAACTGTTCCTGCCATTACTGGTACGCTAAGTGTTTGTGCTGGTGCAACAACCTCACTTGCTAATGCTACATCAGGTGGTGTATGGAGCAGTAGTACTACTGGTGTAGCTACTGTTGGTACTTCAGGCATTGTGAGCGCAGTAAGTGCTGGTACTACCACAATTACTTATTCTGTCACAAATGGTTTTGGTTGCACTACTACAGTGAGTGCTGTAGTAACTGTAAATCCTTTACCAACAGTCGCTGCAATTTCAGGTGCTAGTGCTTTGTGTGCTGGCGGCAGTACTTCATATACCAATGCTACTTCTGGTGGTGTGTGGGTAAGTAGTAATACTTCTGTAGCCGCTATCGGCACCGCTGGTGATCTTTCAGCTATTTCGGCGGGGACTACATTAGTTTCTTATACAGTAACAAATGGATTCGGATGTTCAACAACAGTTACTACTTCTGTGACCGTTCGCTCTACCCCAACAGCAGCACCAACCAACAATGGTTATATCTGCGTAGGCGGTACAGTGACGTTGACAGCTAACCCAGCCAACGGAGCTAACACATATACATGGGTTGGTTCATCATTGTCATCATCAACTGTAGCTAATCCTACAGCCACACCAACATCAACTACAGTATACTCACTGACAGTGAGCGATGGTACGAGTGATGCAGGTTGTGCACCATCAACGGTTTATACTAC
>JAIXSZ010000066.1 GCA_027484425.1 Sphingobacteriales bacterium
CCTGCGCTTACAGCTGTAACAACACCAGAAGCATCTATAGTAGCTACAGCAGGATAACCGCTGCTCCATGTACCACCAGTAGTACTATTAGACAAAGTAGTAGTACTTCCTGCGCACAATGACGCTGTACCTGTTATTGTACCTGCATCAGGCATAGACAATACAGTGATATCTTTCGTAGCCACAGAAGTGCCACATTCGGTAGTAACAGAATAACTGATAGTAACAGAACCTGCTGCAACACCGGTAACCACACCAGTGCTGCTCACTGTCGCAGCATCGCTGCTACTGCTCCAAGAACCACCAGCAGCAGAAGCGGAAAGTGCTAAAGTAGTACCAGTACATACCGTAGCTGCACCAGAAATGGTACCTGCAACAGGCAATGGATTAATGGTAACTGTTGCAGTAGTGAAATCTGTACCGCAAACTGTAGTAGCAGTATAAGTTACTACAGCGGTACCGGCATTAACACCCAAAAGAGAACCAGCAAGAGGAGATATGTTACCATTAATGTTGCTGATAGACCAAACACCATCGCCAACTGATGAAGTACTGGACAATAAAGATGTTGAGCCAATACAAACTGTTAACTCGCCAGTAATTTCACCAGCTTCGGGAAGTGGATTAACAACAATATTTTTTACAACAGAAACTGTACCGCAACTATTAGATAATGTATAGCTAATAACAGCAGAACCAACCGAATTACCTGTTATTACTCCTGATGCACTCACAGAAGCGATAGAAGGGTCAGTACTAGTCCAAGAACCACCGATAACAGCATTTGAGAAAGTAGTAGTACCGCCCTCACATACGCTTGAAGCACCAGTTATAGCAGGTAGCGATGGCGAGGGACTAACTGTAACTACTGTTGTTGCAAAACCCCCACAACCAGCTCCTACCGATGATGTAACTGAGTAAGTACCAGATGCACCAGTACTAACACCTGTGATAGTTGGATTTTGTAAAGTAGAAGTAAATCCACCAGGGCCAGTCCAAGAATATGTTGCACCAGCACCACCACCGCTAGCGTATAAGCTAAGTGTGCTTCCAGAACAAACAACACCTGTGGTGCTTGAGGCGGAAATAGGCAATGGCAAAACAACTATGGTAAAGGTATCATTTCTGGATGCTCCTCTGTTGTCAGTGCCACTAACTGCAAAAGTGTGTGTACCAATATTACACGTAGAAGCATTGATAGTAAGGGTATCTCTCGATACAGGGAAAAATCCGCTAGCACCTCCGATAGTAGTGCCGCAGGGCACTGAACCAATAGCAGTTAAAGTACTTGAAGTTAATTCTCCAGTTTCAGGACCAATCCAGTTGATATAATAATTTTGTGAAGTACCACAATAAAGAGTGTCAATACGGCCAGAGGGCATACCACTTACTGATGGCGGGAGATTGCCTGTGTCTTCAACTGCGGTAGCAAAACAATTGTACTGTAAGTAGCGTACACCAGCACCAGTCACATTATCTACATAAGTGTAACCATCAAACTGGAAACGACCAATTTGTATGTAGTTAACACCATCCCCGGCATTTACGCCTACTGTAGCAGGCGGACCACCAAAGCCCGTAGACCCTGTTGTTGCCCAATTCATTTGTCCGTAACGGAAGGCAACGTTGTTGCCAATACCTATTTCTGGTTCTAGTCCGTCTGAAATTATTATTTGGAAAGAATCAATAGGAGGTGCAATAGTATTGTACCTGCCTACACCAGGCCAAGTAGCTATAAGCATGTGGGGGAAAACCTTATAATGCATCAAAGCACTTGCGGCAGGACGAGTATCAATATCGGTCCAATAACCAGCAACCATAGGTGTGGTAATAGGAAAACCAGATGCCACAAAAGTAGACAATGGAGAATTGAATGTAATATTGCCATTGTTGTTTATATAGCAAGAAGTGTAGCTATTTCCGTATAATGTGAAAGTAAAAGGTAAACTTATCAACCCAGTTGACCCATCATCATTAGCTGCAAGGGTAGAATAGGAAGCATCAGGGTTAATGAAACAACCATCATTCCATGTTAATGATGTGCTGGGAGCGGGCCCAGGTGCAGGCGGCGGAGACAATGGTGTGGGTGGAATGGGCAAGGACGCTAAATGTGCAGCCTTGGCTGCTGCATAACCAGACGATGTGGGATCTGGTAATGATTGCCCAATTGCACGGTTACCAATGGCTAGTATTGGTAAACAAAGTGCAAGAATGAACTGCATACAGTTTTTCTTCATGATTCTATTTTTTTTGTTAACATAATGGTTTCGAGAGAAATAAAAAAACTAGGGCAGGAACAACAATTACTAATTCTAGTTGAAAACTACTACAATTAGTATTGCGAATTTATAAATTTTTCTAAAAGTGGCAGGTAGAATTTTGCATTAAATAATTATTTCCTTGATGAAACCGGACTATTGATGTTGTCAGCATGCTATCAGAAAACAAATTTATTATGAGGTTGTTTATTTCACATAATAAGGTCAATTAATCGCCTTCATAGTTAAATAAAAAATCAAAAAAATGATTGGCAAAAAAAAGCTGCCAATAAATTGGCAGCTTTTTTTGATTGTAAGATGTAGAATATTCTATTCAGCAGAATCAGTAATATCAGCGTCATCAGCAGTTTCTGCTTGAGCAGCACGTGCAAGATTTTTTTCTTCTATTTTACGAACTGATTCTTTCATTGTTTCATGACGTTTGTCAGCTTTACTTTTGCGATGTGCTTCTTCGCGACGAGCAACCAATTCTTCGTGTTCGCCGTTCCATTTTTCGAATTTCTCCATAGCTTCCTGCTCATTGAACAGACCAAGAGTAACACCACGCATAAGGTGCTTCATATACAATACACCTTTGAAAGAAAGAATTCTGCGGCAAGTATTTGTAGGTTGAGCTCCTTTATCGAGCCAATACAATGAACGTTCGCGGTTTACGCGGATTGTTGCCGGAATTGTAAGTGGGTTATAAGTACCCAATTTTTCAATAAATTTACCATCGCGGGGAGCAGTAGTGCTGGCGGCTACGATAAAATAAAATGGGCGCTTCTTTGACCCATGTCTCTGTAGGCGAATTTTTACCGACATAAATAATAGATATTATTTTTCGTTAACAATAATTTTTTTTCGGACCGCAAAGATAGGAAGTTAGTGCCAAAATCACAAATCATAATTTCAGATTTATTTTTTCACATTTATCTAACTTCACTTCCTGAATCTGCAGTTTCTAACGGAGAAACAAATATCAGTTTGCCATCATTGTTCTGCGCCATTAGTATCATCCCCTTACTTTCTATTCCTTTCATCTTGCGAGGAGCCAAATTTGCAACAACAGTGACTTGTTTTCCTATAATATCTTCTGGTTTGAAATGCAATGCAATGCCTGACACTACAGTTCGCAGTTCATTGTTGCCCATGTCAAGCTCCAGTTTCAGTAATTTATCTGCTTTTTCTACTTTTTCTGCTTTTAGTATCGTTCCTACTCGCAGATCGATTTTCATAAAGTCATCAATGCTAATTTCAGGCTTTTGAATTGGTACTGTTTGTGGTTGTGCTTCTGTTTCGGTAATCTCTTTTTTGTTACTATCCATGTTATTATTGACTGTTGCCTGTTTAAGGTTGTTTTGTAATTTTTCAATTTGAGCTGCTACGTCAGTATCTTCTATCTTTTTAAATAGTAATTCAGGAGCTTTTAGCGGATAATTTGTTTTGAGTAGATCCATTCTACCAGCATTTTCCCATTGCAGCATTCTGTCTACAACGGCCATCATGCCGCACATTTTCTTAGCTGTGAACGGCAAAAACGGATTAGCAAGAATGGCAAGGTTAGCAGTAAGTTGTAAACATAAATGCAAACAGTTATCTACAAGTTTTTGGCTATCTGGGTTTGTTTCGAGAGATTTTATGGTTATCCAAGGTTGTTTGTCCTGCATGTATTTATTACCTTTTCTGGCAAGATCAATTACTTCAAACAAACCATCGCGAAACTTATAACCCTCAAGGCATGTTTCTACTTTTACTTTTGCATTTTTTATTTCTTCTATCAGCGTTCTGTCAGCATCGTCTATAAAGTCGGCATGTAAAGCTGGCATTCTGCCTTTGCACAGTTTATGCATTAAAACAAAAGCGCGATTTACAAAATTGCCGAAAACAGATACTAGCTCATTGTTAGTTCTGTCTTGAAAATCTTTCCATGTAAAGTCATTATCCTTTGTTTCAGGCGCATTGGAGCACAACACATATCTTAATACATCTTGCTGGTCTGGAAAATCCTTCACATACTCGTCTACCCAAACAGCCCAATTGCGAGAGGTAGATACTTTTTGTCCTTCGATGTTCAAAAACTCATTAGCGGGCACATTATCTGGCAACACAAACCCACCATGAGCTTTAAGCATAGCAGGAAAAATGATACAATGAAAAACGATGTTATCCTTACCTATAAAATGTACCAACTTCGTATCATCCTGGCACCAATAGTCACTCCATTGGTTTGTAAGTTCTTTTGTAGCACTTATGTATCCTATTGGTGCATCAAACCAAACATACAATACTTTACCATCAGCACCAGGCAGAGGCACAGGCACGCCCCAGCTACTATCACGTGTCATAGCACGAGGATGCAAACCACTATCTATCCAGCTTTTGCACTGACCATATACGTTGGGTTTCCAAGAATCTTTCTTGCCATCTACAATCCATTCTTTCAACCAAGATTCATATTTGTCAAGCGGAAAATACCAATGCGTAGTTTTCCTTTTTACAAGTGGTGCACTACTCAGTGCGCTGCGCGGATTAATGAGTTGTTCGGATGATAATGTAGATCCACATTTTTCGCATTGGTCGCCGTAGGCATTGTCATTGCTGCACACTGGGCATGTACCTATGATATATCTATCGGCAAGAAAAGTATTAGTTTCTTCGTCGTAGTACTGATCGCTTTCACGCTCTTCGAATACACCATCGTCATACAGTTTTTTGAAAAAAGCCTGTGAGGTTTCACGATGGGTAGGAGAAGACGTACGTGAATATATATCAAAAGATATACCCATTTGCTCAAAGCTATCTTTAATGATTGCGTGATATTTGTCAACTACATCTTGCGGTGTAATATGTTCTTTCATAGCCCTGATGGTTATTGGCACACCATGCTCATCACTGCCACATACAAATTTTACATCACGCTTCTGTGCACGCTGATAACGTGCATAAATATCTGCCGGAAGAAAACAACCTGCCAAATGACCTATGTGTACTGGACCATTAGCATAGGGTAGGGCAGCAGTTATCAATATTCTCTTGTATTCCATATCTGGCTGCAAGATAAATAAAACTAAAAGGAGTTTGAATGTTACCCATCATCTACCTAAAAAGAAGTAGGTAAAACAGCATCAATCTGCGTAAATGTCATATTGATCAAATGCTATTACCCCAAAATCCTTCTTCGTTTTTGTTATAACAGTATCATCATTTTCCTTTTTTTCCTCATATTCATCCACGTACAAAAAAAAGCCATGATGATATTCTTTTTCTAAATACCAGTTTTTCGATGTGTCAGAATAACAAAATGTAGTTTCTACCTCCCATCTCCATCTGCTACCACCATAATGAAAAACTGTAAAGCATCCTTTTTCTATACTTATCGATTGATAGGGGTCACCTAGCATACCGCCAGAGTCACCGCTGTATACTACTTTATTGTTTTGCGCTACCAATGTAAGTTTGCCATTTTCATCGCCTGTTAAAATAAGTAATGGTCGTTTAGCCCACTGAAAACTATCTATACTTTCCTTAACTGTTAATAACACTAGCATATCCGGAAAAGCATCTCCATTTAAATCTCCTTTTACGCTATCTAAAACATAATATCCGTCTGGTATAAACCCAGACAGATGCACATTATTTATTTTCTTCGGAGGGGTAGAAATCGAATCTAAAGCAGTGTTGTTATTATTTTGAGTAGCTGGTTTATTATTGCAGGCAGATAATAAAAACGGCACTATCATAATATATGTAGCAAGCTTAGTACTGAAAGAAATTATCTTCATGTTATTTCAGTTATTTCATCGAATGTAATAAAACTATTGAATGAATGAAATTAGGCTATCCTAATATTTATAGTTAGCTTTGCCTTCCAAATGGCAAAAGAAGATTTAGACAAATCTCTGAGTGAGGTGCATGGACAGGTTAATCCTTCGTTAGCAGGGAGTAAGTGGAAGAAAATATTTGCATTTTTTGGTCCAGCGTACTTAGTGAGTGTAGGATATATGGACCCAGGTAACTGGGCGACAGATATAGCAGGTGGTAGCCAATTTGGGTATGCACTAATATGGGTGCTATTGATGAGCAATATGATGGCGTTGCTACTTCAATCGCTAAGTGCAAGACTTGGCATAGTGCAGGGTAGGGACTTGGCACAATGCAGCAGAGAGGTATATCCTGCTTCAGTTAATTTCGTACTATATATACTTGCTGAGATTGCTATTGCTGCTTGCGACCTAGCAGAAGTATTAGGCATGGCTATCGGGTTAAACTTACTATTCGGGTTACCTCTTATTTGGGGGGTCATTATTTCTTTACTTGACACCATACTTCTCTTATACCTACAAAAGCTAGGTATGCGCAAACTTGAAGCTTTCATAATATCGCTGGTGGCTGTAATAGGTGGTTGTTTTCTGGCAGAGATGATAATGGCCAAGCCAGACCTATCAATGGTAGCAAAAGGATTTTCGCCAAGCTTGCCGGGTAGTGGTGCACTGTTTATTGCTATAGGAATAATAGGAGCAACGGTAATGCCCCATAATTTATACCTGCACTCAGCATTGGTACAAACCAGAAAAATAGGTATTGATAAAGAGTCAATAAAAAAAGCAATAAAACTTAATAACATTGATAGTGCTATTGCGTTGAATTTGGCTTTTTTTGTGAATTCAGCCATACTTATACTCGCTGGTGCTGTTTTTTATACGTCAGGACACAATGATGTAGCATCGCTGCAAGATGCACACAGACTTTTGGCTCCACTATTGGGCAATAAAATGGCACCTATACTTTTTGCAGTAGCATTGATAGCAGCTGGGCAGAGCTCTACAATTACGGGCACATTAGCTGGACAAATAATAATGGAAGGCTATTTGCGTTTGCGTATCAATCCGGTTTTTCGTAGAATACTTACTCGTATGTTGGCTATAGTACCGGCTGTAATAGTATTGCTAGTGGCTGGTGACTCTATGGTAGACCAAATGCTCATTTTTAGTCAGGTTTTACTGAGCATGCAACTTGCTTTTGCTGTAATACCATTAATACACTTTGTGAGCGACAGAACTAAAATGGGGGACTTTGTAATAAATATACCTACCAAAATTGCCGCTTGGGTAATAGCTGCCGTTATTGTAGTGCTTAATCTAAAGTTATTTCTAGATACTGTTTCGCAATGGATGAGTAGTAGCAACAGTGTATGGATAAAGGTATTACTAGTAGCATTAGTGGCTTTAGTAGGTTTGCTGCTGCTTGTTACTATCATTTACCCTTTGATACAAAGAAAAAGACAGGCAGAAATTAATATTCATAACAATATAGCAAAAGCAATTGCCGCGCCGGTAGCTCCCTTTAAGAGTGTGGGAGTAGCGGTCGACTTTACTGACAGTGATAGCATTGCCATGCAATACGCTATACAATTAGGTGCAGATAATGCCCATTTTGTACTGATACATGTTGTAGAAAGTGCTTCGGCCAGATTAATAGGTAATGAAGCACACGACTACGAAACACGAAAAGACAAAATACACCTCGACGAGTACGTAGATATGTTTACTAAAAAGGGACTATCGGCTGTTGGAGTATTAGGTTACAAGGAGAGAGCTGCCGAAATAGCGAGGTTGATAAACGAAAACGACTGTGACTTACTAATAATTGGAAGTCATGGTCATAAAACAGCAAAAGACATTATTTATGGAGAGACTGTAAACACAGTTCGTCACTTAGTAAAAGTACCTGTGTTCATTGCTAGGTAACTAATCTGTCAATATCTTATTGAATTTTGATTTCTTCTTATTATCTCCATCATTTGGCGAATTAAGTAAAGTACCTATCAAAAGTGCAATACCGATAAATAAAATACAAGCAGATGAAAATCGCTGCACGTAGATTATTTTTCTAGCTGTAAGAAGTTTTTTAATCCTATCGGCAAGAAATACTTTCGAAAAATCAATTCCTAAAATGATAACCAATGCCGTGCCGAATAGTATAAGTCTGTAAAACCCATCTTTGCTTGCAGTAATGGTAACAGCACCTAGCCATGTGATAAGTACTCCGGGGTTTAAAGTATTGACCAAAAAACCACTTAACCATATCTTGGCAACATCACCACTGGTTATTGTAAGCTGTGGAGCAGTTGGACGTTTAGGTTTTAGTTTTTTAAGTAATCCTGCTGTACCTAAAGTAATTAATGCTACTGCACCACCTATACCAATATGCTTCTGATAGGGCTCTAAGTAATGTAACCAAGAAGCTGCAACATTGGCAATAACCACATAAAGTGCATCACTTATAGATACCCCCAATACAAAAGCAAGACCTGCCTTGTAACTAAAGTTGAGGCTGTATCGAATAATTGCAAATAGAGTAGGACCTACCGATATGGCCATAAACAGACCAACTAATACACCTTTTATTATCGCATCTATTACATACATATTCAGTGGCAAGTTAGGTAAATTTGAGGCAAAAGAAATTCTACCTACCTCATTTTATAATATGACTTTGGTAAGCCAGAATTTCAATATGCTGAATAATATTGTAATTATCTCTTCTGCTAATAACCCCTTTCCATTATCTTTGTCGACCTGTTTTTAAAGTAAACTTCAAAAAGAATAATATCATTATGCAATTACCTGGTCAAACAAATTTTTATAAAGGGAAAGTACGTGATGTATATACTATCAATGATAGGTATATAGTGATGATGGTTAGCGACCGGATTTCTGCTTTTGATATAGTGTTACCTAAAGCAATACCATATAAAGGACAAGTACTGAATCAGATAGCCGCTCAGTTTCTGGAAACCACAAAAGACATAGTGCCTAATTGGTATATAAATACTCCACTTCCTAACGCAACAATAGGGTATAAATGCGAAACCTTTCCAGTAGAAATGGTAGTTAGGGGTAATCTTACAGGTCATGCTTGGCGTACCTATAAATCTGGCAAACGTGAACTTTGCGGTGTGACTTTACCTGAAGGCATGAAGGAAAATGATTTTTTCCCTTCACCCATTATAACACCCAGTACAAAAGCACATGAGGGGCATGATGAAGATATATCTCGAGAAGAAATTATAAGTAGAGGTCTGGTCTCTCAATCTGAGTATGAAAAACTAGAAAAATACAGTCTTGCGCTGTTTGAAAGAGGTAAAGAAATAGCTAAGAACCGAGGCCTAATATTGGTAGATACCAAATATGAGTTTGGCAAAATAGGGGATACCATTCATCTGATTGATGAAATACATACACCCGATTCTTCACGTTATTTTTATATAGATGGTTTTGATGAGCGGCAGAAACAAGGAGAGCCACAAAAACAGTTATCTAAAGAATTTGTGCGGGAATGGTTGATGAGTAATGGCTTTCAAGGCAAAGAGGGGCAACAAATTCCTGAGATGACTGAAGATGTAATAGGCAGTATATCAGAGCGTTATATAGAGTTATATGAAGTAGTAACGGGGAAAACCTTCGTAAAACATGACGTGAACTACAAAGATCAGCAGCGCAAAATAGAAGAAGCTTTGGCTAAGTTAAAATAGAATAGTTTTATATTTCATTAACGAACTTAAATACTTAATAATTAATTTAATATCATGGAATTCAGAATTGAGAAAGACACAATGGGCGAGGTAAAGGTGCCCGTATCTGCTTACTATGGTGCACAAACACAGCGCTCTATAGAAAACTTTAAAATTGCTCAGGACATTAATAAAATGCCCAAAGAGATAATTAAAGCTTTTGCTTATCTGAAAAAAGCAGCTGCAATCACAAACAATCAGTTAGGTGTGTTACCGCAAGAAAAATCTGACTTGATAGGTAAGGTATGTGATGAGATATTAGAAGGAAAACTTGATAATGAGTTTCCTCTAGTGGTGTGGCAGACCGGCTCTGGAACACAAAGTAACATGAACGTTAATGAAGTAATAGCATACAGAGCTCATGTAATAAATGGTGGCCAACTTACCGACAAAGATAAATTTGTTCACCCCAATGATGACGTAAACAAATCACAATCTTCCAACGATACTTTTCCTACTGCAATGCATATCTCAGCGTACAAAATGCTGATTGATGTAACAATACCAGGTATTACTAAGCTTCGTAACACGCTGGCTGCAAAGTCGAAAGAGTTTATGCATGTTGTAAAGATTGGTCGTACCCACTTTATGGATGCTACACCTCTTACAGTAGGGCAGGAATTGAGTGGTTATGTATCTCAACTTGATCATGGTCTTCGTGCAATCAATAATACTTTGGCTCACCTTAGCGAACTTGCACTTGGTGGTACAGCTGTGGGTACCGGAATCAACACTCCTAAAGGTTATGCAGTAAAGGTGGCAGAAAACATTGCTAATCTTACTGGATTTCCTTTCATCACTGCCGAAAACAAGTTTGAAAGTCTTGCCGCACATGATGCAATTGTAGAGGCTCATGGTGCTCTAAAAACTGTAGCTGTTAGTCTTATGAAAATTGCTAACGATATTCGGATGCTAAGTTCGGGGCCACGTTCAGGTATTGGTGAGTTGTTTATTCCAGATAACGAACCAGGATCATCTATTATGCCAGGTAAAGTGAATCCCACACAGTGTGAAGCATTGACAATGATAGCAGCACAGGTTATGGGAAATGATGTAACAATAGGTATAGGTGGTTCGAATGGTCATTTTGAATTGAATGTCTTCAAACCAGTAATGATTTTCAATTTCTTACATAGTGCTCGTCTTATAGGTGAAGGTTGTGTGTCATTTAACGACAAGTGTGCTGAAGGTCTTGCACCATTAGAGGATAACATACGCAAGCACGTCAATAACTCATTGATGCTTGTTACTGCGCTCAATACAAAAATTGGTTATTACAAAGCTGCAGAAATTGCTCAAACAGCGCATAAACAAGGAAAAACTCTAAAACAGACCGCTATAGACCTAGGTTATGTGAGTGCTGAAGAGTTTGACCTATGGGTTGATCCAAAAGATATGGTGGGTGAAATTAATTGATTTAGATAGTGGTATTTATGTATGGGCGTACTGTAAAGTGCGCCCATTTTGTTTTCAGATGCCTAATGTCATAGGGTAGTGAATACTTACTTTTTTGCGCTTTATTGTTTACTCAATCGATCTAATTAATACAAATGCTCAATTCTATACTTAACATAATGTAAATTATAGAACAAATTTAAGGAGTTAAATTAGAATAGTACATGTTCGAAAAAAAGCAACGATTTATTGAAACGGACGAACATCTGAATATAACTTGTTTTATTCATCAACTCTAAACAATAAAACGAGAGGTTATTTTACAAAATTACCAACATTACAATGCTTAAAAAGGTGCATTTTTGCAAGAAATATAAAAATGGTAATTGATACCATTTTTTGACTCCCAGTTGGGCATGAAAAAATTAGATTGGTATATAGTTGGAAAATTTCTAAGCACCTTTTTTTTCGCCATAATGATTTTGGCAGTAATCTCTTGTGTAATAGATTATTCAGAAAAAGTAGATAATATCGTATCAAAGAAAGCACCATTTTGGGTAGTTGCCAACTATTACAAAAACTTCATTCCTCACATCACTGCCCTACTCTTTCCTTTATTCATATTTATAGCAACTATATTTTTTACCTCCAAATTGGCATACAAATCGGAGATAATTGCCATTTTATCGTCCGGTGTATCATTTACCAGGTTTCTTAGACCCTATATGATAGGCGGTGGTTTTTTATGCCTTGTCTCGCTGGTATCTAACCATTACATAATACCTGTAGCTAACAAACAACGTATTGACTTTGAGAACACCTATATAAATGATGGAAACTATAAATATGCTCAAGACAATTTACACCTTGGCATAGCGCCAGGTACCTATGTATATCTGCAAAGTTTCAACTTTAATAACTATATGGGCAATCGTTTTTGTGCTGAAAAAATGAATGGTACACTGCTCAAAGAAAAACTGATGGCAGACTATGTAACCTACGACACTATTAAAAAGACATGGAATTTGCACAATGTCGTTATTCGCACCAATGATACATTGCATGAGAAAATTGTGAAAATACCAGAAATGACTATCAACTATCCTTTTTCGCCAAGAGACCTTAATAGAGGCGATGCAATAAAAGAAGCACTCACTACCCCTCAACTCAAGAAACACATTGCAGAAGAACAATTAAGAGGACAAGAAAATCTAAATACTTTTTTTATTGAAAAAGAAAGACGCACAGCACAGCCTTTTGCAGGGTTTATACTCACGATAATAGGAGCTTGTATAGCCAGCCGAAAAATTCGTGGAGGAAGTGGATTTCACTTGGCATTAGGCATTGCACTAAGTGCTATATATATTCTCTTTCAGCAGATAGCCACCACATTTGCTACAAAATCCAACCTTGACCCACTTATCGCAGTATGGATACCTAACACTTTGTTTGCTGTTGTAGCTTACCTACTTTATCGCAGACAATCTAAATAGTTGTAGATAGTTATCAACCAATATATAGTAGTATTAACGAGAGTAGCTGGTAGCAAAGTTGAATTAGGAGCAACACACAGTTTAAACGCCTAATACAGTCATCGCACTTTTGGCCGCTACCTGCCCAGCATCTTTTTTGTTATAGCCAGTACCAGTAGCAATTATTTCACCATCAATGACAATACCTACTGTAAATAATTTACGAGTACCTTCGCTGGTTTCACTTATGGTTTCAAATATTAATTGCTTGCCATTTCGTTGAGACCAGCTTAGTAATTGATTTTTATAGTTTGTATCAGTGCTCTCCATAGTGTCTAAATCTATGTAGATGCGTATTATTTGATTAAGAATGAATTTTCGTGTTTTAGTAAAACCCTGATCTAAGTACACTGCACCTATTAGTGCCTCAAGAGCATTGCCGAATATATGGCTACGACTTAGACCTCTATCATTCTGATTATACTGCACTAATTTATTGAGGCCCATTTTGAGGGCTACATTGTTCATAGTTTCTCTCCTAACGATGCGGGAACGAAGTTCAGTGAGAAACCCTTCTGGCTGATAAGGGTATTTTTTGAAAAGATATTCGGCCACTATTGCACCTAAAATTGCATCACCTAAAAACTCTAATCGCTCGTTACTATCTGTTGCATCTTCAGGCTTAGACCGATGCATGAAAGCAAGTTTGTAATAATCTACATACTTAGGTGTAAACCCAAGTATATGTTCCAATTGCATGAGCAACTGTTTGTCGGCAGAAGAGTTATTTAGGATGCGATTGAGTAGCCGCCGCAATTTAATCAGATGGTTTTTTGAAAATTACGGAAGCATTGTGACCACCGAATCCAAATGTGTTACTCAATGCAGCATTCACAATCCTCTTTTGAGGTTTAATGAAAGTGAAATTAAGCCTTGGGTCGAATGCAGGATCGTCAGTAAAGTGGTTGATTGTGGGTGGTATGATATCATGAACTGTAGCTAATATGCTAGCTATTGCTTCAATAGCTCCAGCAGCACCTAACAAGTGACCTGTCATAGACTTGGTAGAACTGATGTTCACTTTATAAGCATGTTCACCAAAAACTCTCTGGATAGCTGTAATCTCACTTATATCGCCAAGCGGTGTTGAGGTGCCATGAACATTGATATAATCAATTTCTTCTGGCTTCATACCAGCATCGGCGAGTGCGTTCTTCATTACATTGTATGCTCCTAAGCCTTCAGGATGCGGAGCTGTAAGGTGATACGCATCAGCACTAAGACCACCACCAGCCAATTCGGCAATGATTGTAGCACCTCTTCGTTTTGCATGTTCGTACTCTTCTAGCACTATAGCTCCCGCACCTTCACCTAATACAAAACCATCTCTATTCAAATCGAAAGGTCGGCTTGCAGTAAGATAATCATCGTTTCGCTCTGATAATGCTTTCATGGCATTGAATCCACCTATGCCAGCTTCAGTTACTACAGCTTCAGAGCCACCACACACAAATGCATCAGCTTTACCGAGGCGTATATAATTGAAGGCGTCAATGAGTGCATTTGTTGAAGATGCACATGCACTTACTGTAGAGAAATTAGGACCGCGAAAACCATATTTCATAGAAATATGACCCGATGCGATGTCTAATATAAGTTTTGGGATAAAGAACGGATTAAAACGAGGAGTGCCATCACCAGCAGCAAAGTTTTTCATCTCTTCGATGAAGGTAATCATACCCCCTATGCCTGAGCCCCAAATCACACCTACACGGTCATGATCAATACCAGCATCTGTAAGCCTTGCAGAGCGCACAGCTTCGTCAGCTGCCACTAAGGCTATCTGTGAGAAGCGGTCTAACTTTCGAGCCTCCTTACGTTCAAAATGGTTTTCAGGATTAAAGTCCTTCAGTTCGCAGGCGAACTTAGTTTTGAATTTGGTTACATCAAATTGCTTGATGAATCCGGCGCCCGAAACGCCATTAACCAACCCATCCCAATAAGAAGGTATGTCATTGCCTAATGGCGTCAGGGCTCCGAGGCCCGTAACGACAACTCGTTTTAACGTCAAGTTCATCTAACGATTTTCGGTTACAGAAGTGGATTTGTACAAAATTACTTTACGTGTTCTTCCAAGTAAGCTATAGCCTGTCCAACAGTAGTGATGGTTTCAGCCTGCTCGTCAGGAATAGAGATATTGAATTCTTTTTCGAATTCCATTATCAGCTCAACGGTGTCGAGCGAATCAGCTCCCAGATCGTTGGTAAAACTCGCTTCAGTGTTCACTTCTGATTCGTCAACACCTAATTTGTCCACGATAATTTTCTTAACGCGATTTGCAATTTCAGACATAGTTAATGCGTTTAAATTTTATGCTGCAAAAATATACTTTTTGAGATAACGAGGAAGGATTATTTTATTTAGTTTGAAACTTTTTATCAACATTGTATGAATTGAATGTTGGCAAGTTTAGTAATAAGCTATTTCTCTGCGCTCTATTACTATTTCTTTACCATTTTCTACCATAGTTCTGCTTAGTAAATTTCTTCTCGCGTCATACACATTTTTATACTTTACCGTTTTTTGTTTCAGTCCATCACTACCAAAATAATGTTCTTCAGCTATTGTGCCATTTTCATCGTAGGCAGAAACTACTTTCATATCCATTTGTCCATCTCCATTATACTTGCACTCCTCAACCACTCTTCCTAAACTATCATACCTGTATGTGTTTCTAACTTTCATTCCATAATGCAAAATGGTTTCTTCAATCAAATGACTGTTACTATCATACGAAAACAAACTTTTTCTTGTTAGAATCATATCTGCATCAAAAGTTTCTTCTTGTATAGCATTGTTTTTGCTGTCATACTTCCATTTTGCGCTGTTTATTGTGACATCATCTGCATCTTTGGTGGTTTCTTTTATCAAATTTCCTTTGCTATCGTAAAAATATTCAGATTTAATGAACAATATGCCTTCAGCATTGTAGTTTTTCATCATTACTTCATTGCCATTAGCATCGTAAGTGTACATATTCGCAAACTGAAACTTCCCTGCAGGATTGTAATTTCTTTCCTCTGCTAATGTGCCATCATCATTGTATTTGTAGGCCGATCTGCTTGTTTGGATCCTATTACCATCAAATACTTGCTCTTTTATCAACCTCCCTTTATCATCATAATTACGCACAAATCTAGCTCCAGCCTTTACATTAAAACCAGTACTACTTACATCGCTAAAATTATACTCAACAATCGTTTTTATACGTCCTTTATGGCCTGCTGTGGTTATAATATCAGGTAGATTCTGGGCATGAATAACTGGTGGCAGGAACAATAACAAAGTGGCACACAAAACTACTCGACATATTGGGCTGATCATAAACTACAAATTGGTGCAGGATTAAGGTAGTGAAGATATAAAATAATAGACAACGGTTACCAGCTAATATGCCAATTCTCTTTCTATGATAGCTCGTGGCACTTTATTTTTGTAGGTGATACGTACTAGCCAATTGCCATGATTATCAAACTTACTGTACTCATAGGTAGTACTGAATTGTAATGCTTGATGCGAATCATATTCCCGCTCTTCTATTTCATTTCCTTTTTTATCGTAACGGATATTTGACTTCAAAAAAAGATGCCCAAATTGGTTGTATCTATCATACACTATTCTGTTTCCGTTAAGGTCATACTTTCCTTTTCCACTCATGAATAATGTACCAGACGGGTCGTAATTCAGTTCTTCAGCTTCATTACCAGCTATGTCATATTTATACTCGGTAGTTACATTAAGCCCGCCATCCCCTCTGTACCGTTTAATATTAACTAGTTTACCACTGTCGTTGTAATTAAATATTGACCTTGACATAACTTCACCAGCTGGTGAATACGTTAGATACTCAGATCGGTTTCCGGCGGGGTTGTATTTGCATATGCTCTTCACCTTTAGCCCATCTTTTATCGCATCTTTGCTATTGGGCTGTACGCTGTATTCTAATTCTGTTACAATTTTTACATCACCTTTGAGCTTGTATCTTTTTAAGTCATTTTTCTGTTGAGCAATAACTGAAGATGCCGTAAAAACAGTAACAGTAAAAGCAATAAAAAATTTGTACACACTACTCATGTTGGTATAACTACTGTGAAATCGTGAGATTCAAATATACCAAAAAAGTAACACTACTGTTTGGCAACAATAGTGTTTTAACTCAAAATTCAGATATATATTGACACTCTAAAAGGAGCCGTACTGCATCACCGTTATTACTTCAGCGTTTATTATTTGCAGTGCTACATCCGTAGGTAGTTCTGTATCTGTTTTAGATATCATCTCCAATATTCTCGCATGGAGCTCGCTAGCATGTGCCTCAGGATTTAGGGTCTGTGACACTCTATTTATCATATTCAGTTCTTGCTCTTTAACGTTTTTTACTGTCTCCCAAACATTTTTAGATACATATATCTGCTGCGACATGTTGTGCTCGTATTCTGTGCGAATAGAAAGTGTCATGGCTACCTGTAAATCTCTTACCGTCATAGATGGGTCATATACTCTCGTTATTAGATGACGAGGACTAATACGCTCAATAAACAATACCATTCGCTCATAAGCCTGAAGGCGTAAACGCAAGGTGATATCTTGTGCATCCTGAAAAATAGCCATCTGTTTCCGTTTGTTTTCGGAAATCAAAAACTTATTGACTATTACAGAAGTAGCAATTAGGACAACAAGCGCTGGCAAAACATATTTTAAAATATCTAGAATAGTGGCTACTACATTCATATAGTTGGCTGAGTATATTTTGTTTAGAGTTCAGTTTTTAAAATGGGCGTATTAGTCAGTTTCGTGGTCCACATTAGCTAGTTGTCCGCATGCAGCATCTATATCCTTCCCGCGACTACGACGCAAACGTACATTTACCCTATTGGCAGTCAAGTGTGCCATAAATGCATCAGTTTTCTCTTCATCTGGCTTTTCAAATCTAGCAGCATCTATTGGATTGTACTCTATAATGTTGATTAGATCAGCTGGTACTTGACGGTATATTTTTATTAAATCGTCAGCATCTTTTATGCTATCATTGAAGTTTTTGAAAAGTATATACTCAAAAGTTATTTCGTTGCCAGTGGCTTTGTAAAAATAGTTGAGTGCTTCGATAAGAGCTTTTAAGTTATTTGTTTCATTGATGGGCATAATTTCGTTACGCTTATGGTCTGTTGCAGCATGCAACGACAATGCTAGCTTAAAACGAACCTTATCATCAGCTAGCTGTTTTATCATCTTAGCTACACCAGCAGTAGATACAGTTATACGCTTGGGGCTCATCCCTAGTCCACTTGGGGATGTGATACGTTCTATGGCTTTAAGTGTATTTTTATAGTTGAGCAATGGCTCACCCATGCCCATAAACACAATGTTGGACAGATTTTTGTTGTAGTGCTTCTGCGACAATTCATTTAGCAATGTTACCTCATCTACTATTTCATCAAATTCCAAGTTACGTTTACGGTCCATGTAGCCAGTAGCACAAAACTTGCAGGACAATGAACATCCCACCTGCGATGAAACACAGGCAGTCATACGTTTTTCTGTTGGTATCAATACGCTTTCTACATAATAACCATCATGTAGCTGCAAACGATTTTTTATAGTACCATCACTGCTATATTGGCTGTGATGCATTTTTACTTTAGGTATAAAGTATTGCTCCGAAAGTTTTTCACGAAGTGCTTTAGATAGGTTGGTCATATCGTTGATGTCGGCCGCAAACTTTTGCCACACCCAGTCATGTACTTGTTTCGCTCTAAATTTTGGCTCGCCTATGCTTGCCATCATCGTTTCTAGCTCTGGCAGCGTTATTTCACGCAAATTTTTCATCGGGCAAAGATACCTATATTAAAGTCAAATGCACAAAAATGGAAATTTCTGCTACATTGGTTTACGACCATGAAATCCAGTAGCACTACCCAATATATAGCTATCATATTGCAACTGAAAGCCTTGTTGAGAAAATATTGATAGTGCGTTTATAGAATCACGATAGGATACCGTGTATTTGGCCAACATACCAAATGCCTTTCTATTACCGGAAAAAGACCCTAAAAACGGAACCAAATACCTTACATGCCACAAAAAAATCGTTTTAACTAATAGATTCTTTGGCAATGACATTTCTATGAACACTAATTGCCCGCCAGGTTTTAGTACTCTATTGGTTAGTTTGGCTAAGATTTCTATCTGTTCATTATCAAAAGACTTTAACCCAAATGCACATACCACCAAATCAAAACTATGTTCTTTTAGGCCACTATCCAACACGTTTTCTTCGATAATACCCACTCTATTATTATAATGCCTTGCATTTCGTCGTCTGGCGCCAGCTATCATTTCATCTGAAAAATCAACTGCTGTTATTTGTGTTTCTGGAGCATACTTTATTATTGGTTTCCATGTCTCACCCATTCCACATAGCAAATCAAGCGTTTGTTGTGGGTGAGTATCTTTTCCCAATCTACTAATCATCAGTTTACGTAGTAGATTAGCCAAACCACACGACGAAATGAGATTTACAATATCGTAAGTCCGACTCACTTTGTTAAACACATCTTTTGTGTAGTCGGGGTTGTGTATATGCCGCTTCTGCTGATTGCGGCTCATATATGATTGTTTTTACCTTCTGTTTTATTTTTTACTGTTTCTAACACACGATTGTGCATTGTGCTAACTAAATATTTACTCCACCAGTTCCAATAAAAAGCCGGAGATAACCTGTATGAAAACTGCGACTCTGCTATCAGTTCAGTACTACCATCAGCAAGTGGCACAAGTTCAAACTTACCATACAAATGTTTGAAATACTCGCCATTAGTGTGTGGTGTGCTCAGCGTATCATAGATAGTCAACTCCTTTACTGGCTCTACATCCTTTACCGATCTAAATCTTAAAACTTTATTAGGCACCAGCTCATCTACATACAGTTCTGTCACACAGTTGCGCAGGTTACAACGCAGCAGCATGCTATCATTGCGCTGGGTAAGGTGCATATCTAACGGATAGTTGACCCCATTTTTGAAAAAGAAATTTTCATGCCTACCAAAATCCACCTCATTTGTGAGTACTTGCCATATTTGAGCAGGAGTAGCATTTACTACTGTTTTGGTAGTGATAGTATTCTCTACCATTTCTATCTGTGTATCCGCAGCTATGCAAGCAGGGTTGATAAGGAAAAACAAAACAAGGTAGTTGTTGTTTTTAGGCACTATTTCCAATAGTAATTTACCAATTCCAAACCCTACGGCAACAAACAAAAACAACGGAACTATTATCATGATAATACAGATAGCACCTTCAATTTTTAAAGCAATGAGCAATAAACTTAAAAATGTAGTTGTCAGCACTACAGCCAATGTACCTTTTATTAATCCTTTCAAGTTTTTGCCCACAAAACCCACTATAAAACCAATCGTAACTGGCACACCTACATACAAAGCAACACCATACTGTTCAGTTACACTTACCGTAGCTATTATTGTAACAATAAGACTCAGTACACTCCAGAAAATAACCCAGCCAACTTTGGTAGGTGTCACTTTATTATTAGCATCGCTGCTATTTGATATTGGCTTTAATTCAGGAGTATTTTCTGTAGTCATATGAATAGTATTTGTAACGCCGCTAACATTATTCAAATATAGGCAATATCAAAGTGACGATAGATCAAAAATTGCTATCGAAATAACAATACCACTATTTGCAAAAAAGAAAAGGGAGATAGCTGCATAGTATCTATCTCCCTTTTAAGATCAATGTCTTTTTCCTCTAATTTTTCTCGATCGAATACATGATTTCATCATGCTCCTGTATGTACGTTATCAGTTCGTCGCTTAACAATATCTTTTTGTTTTGCGACTTCATTTTTATCTGCATTTCATTTTCCATATCTCTCACACTGATGATGAGTTCTGTACTACCAGGGTATTTTTGCACATTAGCTACTATAAACGATGCAAATTCATCCGAGATCTTGTCTAGCGGCAACGCCAAATGTATCCGTTTGGTCATAGTTTTACGCACTTCATCTAGCAGCATCATGCTCTGTATCTGCAACTCCATAGTACCAGGTCTGAAACGATGTTCGTCATAGATACCGTTTATTATTATTTTCTGTCCATTAACCAGATAGTTGCCAAATGCTACATAGTTTTTCTCCCAAAGCACTATTTCAGTATTGCCAGAGTAGTCATTGAGCACCATCTTACCAAATTTGCTGCCTTTTTTGGTAGTAGCATGCACCACATCTGTAATGAATCCTGCAATTCGTATCGTTTTACCTCGTAGCACTTCCATTTGGTTGATGGGAACAAACCCATAGTTTTCCATCTCAAACTTATAGCCATCCAGTGGGTGCGCGCTCAGATAGATGCCTACTACTTCTTTTTCGCGGTCTAGCAGCTCTGGTAACCCCCATTTATCACAGTCAGGTATTACTGGTGGTTTTATTTCGGGCATTATAGAGTCGCCAAACAAGCTATTGGTAACCATTGATGAACTTGCTTGCACCTGATTGCCAAACCTCATTAATCGTTCCAAACCAGTAACTGGGTCTGTAGGTGGTGTATAAAAATACTGTGCCCTATGTAGTTGTGGAAAACAGTCGAGTGCACCAGCTAGTGCTAGACTTTCCATCGACTTTTTATTCACTGTGCGTTGGTTCACACGCTTTATAAAGTCAAATATAGAATCGAAATTTCCGTTAGATTCACGTTCAGCTATGATGTCCTCTACAGCTGCCTCTCCTACCCCTTTTATTGCGTTAAGCCCAAAACGCACTACATTTTCCTTAGCCACCGCAAATCCCTTCAAGCTCTCATTTACATCTGGTCCCAGTACCTGCAGCCCCATACGCTGACACTCCTCCATATAGAATTTAATCTTTTCTATATTACCTTGGTTATTCAGCACCGCCGCCATGTACTCGGCCGGATAATGGGCTTTCAGGTAGGCAGTTTGGTAGGCAACTAGTGCATAACAGGTAGAATGCGATTTATTGAACGCATACTGTGCAAATGCTTCCCAGTCAGTCCATATTTTTTGCAATTTATCTTCAGGATGCCCTTTTGCTTTGGCACCCTCTACAAACTGCCCTTTCATTTTATCCAGTACCGCCTTCTGCTTTTTACCCATTGCCTTACGCAGTACGTCGGCATCTCCCTTTGTAAAACCTGCCAAGCTTTGCGATAGCAGCATCACCTGCTCCTGATACACTGTAATACCATAGGTGTCGCCCAAATACTCTTCCATTGCTGGCACATCATATGATATTGGCTCCTGACCATGCTTACGACGTATGTAGCTAGGGATATACTCTATAGGGCCCGGACGGTACAGGGCATTCATTGCTATAAGATCGTCAAACTTATCGGGCTTTAGGTTGATAAGGTGCTTCTGCATACCCGGACTCTCAAACTGAAATGTACCATTAGTGTCCCCACGCTGATACAATTCATAGGTTTCTTCATCATCTAGAGGTATGGTATCTATGTCAATAATTATATTGTAATTTCTCTTTATCAGTGCAAGTGCATCTTTGATGATAGTAAGGGTCTTCAGACCTAAAAAGTCCATTTTTATTACCCCTGCATTCTCTATCACATTGCCCTCATACTGGGTTATCAGCGAGTCTACATCCTTCACCATAAACACTGGCAGCAGGTCTGTAAGGTCGCTTGGGGCAATGATAATACCTGCTGCATGTATACCAGTATTACGTACCGATCCTTCTAGTTTTTCGGCTGCATGTAGCACTTCGCCATGTAATGTCGACTGGTTGTATATTTCCCGCAGCTTCATCACACCTTCCATCTCCTCTGCACCCAGTCCTTCTTTTGCTTCCAGACTACCCTCCCCTTTTAGTGGTGCTTGTAGTAGCCTTTTCAGCACTATGCCTGGTTTCTCTGGTACTAGTTTTGCTAGCATATTACTCTCAGGCAATGGCAGATCCAGAGTACGAGCAACATCCTTTATACTGCTTTTGGCAGCCATTGTACCGTAGGTTACGATTTGTGCTACCTGATTTTTACCATATTTCTGCACCACATAGTCTATCACCTTTTGCCTACCCACATCGTCAAAGTCTGTATCTATATCGGGCATGCTCTTACGGTCTGGATTCAAGAAACGCTCAAACAGCAGCTTATACTTTATAGGGTCAATATTGGTAATACCTATACAATACGCTACCGCCGACCCCGCCGCCGAACCACGTCCCGGACCTATAAACACCCCCATATTGCGCCCTTCCTTTATAAAGTCGCTCACAATAAGGAAGTATCCAGCAAACCCCATGGTATGAATAGTAAACAACTCAAATTTCAGTCGCTCCTCTACCTCTGCAGTTATCTCTACATACCTTTCCTTCGCTCCCACCCATGTCAGGTGCTCCAGGTACGCATTCTGATCATTATTAAATTCAGGCGGCACCTTGAAGTGAGGCAGCATTATATCCCTATCCAGCTTCAGAGGCTTTATCTTGTCCAGTATCAGGTTAGTATTATCTATAGCCTGAGGTATATCACTGAACAATGATGTCATTTGCTCAGTAGTCTTGAAAAAGAACTGATCGTTATAAAAAGCAAAACGAGCATTTTTTGCCTGTACTTCATCATCGCCTACATCTCTGTATTTTTCGTCGCTTTGTTTAGCACCAGTGTTGATACAAAGTAGAATGTCATGCGCATTAGCATCTGTCTGGTCTACATAATGGCTGTCGTTGCTAGCTATTACAGGAACATTATACTTTTTGGCAAAGCGCATCAGCACTTCATTTACCTTTATTTGGTCGGGTATATCATGCCTTTGCAGTTCTATATAGTAGTCATCACCAAACAGGTCTAACCACCACTTAAACACCCGCTCTCCTTCCTCTTCTCCCTTACGCAGTATAGTACGAGGCACCTCGGCTGCTAAGCAACAAGTAGTAGCAATAAGCCCCTCATGATACTTGAGAATCAATTCTTTATCTATTCTTGGATACTTACCATACAGCCCTTCCATAAAACCCAGCGAACACATCTTCACCAGATTTTTATACCCTGTCTCGTCCTTTGCCAGTAGCAACTGATGGCATCTTTGATCCTTATCATCCTTCGAAAACTGACGTTTGTGGCGGTCTGCTACCAAATAAAACTCACAACCCACTACCGGTTTCACCACTGGTTCCTCAATGTCCTTGCCCTCCGGTGTTTTACCTACTACCTTTTTCTTTTTCCATGCTTCTGCCACAAAGTCAAACGCACCAAACATGTTTCCGTGATCGGTTATGGCAATTGCGGGCATGTTATCTGCCCTGGCTTTTTCGTAAAGGCGAGATATGTTAGATGCCCCATCTAGCAGGGAAAACTGGGTATGGTTATGTAAATGGGAGAATTTCACTTTGTCGTATTTCTGGTAAGAACAATATATTTCATCAACTTTAGGGCAGCTAACACTACCTCAAAGCATCATACAAAGTAATGAAAATTATAGGGGAGACTGTTGCTGAAGTTATCCACAAAACATAACTAAACCTTTGATAAATACACTATTTATATTCATCAAAAATCCATCTGCAGCTTACCTATATTAACCGTTTTGCAAAGCCTGTATTGCACACCATGCCATCATTCCCATTCCGGTTTTCATAGATTCTTCGTTTATGTCAAAACGGGCATTGTGTACAGGTGCCAGAAATTCTTTGTCATCCTTGTTGGTTCCTATTCTAAAAAAACAACCCGGTACATGCAGCGTATAGAAGCTAAAATCTTCGGCAGCCATGCGCATATCTAACTCATGTACATTATCTGCTCCTACGTACTCCTCAGCCCACTGAGTTGCATGTTTAGTAAGCGTGGGATCGTTAAACAACATTGGGTATCCTATCGGTATTTCCACTGTGGCTTTTGCACCATATGCGGCACATGTCTGCTCTGTGAATTCCTTTATCAATTTATGGGCCTCATATCGCCATTTTTCGTCCATTGCCCTGAAAGTCCCCAATATTTCTACCTTGTCAGGTATCACATTAGTTGCAAAACCACCATTGATACTGCCAAAGGTGAGCACCGACGGTACAAGAGGGTTGCATTTTCTTGCTATCACCTGCTGTAGCCCTGTTATCACCAGTGCCGATATAGCTATCGGGTCTATTGTTTGGTGTGGTAGTGCTGCATGTCCTCCCTTACCTTCTATGGTTATGTACACCTCATCGGCACTCGCCATATACTGCCCTGCTCTGAAACCAGTAGTACCTGTCGGTAAGTGGGGATACACATGTAGCGCAAATATTGCATCCGGTTTAGGGTTTTCTAATACGCCTTCTGCTATCATTATGCTGGCTCCACCAGGATGCTTTTCCTCACCTGGCTGAAAAATCAGCTTTACAGTGCCCTCCCATTCGTGACGCATGTCGTTCAGTATTCTAGCGGCTCCCAGTAGGCAGCTAGTATGTACATCATGCCCGCAAGCATGCATTATTCCATCATTTTTAGAGCAGTAACTAGTTGTATTTTCCTCCTTTATAGGCAGTGCGTCAAGGTCAGACCTTAATGCTATACATCTCTTTTCTGGGTTATTACCTTCTATAAGTGCTACTATTCCAGTACCAGCTATACTTCTGATGTTTGTTATACCAAATTCAGTAAGCTTTGCCGCTACATAGGCTGATGTGTTATATTCTTTAAATGATAACTCTGGGTGCGAGTGGATATGGTGTCTTATTTCTTGTACGTCCTTGTAGTATGCTTCTGCTTTGCTCTTAATGGTTTCTATAATCATTTGTTTGCTTTTTTAGGAGATTTCAATTGCTGCATTAAAGGTAATTTCTTTTTTAGTGAGGTTAAAACAATTGGGCTTTATAAGCAATCCTTATACAACTATATTCAAAAATACATTTTGCGAAACTTAACATTATCTAATTGTTAAGTTTACGTAACTTTACTGTTACCAAATTAAAATGAGAAAATTAATCACCATATTATCGATTTTGATTACGCTATGCAATGCTGTTTTCGGACAGCCTACTAGTGGTGTGATTAACAAAATCAATTTTGATTTTTGTGGTGATTCAATAGTTATCAATAATCTTAATACTCGTCTAGTAAACTACAACAACATACTGTCAGAAGAAAATATTCAAGAGTTCTACCAACAAATGTCTGAATCAGATTTTCAACCAATATTAGAAACACTAAAAAGCTACAAAAAACAACATAATCCTGACGATTGGTTGTTCTACCAGCTTGTACGCAAAACAGCACAATACCTAAGCCCCAAAGAAAAAAATTATGTACAGTATACCTTATACAAATGGTTTCTGCTATCTAACACCGGATTCGATGCCCAGTTGAGCATAGCAGACAGTCACATATTGTTTTATGTCCAGTGCGATGAGAATATTTATGATATTCCATATTATAAGAGCAACAACAAACAATACGTATGTCTAAACTACCATGACTATGGTAAGATTGACTTCAAATTATCTCAATTCAAGAGGGTGCAAATACCAATTGAAAGTGCTACTAACGGTTTCTCTTATAGGTTAACCCGCTTGCCATCCTTTTCTCCAGCAGACTATGAAGAAAAAGACATTGCCTTTAATTATCAGGATATTGATTACCGTTTCCGAATAAAGCTAAACCCTAAAGTAAAAAATATTTTTGCTAACTATCCTGTTGCCGATTATCAGTTGTACTTCAACATGCCGATAAGCAATGGCACTTATGCATCGTTAATTCCACAACTCAAAGAGAATATAGATAATATGAATACCCGTCAGGGCGTAGATTACTTAATGCGTTTTACTCGCTATAGCTTTCTATACCAACCCGATGGTGTACACTTCGGTAAAGAGAAACGAATGAGTGCCGAGCAAACGCTCCTATACGATGGTAGCGACTGCGAAGACCGTGCAGCTTTATTTTTTTATCTGGTAAAGGAAATTTATAACCTTCCTATGTTAGTAATCGCCTATCCAGACCATGTTACTGTAGCTGTTAAGTTCGAGAAACCAATTGGCAAACCAATTATTTATAATGGAGAAAAATATACCCTGTGCGAACCAACACCTCAAAGAAAAGATGTTCCGCTAGGCAAAGTATCTCCAGAGCACAACAATAGTACTTACGAAGTAGCATTCGTATACAACCCCACAAATAAATAAGTTAACTTTTAATAGTGTATCCTAATATTGCTACCTCTGCTTTGGTTATTTTCCAAAGGTTCACCTCCTGTTCAAAATTCAGAATTCCCGGTGTTGTCACTTCTTGCCTCACCAACTTAAACCCAACTTTGGCCAAAGTACGGTTAGGAGCAGGATTGAGTGCATATGGTTCGCAGTACAACTCTTGCAAATTAAAATTCTCAAAAAAGTACGGTAAAGTCATAGCCACTAGTTTGGCTCCCATACCCTTCTGCCTACCATAGCTCTGCCACAAGTGCAAATGCATATATGCTTCCCTACCGGGTACTATCTTATTAATGTTACAATGGCCAGCAGGCACATCATTCACCAACCATATCATACACCACGATTTCTTCTCCAGCATTGGGGTTTCCAGTTGTGTATGCAGCATTTGATGCCAGTTATCTCTAGTCGGCATTTTTGCAGGGTCAGCCCCCATTCCTCTCAAAAAATCATCACTTGCAGTGCACCAGTAGTTACTTATCAGTGCCACATCAGGTGCGGTCATAGGTCTTACAGATAATGTTGTTGTTTCCATGTTTGAGAGTTACATTACAACAAAAGTGGCAAAAAAAAACCGGGAAGTATTCACTTCCCGGCATAAAAATTATCTCTACTCAACCTTTTATCTGTTTATCACCAACTTAGTAGTTACCTGCCCCTTGGGCGAAGAAATAACTACATAATACATACCATTCGCAAGATATGACGGCAATGTTATTATCGGTTCATTGACGGTTGTTGTCACCACTACCTGTCCCATTGAGTTCAGTATACGCAGTACATCAGTTTTTTCAGCACCTATCACTTGTATATAATCCCTTGCAGGGTTTGGAATCACCTGTACGTTGTAATCATTCACATTAACAACATCCAATGACGGCCTAATGACAATGGTGGTACATACTGTATCAGTGCACACCCACTCGTTTCTACGTTTAGCCATAGTATACAGGCAGGCTACATAGGTCCCAGTAGATGTATATAAGTGAGTCGGATTATGCAGTGATGATGTATCATTCACACCAGAGGCAGGATTGCCAAAATTCCACAACTTAGTTACAGTGTCTCCAGCGTTGGTTGTTATAGTATCAAAAAAAGCAACATCATAACCTACAGTGTCATAGCTATACCCAAATGTGCTTCCGAACTTACCACACTTCTTATTCACAAATGCTAAATCGCTAATAAGAATTGATCCGGCAGCTGACCTATTGAACAAAAATTTGACTTTAGTTACTTTCGTTAAGTTAATACCAGTAAAACTATCAATAGGTATTCTTACTGCATTAAACATCACCTTGGGCAATAGTGTAGTACTTGTACCCGGCTGATAAAACAATGCCAGGCTATGTTCACGTACTGTTTGACTGGCTATGTTACCTGCAGAATCTATCATTTGTACAGTAAAGTCAAGATCTACACCCGGTGTACATTGATTAAAACGAAGTGCTGCTCTAAACTGTACAGCATCTATCAGAGATAGGTTGCGCTGCGCAGGTGGCAACTCATTCTGGTAGTAGGCTGTAGTATCATTCCACCGTAGTCCCATTTGTGCCAAACCCTTCAATGTGGTAGTACCCCTGTGTGGCTCTTTAGCTTGCTGTGTAGCTACTGCACACAATGGTATAGCCAACCCACCACCACATATACCCGACGATAGCATACCCACTGTAGTTACGGTATCTGCCATAGTATTAAGGGTAGTATTCATCAATGTATCTACCCTATTTATATCTAATCTTTCAGTACGCCCCGGATGATAGGATACAAACACATTTGTAGTATCAAGCAACGAAGACGCTGGTGGTATTATGTCTTTTGTCTCTAATATAGGTGCAAACTGCTGCTCACCACCTACATGTTGCCTGAAAAACGCACTAGCATAGGTATTATAAGCCATCTTTTGGGTGGTAGTATCATACCTACCATTACCCGGCACACTTGCACCACAATGAGGATCTGTGCTAGATGCACCCCAATCATCTGCGGTACCAGCTATATATGATCCCGGAGTCCATACCGTATTATAAAAATTATGATTACCACCCAGCATCAACACATTATACTTGGGTGTTTCGTCAGTAGTATCTGTATAACGTACATCATCATAAAAATATACTCCTTGCAAGTTAGAAACATCACCATCGCAGTAGGGCGCAATATTCATCAGAGCTATACCATTTAATTTCCTT
The DNA here is from genome assembly GCA_027484425.1 of Sphingobacteriales bacterium. Lineage (GTDB taxonomy): Bacteria > Bacteroidota > Bacteroidia > Chitinophagales > Chitinophagaceae > Nemorincola. Next base: position 29,124 of record JAIXSZ010000066.1, read on the forward strand.
CTGAAAAAATCTACCGGAGCCAAAGTAAGCACTGCTTTCACGCCATAAGGGCTTCCTAACGCACGATTGTGAAGTGCATGATAAACAACACCCTCTCCGCCTCTGGAATGCCCCATAGTACCGATGTGCTGCATATCTAGCTTACCTACAAATTTTGTCGGTATCCCAAGTGATGCAGGTGCACCTCCAGTAGTGTTCCATGTATTCCACAGGTCCAAATGATACTGCACCAGCTGCCCTCTTGCTGGCATACCTCTGTCTGTCATGGAGTTATCAACCGCATTAATAGCATTACATGAAATAGATATAACTATATATCCATGGCTGGCCATAAATCTTGCATGATAATCGTAGCCCTGAAAACTCTCTATTGATGCATATCCTGTAGGACAAGGCCAAGATAATGATGAGATGTTAGGTGGAGTAATGCGATAACAAGTAGAGTGCCTGCCATGCAGTAACACAATAACAGGAAACGGACCACCCACCAGTGTGGTAGGATAATGAACCGATGCCCTCACTTCTGCATTCGGTGTCAAGCTATCTAGGTCAGCCACCGCATCTCCTAGGTTATATTCTCCCTTAGTTACAGCATAGGGTCCCGGCACACCAGGATCTGGTGTGGTTTGTGCTGTTGAAGTAATTCCTGCAATTAGCAATAGAATCGCACTTAAAATACCTGTAATAGAATATCGTATCAATGTCATCTTTAAAATTTGATAGCGCAAGCCAATTATTTTTTAAGTTGTTTTTTATTCAGTTTACCTAATGACCAACATGGGCAAAAATTCTCTTTACATACATCTTCTACTTTTTCACCTTCCTCTAGCACCAGTTCGCCATAAGACATATAAACCCTTGCTCCATCTTTTATTGCTTTAAACTCTTCCGATGGCACATAAAATTTCAAAATACCCTTACCGTCTTCATTTTGTTGGTCATAAAGGCTATAAGATTTATCGCCCATGTAAAGAACATGCACATTGCCACCCACATAAAACTCTTTAGATGAGGTAACTGTCACTGTTACCTTGTCATTTTCCTGTTTTATCTGGGCTATTTTGGCTTTCTGTTTTTCTTGTGCCAAAGCATCTGGCACAGTCACTCCCATCACTACAGATAGCATCAGCAATTGCAATATTCTTTTCATTTTAGTAGTATCTTAAATTAATATGGTTCTAAAGTTAGAATTTTATTCACAACAACCTAACGCTTATCGCAATTTTCTTTTCTACCTAGACTATTGTAGCACTTCACTATATACATCAAAACAAAACAAGCTATACATCTGGTTGCATAGCTTGTTTTAATTATTGGTTTTTAATACTACCTACCAGTTACGATAATATCCGTTGTGATGGTACTGTACCCTTGGGGCACAATTATTATAATAAACAGGTTGAACTCTTCTGTAGGGTCTGTGATATACGACCGGCGCTGGCGCATAATAGTATGGAGGCGGGGGTGGGCAATAACGCACTACAGGTGGTGGTGCACAGTATCTCACTACCCTGCCTCTTCCATATCCTCTTCCGTGAGCCAGCACATCACTGGTGCTCATAACACTTAGGGCTACTACAATTACCGAGCCTAAAAAGATTTTGATGTTCATAGTTGTTTGCATTTAGTTACAGTTATAGATTCAAAATCCTTGCCAAAGTTTAATCGGTTTAACAAAGTATTTCTAGCTTTAACATTACTGAAACGTCTCCTTCATGTTTCTAAAAAATGTACTTATTTTGAGCTTTAGTAAAATGAAACTATACACACTATGAAATTGTCATTACCTGCTCAAAAAATACTCATTATATTACTTATAAGTATTGTTACTTTCTTTTGTTTCCGTGAGTCGTTAAACAACCAATTCACCAACTGGGACGACGATTACTACGTCACCAACAATCAGTACATCCGTGCCTTTACCCCGCACAACCTCAAAGTCATTTTCACCCAAGACATCACCAAGAACAACTACCATCCACTCTGCATACTCTCTCTAGCCATCAACTATCATTTTGCTGATCTCACACCATGGTCTTATTACCTCACCAATATCCTCATCCACATCGCCAATGCTATTCTGGTGTTTTTCTTGTTCATTCAGCTGTGCAGATTACTGAAACTTACCGAAGGTGCAGGTCTGTTTGTAGCTGGTTTTGGTGCTTTGTGGTTTGGCATACACCCCATGCACGTAGAGTCCGTATCATGGATAGCCGAGCGCAAGGACGTACTATACGCCTTCTTTTACATCTCTGGCATGCTCACCTACCTCCGCTATCACACACAGCACCACTATAAGTGGCTCATCCTCACCTTACTACTATTCATAGCCTCGTGCTTTTCCAAACCTATGGCAGTCGTCTTCCCGCTATCGCTTTTGTGCCTCGATCTGTTACTGCAACGCCCCATCGGGTTTAAACTAGTCTTCGAGAAGTGGCATTTCTTTTTGTTGTCACTCTTAGTAGGTGGCGCAGCGGTCTACACCCAGAGCCGCACTGGCGCCGTCGCCGACTTTGGTGTCCTCACTCTCGCCGAGCGTATCATGTATGCCAGTTACGGCTTTGTCATGTATGTTACCAAGGTGTTCAATCCCACACATCTATCCACCTTCTATCCTTATCCCTATCGTTTCATCACTGGCGAGTTACCTAGCATTTACTACGCAGCACCTTTCCTAGCACTAGGCATTATAGCCATTCCCGGTTATGTAGTCTACAAATGGAAACGACAGTTTTTTCACATCTACACGTTTGGCATGGGCTTTTTTATTGCCAATGTCATCTTTGTCCTACAGTTCATATCAGTAGGTGCCGCTATCATGGCCGATCGTTACTCTTATGTTGCCTACATAGGTTTGTTTTTTTTGTTGGCAGTATTGGCTCAGGGCATTGCTCACAAACTCGCTAGCATGAAGGCAGCACTCATCACCGCTCTGCTCCTTTTATCTGCTGGTCTCGCTGGCATCTGTCACGAGCGCACCAAGGTTTGGTACACATCCGAGACACTACTCTCCGATGCCATCGAAAAATACCCCTATCGTGCCCTACTCTCTTACAAGTGGCGTGGTCACTACTACCTAGCCAATGGCGAGCTCGACAAAGCGCTCGAAGATTACAATCTGCTGGCTACCATACGCGCGGCCGACAAAGTAGTTCTTGCAAATATCGAACGTATAAAAATAATGAAAGCTATGAATGGCAGCATACCTATCACCAACATGCCTACCCAAGCTACAAATGTCGACCCCACCCCCTACCAAACCTACCTCGATAGTGCCATCACACTCCTCAAAACCAACGACACTGGCGCTGCCTTCATCCGTTACATCAAAGCCTTACGTGCCAATCCTACTCTTGCAGAAAAATCCTTGGCAGAAAACAGCAACAATCTCGTACAGTCACAGCAATACCCTCTGGCTATCCTCCAGTACAATATGCTCCTCAAGCTCAATGCTTCCAATCCTTTTTATTACTTCCTCAGGGGTTGTGCCTACTTTGGTACCAACAATATGAAGGCTGCTATCACCGACTGGGAAATAGCGAGCAATATGAACAACCACGACGTGCAACAATCTGCCGCTTACAACCTTAGCGTGGCTTATGATTCTGTCGGCAAGCCCAAACAAGCTTACCAATACGTACTCAAAGCCCAAAAATTAGGTTACAAAACCGCTCCCGATTTTGTAGAAAAACTAAAATCAAAAGCCGCTACTGCCAGATAATTGCTCACAACACCTTACTCTCTATTCATAATTATATGGAACCACTCAAATACATGTTCTCTCCTGCCCTTATAGCGCAGATAGGTACACAAGCAGCCCATTCTATACCTGGGTTCAGCCAAGATCGCTTCGTTACTGATGTCCTCAATCACCAGTGGGACGCTCTAGAGCTAAAGCAGCGCGTGCGCCACATTAGCACTGCACTACATGCACAATTGAGTGGCTCCTACCCTACCGATATTCAGCACATCCTCCACCTCACCCACGCCATCCTTCAGTCATCTTCCTCCCAGTCTTTTGTCTACATGTTCCTGCCCGACTATATTGAGCAGTACGGCACCCAGCATCTATCCCTCTCGCTACAGGCTATGGAGGCTGTTACTTGCCTTTGCAGTTGCGAGTTTGCTATCCGTCCTTTTTTATTGGCGCACCAGCAGCAGGTATTGGCACAAATGCTCCTTTGGAGCACCCACCCCAATGCCCATGTGCGCCGGCTATCCAGCGAGGGTTGCCGCCCTCGCCTACCCTGGGGCATGGCTATGCCCGCCCTCAAAAAAGACCCCTCACCCATACTTCCCATACTCGAAAACCTAAAAAATGACCCGTCCGAATACGTGCGCAAAAGCGTAGCCAACAACCTCAACGATATCACCAAAGACAATCCCGACGTGGTGTTGGCATTAGGCGCACGCTGGCTGGGCACTAGCCCACACACCAACTGGATCGTAAAACACGCCTGCCGCACCCTACTCAAAAAAGGAAACATCGCTGCGCTGCAGCTATTCGGGCTATCGCATCAGCCACTATGCACCGTTGCCGGTCTCAGTATTGTCAATGATACCATCAGCATCGGCCAGCACCTGCACTTCTCATTCTCACTTACCAGCCATCACCCCGCACCCACCACTATGCGGGTCGAATACATCATTACCTACACCAAGGCAAACGACAAACAAAGCAATAAAGTTTTCAAAATCACCGAGAACACCTATCACCCCCAGCAACCCACCACCTTCACCCGCCGCCAGTCATTTGCCGATATGACCACCCGCAAACACTACCCCGGCACCCACCACCTCACCATAGCCATCAATGGCTGCCACATGGCTAGCCTACCATTTCAGGTGGTGAGCTAATGCTTCTACTAATTATTTACTACACTAACTTTACCCTTCCTAATTGCAAACTTCACCTTACCCTCACCTGTACCCATCATGTAATAAACTGGTTTACCGTCCACCTTACCTACCATTTTGGGCGCATCCACCAGCGCCCCCTCTAGCCCCCGTACGTTTATCAATCTCACCATACCATCATTTTCTTCTAGTTTCAGCCCCTCTATAGTGCAATAGATTATTTTCCCCTCTTTATCCAGCACTATATTGTGCAGATACAGCCACCCGTTTCCATCCTGCAGTCTAGCCTCCTGTAGTTTCAGTTCTATTTGGTCTATCAGGTAGTTCCACACTTCACTAATAGGTTTGTATGTTTTCACTTCTTTTATGGTGTATATTTTTTCACCATCCACAGTCACTGGCATCTTCTCCAGTTCTTCTGTTTTCATGACCTCATCCCCTGTCAGAGGGTCCCTTACATAAAATTGCACAGTGGGTGCAGAAGCAGCCAACCCGAAACGTTTACCATTCCTCAGCACCACATCCTTCCATTCCGGCTGCGCCACAGCCACTACCGGCACCAGCCCTGCCAGCACACACACCGCTACCGCCTCCCTAGCCCAGTTACTTACTACATTGGCAATGCTCATAGTCATTTATTTAGTCCATATAAATATACACTGTGCGCTCAAGTTATCAATCTATAATATCCTCTATACTTTCCATCACAAACCTCACCTCATTACCCCCACTATCTATTTTATATTTCAGCCCCCTTATTCCTGCACTTCTGTACCCCATACCTTTTTTTTCCTTCACATCATACATCTCTGCACAGTCTGTTATATCCATCTTCACCACAGCACACACACTATCGCTATGCAATGCTACCTGCAGGTATTCCCTACCATTCTCAGCGCTATAGTCACCCATATACACATCCATTTTTTCAGGCGCCACCCTACTCAGCCTCCCCGCCACTTCCATAGCATATTCTTTATTAGCCACAGTGTCATACAAGTCATACATAGCCCCAGTAGCACATCTATGATTATTACACCCCACCGCACCAACACCTATCAATATCAGCAACTTTTTTATATGGTTCATACCCTACAAACGCATTATCACATCATTTATTACATCTCATTATCCCTATTACGCTCCATATCAGTCATCACCGCCATTTAATTACTTTTTTTCGAGGCGAGGTTACCAGCTTTAGCACCACTAGCATCGGGCTTTGTGTCACTCTCTTCTACTGGCGGGGCAGTGATCATCTTTGCGCACAAATCACAAGCAAAAATTGAGGGAACAGATATTGCCAGAACTCCCCTCCTTTTTTAAGGAGGGGACGCTGTAAAAAAGCGTAGCCTTTTTTACAGCTGGGGTGGTAAATATCACAGCACACAAAACAATTTGAGGGCACTCAACACGAGCAAAAAACACGGGAACTCCCCTCCTTTTTTAAGGAGGGGATGCTGAAAAAAAGCGTAGCCTTTTTTACAGCTGGGGTGGTAAATATCACAGCAAACAAAACAGTCTGAGGGAACTCAACACGAGCACAAAACACGGAAACTCCCCTCCTTTTTTAAGGAGGGGACGCTGAAAAAAAAGCGCAGCCTTTTTTACAGCTGGGGTGGTAAATATCACAGCACACAAAACAATTTGAGGGCACTCAACACGAGCACAAAACACGGAAGCTCCCCTCCTTTTTTAAGGAGGGGACGCTGTAAAAAAGCGAAGCCTTTTTTATAGCTGGGGTGGTAAAAACACAACATACTGCGGTTGCGGCTATACTTGAGGAACGATGATATAATAAATTTAATTAAGTTAATTAGTTATTTTTCTTTTATACAAGGCGCAAAATCTGCGAATAGTAAACCCCTATTCAAAGACTTTTGCAACGCAGTAGAAATGGAAAAGAACAATTAAATTTTTATATTTTATTATATCATCGTTCCTAAGCCTATACCACCATCTATTTGAAATACAATATTCATGCGTGTATTTGTAGTTTTTGGAATTTGGAATTTGGAATTTGGAATTTCCCTTTATTCCTTTATCATCTTGGTACTATAGCTATTATTCACCCTCACTATATACAAGCCTGGTGGAAGGTGAGCTACAGATAGCTGCACTTCTGTGCTGCCGCAGCCTGTGTATGCCAGCCACTGCTGCCCCACAGGGCTGCTTATGGTTATGGTGTGTATAGCGGCAGGACTACTGATGCTCAGCTGCTGCTGTGCAGGATTAGGGTACACACTATACTGCTGCTGCTCAGGCACATAGCCTACACCTACCGGCGCCTCCATCACTACGTGTGGCTCAGCAGTGGTGCTATC
>JAIXSZ010000001.1 GCA_027484425.1 Sphingobacteriales bacterium
ACACCAGCCTATAGCTGGATAGTGGGCGGAGCATTAGTGCCAGCAGCAACGAGCAACAGCTATAGCTACATGCCTACAAACGGCCAGACAGTGATATGCAAGCTGAACAGCAGCTATGAGTGTGCACTGACTAACGATGTGAATAGCAACACGATAACCATGCGTGTAGAAGACCTGTATATCCCAGAGGTAACGATTACAGCCAACCCAGGAACAGTGATAACATCAGGAACGGAAGTGACGTTTACTACTACGGTAGCTAATGCAGGCCCAACACCAAGGTATCAGTGGCTGATAAATGGCGAAGAAGTAGCAGGAGCTACGTTATCAAACTTCAGCTACAACAACTTTGCAGATGGCGACTCACTGACATGTATCGTAACTGGTACTGGGGCGTGTGGTTTATCGACTATCAACAGTGTGGTAATGAAAGTAACACCAACGAATGGTATCAGCAGCACAGGCACAATGGGTGGCGACATCAGACTGATACCTAACCCTAATACTGGTAAGTTTGTGCTGAGTGGCACAGTGGGTATCAATAGCAATGCACCTATGAATGTAGAGGTTACAAACATGCTGGGTCAGGTGGTGTATAGCAGTGAAGTAACGGCAAAAGGCGGCGTAATAAACGAGCGTATAGAGCTGAACAACACACTGGCAAATGGTATGTACCTACTGAACCTAAGCAATGGTAGCGACCGTAAGGTGTTCCACTTTGTAGTGAAACAATAAAAGGAATAATAATAATGAAGTAATAATGATGAGGGCTGCCAATTGGCAGCCCTCATTTGTGTTGGACACTAGTACGCTGTACTGTATGATTTCGATACCACTCATCACTTTTATTTCTACTTATTTAGGGTAATTTTACACCATCATGGCAGCAAATAATCGCAACTCGGTATTTTTTATCCTATTCATTGCTGCTTTGGTTTTTCTTGAGGGGTCGGTGCCTTATTGGTGCGCAGAGTATTTTGCCCCCAAGGGGTATAAGTTCTCTGGTCAGATAATGTACGCTCCCGATCAGAATATGTATTTTTCGTTTATTACTCAAGCAGCAGATGGAGCTTTCTTGCTCAAAAATAAGCTCACATCGATGCCTCATCAGGCTGTGTTTCTTAATCTCGAGTTTTGGCTAATAGGTTTCCTCCAGCGCATCTCCGGATTGTCACAAAATGCCATTTTTCACGTTTGGCGATTTTGTGGGGTTGTGCTAATGGCTATTGGTTTTAGTATGTTAGTCAACATGGTGCTACCCAGTCAGCGTCGTCGCAGGGTGGCAATAGCTGTTTTTTTTCTCACAGGCGGATTTGGTTTCATCTTTGCTTTCCTCGATGCCCTTCATTTACTTAGTTTCAATACTTTGCAATGGGGTATCATTGATATGCGTTTTGGTATGTTGCCATTACAGCAAATCATTACCAACCCTCACTTTTCCTTCCCACACGGGCTTATATTGATAGCCTATGCCTTTTTTCTGAAGGGTGAGCGCAGCGGTCTCATGAAGTACTACGTATACTCTGGGTTGTTTTTTAATATTATAGGGCTTGTTCGCCCGTACGATATCATACCGCCTATCGTTATTTTTCCTATTTATGCCCTTGCCGTCAACGGCGGCTGGCGTGTGCATATCAAACAGTGGCTTGTACGCATGTTGCCATTGTTGATGATAGTACCGGTTTTTTTGTACAATGTATGGTTGTTTTCTTTGCACCCTGTATTTAAGTATTGGGCAAGTCAAGGACACAATTCAGGTAGTTTGCCATCTATACATTGGCACTATATGGTATATGGGGTAGTGGGTTTGCTAGCTATTTACAAGTTGTTTCAGAGTATGGGGCGGCCATTAGGTCGAACAGGTAAATTTATGGTATTATGGTTTGGGGTAACGTTTGCTTTCATCCAATTGGGCAAGGTTGTTCCGGCCTTGGGTTGGAGTCCACAGATAGGCGTTTACCTGGCCGCTCCACTTACCCTTGCTGCTTGTTCTATACAGTTTACTGGTTTGGCAGCATCTTGGTCATTTCGCAGGCTCATATTGCCAGTCTTGGTAGTAATTATCTTGGTTAGTAATTTGGCCGTAGTAGCATACCATTGTCGCAAGTTCGTTACCCATACCAATTCAATGGGATTCTACACAAGCATTCCCGAGCGTGAAGCCATGCTATGGTTGCAGCAGCACGATAGGTCAGGTGCAGTGGTATTGGCAGATGTTCCTTCATCGCAGCGTATCGCCCGCTATACTAGTCATTCGGTGGTAGCTGCGCATTATAGTGTTACCCCGCGCTATGAACAGCGGGCAACATTAGCTGCGATACTTTTGGCAGATACTATGATTACTACAGGCAGGTTAGCATTGCCAGGTAGTTTAGGTGTAAGTTACCTTTATCTCAAAAACGATACCCTACATCACACTTTTGCATCCAATCACCTCAACGAGGTATACAGAAACGAAGAGGTGGCAATATACAAAGTGAAATAAGTACGTGCCTTATTGCTAAATCACATAAAAAAATGGCACTGCATCAGCAGTGCCACCATGAGGTATAAATAATGATTTTTACAATAGTTTTAGAAAATTGGTAGTGGGGCGAAACCGCCGAAAATCGATATAAGTATAGCTGCCAATCCTAGTATTAAGCCTGCTAAGGCCAATCCGCGGTTTCTCATTATTTTACGGAGTAGCCCCAGAAAGCCAAGCATCATGGCCGCTATAGCAAACAATGGTGAGAAGAAGCCCAATATACCGCACACGAAAGCTATTAAACCTATGGTGCCGTTATACATCATTCCCAAAAACGATGGCGATGCAAAATTTTGAATCGCTGCGGCTGCGTCGCTGGTTTTGTTTTCAGTATTCGAAAGGGTGCTAATAGCAACAGAGGATGTGCTTTTTTGCACAGCAATCGTGTGTGCTTTTTTTATGCTGTATCCAGCATAGGTCAGGTTTGGAACAAATAGAAAGAGGGCTGCTACAAGCACACAAATGGAAAAGTTCTTCATAAAGGATATTTTATGGCATCAAATATAGTGTTTTGCTATCACCTTGTATATCATACTGTTCCAAAAAATTACAACTACCCTTACTTATGCTATTTCATAGCCACATTTATTAGCTGTAACTTCGCACGCAAATACACAATAACATGAAAATGGATAAAGTGCTCGGTAAACTGGGTATAGATAAAGTAAACGATGGCGCTGCCACAGGTGCGAAATGGATAAAAGCAAGTGGCGAAAAAATTGATTCGTTTTCGCCAGTTGATGGTAAGAAAATAGCATCTGTTTCTACCGTCACTCGCGAAGATTATGATGTCGTGGTAGCAAAAGCTCAGGAAGCATTTATAGAGTGGCGCACATGGCCTGCCCCCAAGCGTGGTGAGGTGGTGCGCCAGATGGGTGATGCCTTGCGCAAGCACAAAGAGCACTTAGGTAAGCTAGTGTCTTACGAAATGGGAAAAAGCCTCCAAGAAGGATATGGAGAGGTGCAGGAAATGATAGATATATGCGATTTTGCAGTAGGTCTTTCGCGTCAATTATATGGTCTTACTATGCACAGTGAGCGCCCACAGCACCGTATGTATGAGCAATGGCACCCATTGGGCGTAGTAGGTATTATTAGTGCCTTCAATTTTCCTGTAGCTGTGTGGAGCTGGAACAGTATGTTAGCATTCATTTGTGGCAATACCTGCATCTGGAAACCTTCTGAAAAAACACCATTATCTGGGCTTGCTTGTCAGAATATTATAGCCGATGTGCTGAAAGATAACAATGTACCTGAGGGGGTATGTAACCTAGTAATAGGTGGTCGCGAGTGTGGCGAGTGGATGAGTAATGATGCCCGTATTCCATTGGTGTCTGCTACAGGATCTACACGCATGGGTAAGGCTGTAGGCGCTGCAGTTGCAGCTCGTTTAGGTCGTTCTTTACTGGAGTTAGGTGGAAACAACGCTATTATTGTTACCGAAAATGCCGACCTCAATATCGCTCTTCGTGCAGCTATATTTGGTGCAGTAGGCACTGCTGGTCAGCGTTGCACTACCACCCGCAGACTTATCATACACGATAGCATTTACGATGCTTTCAAGAAAAAACTTGTTGCAGCTTACAAGCAATTGGTTATCGGCAGTCCGCTCGATGAAACCAGCCATGTTGGCCCATTGATAGACACAGATGCAGTGGCTGCATATACCCATGCGATAGCTGAGGTGAAAAAAGCTGGTGGTAAGGCAGTAGTAGCTGGCGGTGTGCTCACTGGCGAAGATTACGAAAGTGGTTGTTATGTGAAGCCATGCGTTTTTGAAGTGCAGAATGAATGGCCAATAGTACAGCACGAAACCTTTGCACCAATATTGTACATAATGAAGTACAGTAATCTGCAAGAAGCCATTGCTCTGCAAAATGCTGTTCCACAAGGTTTGTCTTCATCTATCATGACGCTAAACATGCGTGAGGCTGAGCAATTCCTTTCTAGCGCAGGTAGCGATTGTGGTATTGCTAACGTTAACATTGGAACAAGTGGTGCTGAAATAGGTGGTGCGTTTGGTGGTGAAAAAGAAACTGGTGGTGGTCGCGAAAGTGGCTCAGATAGCTGGAAAGCATACATGCGTCGTCAGACAAATACTATCAATTACAGCGATCAGCTGCCATTAGCACAAGGTATTAAGTTCAACATATAACCATTGTGCCAGCTTTAAATGGAGCAAAAGCTATAATTATTTTTTTGCCGGAGGTGTATCTATTGCGCCTCCGGTTATTTTTGAGGTTAATGTCGATAAATACAGATTTTATGAAAAATGCCCTGTTTACATTTTTAGTGTTATTGATAGCCAAATTATCTATGGCTCAGGTGCCCGATACAGCTATGAAGCACCTCATGGATTATAGAGTTTATGACTGCTACGAGGTGGAGTACAATTCAATAATACAATCCCAGCGACTTCACAGACAAGGTAAGCGCGACTCGCTGAATGCGCTCATTACTTTTTGGAAAAATCATTGTGCACCTAACGAGCGTATAATTTCCTTATCCATTCTCAATAGTATTAAAAACAACACCTTTAAGGAAAGCCTTACAGAAAATGAGTTTTTAAATCCTCGTTCAAAAACAACGTTTACAGACAGCGACATATATGTAAGGGATATCTTTTACTATCTCAAAGAATACAGAGCTGCAGTAGCGGGTGCAATATCTGACAATCAGTATAGTATATGGGTAGACAATAATTATTCATTGCCCAAAGACTATGCAGATTACTACAAGTTTTATAAACAATATTATAGCTTTCTGCAAGAGATGGCTGCATCATTGGAAGGTAGGCGTAACTATTCTCCTGCCGAGGAGTTTCTCATTAAGTTTTATACAAGACCAGACAGTGTTGCGTTTTCCCAGCTCGATTCTTTGAAGTATCAATCTTCTATCATTGGTAAAAAATATGTTGCCAGCAAAAATTATCATAACAAAATACATGGTTTCAGTAGCAACATACAAATGGGAATGTGGCTGCCCAATGGACCATTAAGCACCCTGGGTAGCCATCCCTACATTGCTTACAATCTTGGTGGTAGAGGAGAAGTGATAATGGTAGATTATACGTTTGGGTTGAGGTTTGGCGATGCTAAAAACAACTATACAGTACTAAAGGATGGGATATATTACAATAGTAATAATTATATAAGTTGGTTTACTGGTGCAGATATTGGCTGTAAGTTATTTCGTACCCGTAAAAGCGAATTTGACTTTTTAGTAGGTCTCGGATACGAAGAGATTCAAACGCTGTATGAGCCAGTTGTGGAAGACGTAGCGAATACACAATCGGTAAAATCTTTTTATGCTAATGCAGGTCTTGCCTACAAGATATACGTAAGAGATGCTGTGATAAAGGGTAAGCACAAACGTTCCTATTTTTCATTGCAGGCAAAGTATAACTATGTCAACTACAACAATAGGGGAGGCACAGACCTGACAGGTAATGCTATAATTGTAGGTCTGGTGTACGGTAGCTACACCCATGGTTACATCAAGTACCCTAATTTGAATTAGTAATTGTATAGAATTTATTGTGTGTTAAACTATACCTAGTTAACAAAATATTGTACATTACAATATCTTTATGGTATTACATTTGATAAACAATTAGCAACATGGAAAAGGAAAAAAATAAAATACTGTTGGTTGAAGATGATACCAACTTCGGTCATGTACTGAAAAGCTATCTGGAATTAAACGATTTTGTAGTAGAACTCGCAAGAGATGGTATACTTGGTTTAGCAGCATTTCGCAGAGAGCGTTTCGATGTCTGTCTGCTAGATGTGATGATGCCTAATATGGATGGATTCACGTTGGCAGAAGAGATACGTAATGTAGACCCAGACGTGCCATTATTCTTCTTATCTGCCAAGAGCATGAAAGACGACATACTCACAGGCTATAAATTAGGTGCAGATGACTATATCACAAAGCCTTTTGATAGTGAAGTATTACTTCATAAGATAAAAGCTATCCTGAAACGTAATCAGGAGATGCATGAAAAAAATCACTCTCAGATAGAGTTTATAATAGGTAGTTATCATTTCAATAGTAAGCTACGCACCTTAAAGCACGGTGAACTGTCTAGTACATTATCACCCAAAGAGAATGAATTGCTATTGATGCTTTGTGAGTATAAAAATGATCTTTTGCCTCGCGAAACTGCCCTTAAGCGGATATGGGGTAGTGATACTTACTTCAATGGTCGCAGTATGGATGTGTACATAGCCAAACTTCGCAAATATCTGAAAGAGGATAGCTCTGTGGAAATCGTAAATATCCATGGCAACGGTTTCAGATTAGTAGTGCCTGAATAATCTTTTAATTTAATTCGGTAATAAAAAGTGGATGCATTTACCAGATGCATCCACTTTTTTTATTATTACTTTTACTGACATTTTACAGTGCTGCTTCGTATCTCTTAGCTACTTCAGCCCAGTTTACAACGTTCCAAATAGCACCTAAATAGTCGGGACGTTTGTTTTGATATTTCAGATAGTATGCATGTTCCCATACATCGATACCTAATATTGGAGTGCCTTTTACTTCAGCTATATCCATCAATGGGTTATCCTGATTTGGGGTAGAACTTACCACAAGTTTACCGGCACTCACTGAAAGCCAAGCCCAGCCACTTCCAAAACGTGTGGTGCCAGCTGTGTTCATTTTTTCTTTTAGCGCATCTAGCGAACCAAATGTTTCGTTGATAGCTGCTTCTAGATTGCCACTCAATGGGCTTCCACCGGGGGTAAGTACTGACCAGAAAAGAGAATGATTGTAATGACCACCACCGTTATTGCGCACAGCTGTAGTATAGTCAGAGATACAAGCCATCAACTCTTCCAGCGACTTGTTTTCACCATCTGTGCCAGTCAATGCTTTATTCAGGTTGTCGACATATGCTTGGTGGTGTTTGCCATGGTGAATCTGCATGGTTAATGTATCAATATGTGGTTCCAATGCATCGTGCCCATAAGGCAATGTGGGGAGCGTGTGTGCCATAGTTATTTGTGTTTTATATTGTTGTAAGTCAAAGTTAAGTCAATATGCGGTTACGAATTGCAAAAGCTAGATAACTAAAAAAGATAGCGGTATAACCTTTTGTACAGTTTAAGCTTGAAAAAATAATATTTGTGAATAACCAAATCGGCACATTCAATCTTTGTAAAGATTGAGCCAAGAAATAGAAATAGATGTGAAAAAAGCGGTTGGTGTTTTGGTCAAAAAAAATTAACTTTATCGCTTATACTTATTGACTATAAGTGTGAACGATTTATCATCATTTAGTTTCCATAATAATTCTATAAAAAAGTTGTCAAAATTCGGTTTATGAGAAAATTGTTACCTGTTTATTTGCGTAGTTTAGTTTTGATGTGTTTTGTATTACTATCTGCACTAGCATCAAAGGCAAACCACATCGTAGGTATGGATTTGAGTTATGCTTGGGTCTCAGGCAATACATACCGTATCACCTTGGTTGCTTATGGTGATTGTGGTGTGGCCACTCCCGACTTAAGTGTAGCATCTCCACAAATTTGTATCTACAATGGAAATACATCTGTTGGTAATATCAATCTAACTATAGTGCCACCCGCTACAGGAACTGAGATTACACCTGTTTGCCCTGCAAGTATTGGGTCCACTACTTGTTCGGGTGGTACCATACCAGGTGTAAAGCGTTATGTATATTCTGGAACATACACTTTACCAACTACATCCCGAAACTGGCGTTTCATTTTTAATGGGAGTATGAGCGGAAGTTCTGCAGGAAGGGCATCTACTATTACGAACACAACTGGGGTAACCGTAATGCAGTTGATAGATTCGCTAGATAATCGTTTTGTAAACAACTCAAGTCCGGTGTTAACAGTACCTCCTACACCTTATTTCTGTTTGAATAATCCCAATACGTATAACCCAGGTGGTGTAGATCCAGATGGAGATAGTTTGGTGTTTACATTAGTGAGAGGAAGAGTTGCTTCTAGCAACTGTGGTAATATAGGTACAGGTAGTTCTCAGGTAAATTATACATCTGCATTCGAAGCTTGGCCAGGTACTCCAATTTCTGCTACTACACCAGTAAGAGTGGCAACAGGTGATTTTTCTTTTAATGCTACAAATGGTCAAGTTGATTTCAATCCAAATTTTAACCAGATTGCATTGGTAGTATATAACGTAAAAGAATACAGAGGAGACTCAGTAGTAGGTACTAGCCAACGTGAGATGACTTTTTTGGTGCAGCCATGCACAGTTACCCCTCCTACAGGAGTTATTTCTTCTCCAGTAAATGGTGCCATTACAGGTCCAACTTCGTTTCAAGTATGTGCTGGAACTGGACCATTCAGTTTTCATATTTTACCTACAAGTCCTGACCCATTACTTAATATAAAAGTCACTGCTGCGGGAATTCCTGCTGGCGCAACTTTCAATGTTATTAATGATAGCACCCCAAATCCTGATGCTACTTTCTCTTGGACATCTACTTCTGTTGCGCCAGGTTTATATACCATTTTCGTAACTTTCAAGGATGATCAGTGTCCTATCTCTGGTACTAACACTATTGCTTATTCGATAACGATCAACTCGCTGGCCGATATTGCTGGAACTGGTGTTTTGTGCGAAGGATCAACTACAACCCTTTCCAATACTACATCTGGAGGGTCTTGGAGTAGTAGTAATACTGCTATTGCTACCGTAGGATCCGGTACTGGTGTAGTTACTGGTGTGGCAGGAGGTACTGCAACCATTTCTTATTCTGTTGGTGCTTGTTTCAAGACAACAGTGGTCACAGTTAATCCGCAGCCTAGTGCTTTTACAGGGTCATTGGCACTCTGCGTGGGTCTAACTACAACCCTTAATTCCACTCCAGCAGGTGGTGCCTGGACAAGTGCTAACTTAGCTGTAGCCACGGTAGGTGCAGCAACTGGCATAGTTACTGGCATATCTGCAGGTACCGCAGATATTAGTTATACCCAACCAGTTACAGGATGTGTAAGGGTAGGTACGGTGACTGTCAATGCATTGCCGGGGGCAATTACAGGTACGCAAACGGTGTGTCAGGGTTCCACAACTACATTGGCATCTACTCCAGCTGGAGGTACTTGGAGCGAAGCTTCTCCCAATATTACAGTTAATGCCACAACTGGTGTAGTGACGGGTTTAGTAGCAGGTACAGCTACCGTTACTTATTCATTAGGTACAGGTTGTACTACTACTGCTGTAGTTACCGTTAATCCGCTCCCCAATGTTATTAACCCAATACCACCTACCATTCTTTGTGTAGGCAACACAGCTACGTTTACCAATACTACTCCGGGCGGTGCGTGGAGCAGCAGCAATACCGCTGTTGCCACTATAAGTGCTGGTGGATTAGTAACGGCGGTTGCTCCTGGTACCGCCAATATTACCTATACTATTCCTGCCACCGGTTGTTTTATCATAAAAGGTGTAACCGTCAATACCTCTCCAGCAGCTATTACTCCTGCAAGTGTGGCTGTGTGTACTGGTAGCTCTGTAACGCTGAGCAACACAGTAACAGGTGGCACATGGAGTAGCAGCAATACTGCCCGTGCCACTGTAGTATCTACTACGGGTGTGGTAACAGGTGTGGTGGGTGCTACTGCCGGTACGGTAAATATCACCTACGCAATAGGCACGTGTACTGCCATTAGAGAAGTGACCGTAAATGTGACTCCTGGAGCTATAACAGGCGGTGTAACTTCATTGTGTGTAGGTGATAATACTACCTGGACCAATGCAGCACCTGGTGGCACGTGGAGCAGCAGCAATGCTGCAGTAGCCACTGTAACAGCGGGTGGTGTAGTAGCGGGTGTATCTTCGGGTACAGCTACAATATCTTATATTATTACCGCTACCGGTTGTTTCGTGACACGGGTAGTAACCGTCAATACCTCACCTGCAGCCATAACGCCCGCAAGTGTGGCCGTATGTACAGGCAGCTCTGTAACGCTGAGCAACACAGTAACAGGTGGCACATGGAGCAGCAGCAATACAGCCCGTGCCACTGTAGTATCGACTACAGGTGTGGTAACAGGTGTAGTGGGTGCTACAGCAGGTACTGTAAACATAACCTATACAGTAGGCACGTGTATTGCCATAAGGGTAGTTACAGTGAATGTGACACCTGGGGCAATTACGGGTGGCTCTGCATCAATTTGTATAGGTGACAACACTACATGGACAAACGCTACCCCCGGTGGTACATGGAGCAGCAGCAATGTGGCTGTAGCGAGTGTATCTGCAGGTGGTGTAGTGAATGGCGTAGCTACTGGTGTGGCAACCATCACATATACCATTAGTGCTACTGGTTGTTTTGTAACAAGAGCTGTTACCGTTAATACAACTCCTACTGGTATATCACCTACATTGGGTAATGTATGTGTAGGTACAAGTACTTCATTTACTAATACTACTCCCGGTGGTACTTGGAGCAGTAGCAACACAGCTATTGCTACAATAGGTAGCGCTACGGGTGTGGCTACAGGTGTATCTTTCGGTACTGCAAATATTTCTTATTCTATAGGTAGTTGTTTTGCAATTGCTACAGTGGTAGTAAATACTACACCAGCAGCGATAGCCCCAGCAGGTCCGGTATCTGTATGCGTAGGCAATACTACTACACTTACTAATACTACACCCGGTGGTATTTGGAGCAGCAGCGCTCCTGCTGTGGCTACTGTAGGCACTGGCGGTGTGGTAACAGGCGTATCATTAGGTACTACTACTATTTCTTATACTGTTGGTAGCTGTTCTGTTACAAAAGTTGTTTCTGTTGGTGTTACTCCTTCAGCTATATTGCCTTCAGCGCCTACCGTATGTGTGGGGGGTGTAGCAACACTTACCAATACTGTACCAGGTGGTACCTGGAGCAGTGGTAACCTTGCTGTTGTTACTGTAGGCAGTAGTACTGGTGTTGTCTCTGGTGTGGCATTAGGCACAGCTGTAGTATCCTATTCTATAGGTAGCTGCTTTGCAACTACTATTGTTACGGTTAATTCTTTACCAGCAGCAGGCACCATAACTGGTCCTGCGGTGATATGTGTTACCACAACAGGTGCCTACAGCAATCCTACACCAGGCGGTGTGTGGAGTACTGCCAACGGCAATGCAAGCATTACTGCTGGTGGTGTGGCTACAGGTGTATCGGCTGGGTTAGATACTATTCGTTATTCTGTGACCAATGCATGTGGCACATCTGTTGCTTCTTTTGCTGTCACTGTCAATCCGTTATCTAGTGCTGGTACTATTACTGGACCTACCTCTGTTTGTGTATCTGGTCTCATTACACTTTCGGCTTCTGTGCCTGGCGGTGTATGGAGTAGCAGCAATACCAATGCTACTGTAGGAAGTATAAGTGGCGTGGTAACAGGTGTATTACCTGGGCGCGACACTATCACCTATACTGTGAGCAGTGTATGTGGAGTAGCATCTACCAGTCGTGTTGTAACAATCAACGCATTGCCTACTGCAGGCAGTATTACCGGACCACTTACAGTATGTGTGGGCGCCACCATAACTTTAACAGGCACTGTCGCTGGAGGTACATGGAGTGCTGCTAATGGTAATGCTACAATCAATACTACTACTGGCTTGGTAACTGGTGTAACTGCTGGAACTAATATTATCACTTACACAGTTAGTAACTCATGCGGAACCGCTACTACTACTCGTGGTCTTACTGTAAATCCACTGCCTAATGCAGGCACTATAAGTGGTGCAGATAGTGTGTGTATAGCGTCTTCTATTCCGTTGACAGCATCGGTACCTGGTGGTGTGTGGAGTGCGGGTAATGCTAATGCTACCGTATCGGGTGTTGGGTTAGTAACAGGGGTAAATGCAGGTACTGTGCCTATTTCCTACACCGTTACGAATGTGTGTGGGGTGACATCTGCTGTTAAAATCATAACCATAGTAGCGCCACCAGTGTCAGGTACTATATCTGGCCCTTCAGCTGTATGTCTTGGTTCCGGTATAACACTTACTAGTTCTGCGCCTGGCGGTGTGTGGACGTCAAGTAATGCTAATGCTATTGTATCTGGTCCGGGCATTATAACAGGTGCGGTAGTAGGTACTTCAGTAATATCATATTCTGTTACTAACCTTTGTGGAACTGCAAATAGTACTCGTACTATTACAGTGAATCCTATACCTTCAGTAGCACCCATCACAGGTCCTACTAGTCATTGTGTGGGTTCGTCTATAACACTTGCCAATGCTACACCCGGTGGCAACTGGACAAGTAGTAACATGGCCGTAGCTACAGTTGGGTTAACGACAGGTATCGTTAATGGAATTTCTGCTGGTGTTGTCAACATCACTTATACCGTTACAAATGGTTTCGGATGCCCTGCAAGTGCTATAGCAGTGGACTCAGTATTGGTAGTGCCAATAGTACCTGCGATAGCTGGTAACCCTAATGTATGTTTAGGTGCCACAACTACGCTATCCAACACTATATCAGGTGGTACATGGAGCAGCAGCAACACAGCTATCATATCAATTAACACGGCCGGTGTGGCAACTGGCTTAGCGCTGGGTACAGCTACAATAACTTATACTGTAAACAATATATGCGGCACTACTGTTGTAACCAGAGTACAAACTGTAGCACCATTACCTGCAGTGGCACCGATTACTGGTACTGCTACCCAATGTGTGGGCACATCTACTACACTTTCGTCAGCTACTGTTGGCGGAGTTTGGACGTCAGCCGATGTCAGCATTGCAACTGCCGGAGCTGCTACTGGAGTGATAACCGGTGTATCTGCAGGCATTACCAACATAACTTACACTTTTACTGATGCGATAGGCTGTGCCAATTTTGCAACAATCGCCAATACGGTGCAGGCACTACCGGTGGTAGCACCTGTTACGGGTACTGCGTCGGTATGTATTGGTAGTAATACCACACTCGCCAATGCTACTCCTGGAGGTACTTGGAGTAGTGCAGATCCTACGGTAGCTACAATAGGAGCAGCGACTGGTATAATTGCTGGTATAGCTGCTGGTACAAGCACTATTACTTATTCTGTGGCTAATGCATTTGGATGTATCGGTATTGCTACTGTCGAAGCTACGGTTAATCCATTGCCGGTTGTAGACCCTATAACGGGTACTGCCTCGGTATGTGTAGGTGCAAATACAACATTGTCATCTGCAACAACTGGTGGTGTATGGAGCAGCAGTAATGTTACAATAGCTACTATAGATGCAGCTGGTGATGTGACAGGAGCAGCTGCTGGTACTGTTACAATATCTTATGGATTTACTGATGTATTGGGATGTACTGGATTTGCTACTACAGTTGTGACTGTAAACGCACTACCTGTTGTGCCAGCAATAACTGGTGCTACATCAGTTTGTGTAGGTGCATCAACTACCCTTAGCAACAGTCTTTCTGGCGGAGCATGGAGCTCAGCCGATATTTCAGTGGCTACTGTTACTACAGCTACAGGTGTTGTAAGTGGTGTAGCAGGTGGTGTAACTGACATTACCTATACTTACACAGATTTACTCGGTTGCTCTGGTATTGCAACCACTCCTATCACTGTAAACGCACTGCCCATAGTAGCCCCAATAACAGGAGTTACTAATGTATGTGTAGGTGGTACGGCTACATTGGCTAATGCTACAGCAGGGGGTGTGTGGAGCAGTAGCAACACTGCAATAGCTACTATAAGCACTGCAGGTGTTGTATCGGGTATAGCAGGGGGTATTGTTACTATCAGTTATTCGGTTACCGATGGTTTGGGTTGCACAGGTGTAGCTACCACACCAGACACAGTTAATATAGTGCCTGTTGCTACACCCATTACCGGTATACGCAGCGTATGTCTTGGTGGCACCACCACACTCAGCAGTGTTGCTGCATTTGGCGTGTGGAGCAGTAGTAACGTATCAGTAGCTACTGTTAGTGCTACTGGTGTTGTTAGTGGTTTGTCAGCAGGTACTGCTATCATCACTTACTTTGTTAGCAATCCTTGCGGTTCGGCTACTGATATTGCTATTGTAACAGTTAATCCACTACCGTCTGCAGGTACCATTACAGCACTCTTTAGTACAGTGTGTGCAGGAGGTGTTACTAACCTCAGTAGCACAGTGCCAGGCGGTGTATGGACAAGCAGCAATTTGTCTGTAGCCACAGTAGATGCTTCAACAGGAGTTGTAACGTCTATAGTGCCAGGAACAGCAATTATTACTTACTCAATATCGTCTGCTGGATGCCCCGGTTTCTCTACCTACACACTTACTGTGGGGCCAGCTATTCCTGGTTTGGCTGTATTGCCTATAGGCTCTTCATCATTATGTAATGGCAATCCGGTGAACTTGGCTGTGTCGTCTGTTACTCCAGGTTTATCTTATCAGTGGTTGATAGATGGCAATATAATAGCTGGTGCAACTAATGCAGGATATGTTACTGATACTGTTGGCCTGTATTCAGTGATTGTAGATAATGGTGTTTGTAGCCAAATACTTGCTGGACCAAATGTGGTGTTCATGCCACGTCCTGTTATAGCTTTTAATGCACCTAATTTGCTGTTTACCGGATCTTATGCTACTTATCAGTGGTATCGTAATGGTGTAGCGATAGTGGGTGCTAATAGCAGCGTGATTACCTTGCTTGGCGTAGGTGCATATACTGTAATAGTAGAAGATGCTAATGGTTGCAGAGATACATCGGCAGTTTACTATGTAACAGGCGGTGGCGGCGGAGGTTCCTCTAGCGTTTCTACTACAAGTGTTGCTGAGGTTAAGATATTCCCTAACCCCGCAACGTCCATGCTCAGCATAGATGCTCAGGTAAAAGTTACTGCCTTGGTGATGACTATGGATGGCAGAAAAGTAATAGAGCAGAAAAATGCGACCACTTTAGATATCTCCAAACTATCATCTGGTATTTACATGATAATGGTATACGATGAACAGAATACGCTGTTGAAAACAGCTAGGTTTACTAAGTCGGAATAGTTAATAATGTATAAAATAATATCAAAAGCCGCACTTTATCTGGTGCGGCTTTTTTGATGTTTGTATTCCCACTATTTTTGTAACCACAAAACACACTTTATGCTAAATCACGAATTAGATTATCAAATACACGGCGAAGAAATGCAGTTCGTAGAAGTAGAACTTGATCCTCAGGAAACCGCAATAGCTGAGGCAGGTAGCTTTATGATGATGGACGATGGTATAACCATGGAAACAATATTTGGCGATGGCAGCCAGCAACAAAGCGGCTTGTTAAACAAGTTGTTTTCGGCTGGCAAAAGATTGCTGGTAGGCGAAAGCTTGTTTATGACTGCTTACACCAATATAGGTTCTGGTAAAAAGAAAGTATCCTTTGCCTCACCTTACCCTGGAAAGATAATACCACTCGACTTAAACAGGCTGGGAGGTAAAGTAATATGTCAGAAAGATGCTTTTTTGTGCGCCGCTAAAGGTGTGTCAATTGGTATTGAGTTTCAGAAAAAGTTAGGTACTGGTTTGTTTGGAGGTGAAGGGTTTATAATGCAGAAAGTAGAAGGTGATGGAATGGCGTTTGTGCACGCAGGCGGTCACGTTTTTGAACGTCATCTGATACCTGGCGAAATGCTTAAAGTAGATACCGGGTGTATAGTAGGCTTCACAGCCAATGTGAACTATGATATTCAGTTTGTAGGTGGTATAAAGAATACGATTTTTGGTGGAGAAGGCGTGTTTTTCGCCACGCTACGCGGTCCAGGTACTGTATGGCTACAAACATTGCCTATAAGCCGTTTGGCAGGCAGAATCCTATCTTATGGTGGGTCTAGGCGCAAGGAGGAAGGCAGCATACTAGGTGGGTTTGGCAATCTACTTGATGGAGATGGAATATAACGCTAGTCTTTAATAAATAAAAAATGGCTGTGAGTGATAAACCCACAGCCATTTTTCTATTAGGCATCTTCAAATTGATTATGGACGAACGATCCAGTTGTGTGTATCTTCTTTGCGACCGTAACGAATGTCTGACAGTTCTTTTTTAAGCCAGTTTGCAACATCCCATTTTTCAAGTGGAGGTAACTCCATCTTATCATCATGGTAGGTAAGAGCATAAATGGGCGCAATAGATGCTGCGGTACCAGTACCAAATGCTTCTTTTAGCAAGCCTGAGTGATGCGCCTCTTGAATTTCATTGATGCTTATGTTCCTTTCTTCTACTACTATACCTTTTTCTTGCAATAAGGTTATTACACTGTCGCGAGTTACACCTGCTAGTATAGTGTCTTGATTGATATCGGGAGTGATAACTTTATCGCCTATTACAAAAAATACGTTCATGGTACCGATTTCTTGCACGTATTTATGCTCAAAACCATCGGTCCACAATATTTGATCGTATCCCTTTTCTTTAATCTTCATGGTAGGATACATGCTCATGCCATAGTTGCCGGCAGCCTTGGTATAACCTATACCCCCTGGAAATGCACGTACATACTGGTCTTGGACAAATATTGATACTGGTTTGTTGTAGTATGGGCCTGCGGGGCTAGTGATGATTATAAACATGAATTTCTCTGCAGGGCGAACACCAATAAACTCATCTACGGCAAACATAAACGGACGGATATATAAAGAAGTATCCTCACCAGTAGGTATCCAGTTGCGGTCCAATTCTACTAGTGTTTTAATCCCCTCTACAAAAATATCCATTGGCACATCTGGCATAGCCATACGATGCGCAGAGCGGTTCATACGCTTCCAGTTGTCATACGGACGAAAAATCAATGGATTGCCATTAGGGTCTTTGTATGCTTTTATTCCCTCAAATATTGCCTGGCCATAATGCATAAATGT
Organism: Sphingobacteriales bacterium; assembly: GCA_027484425.1. Classification (GTDB taxonomy): domain Bacteria; phylum Bacteroidota; class Bacteroidia; order Chitinophagales; family Chitinophagaceae; genus Nemorincola. The sequence continues at coordinate 17,369 of JAIXSZ010000001.1, forward strand.
GGTAGCTGGGCTCAACGACAAATTGTTGTAAGGCATGATTTCAGGTTGTTTCCACGCACCATCTTCGTAGTAAGCTACAAGCATATGATCGGAATAATTTTTCCCGAATTGCACGTTAGCTAGATCAACTTCGTTTATCCTGCTATTTTCTACTTTATTCACTACAAATTCTGATGTGGGAACACTCATGATTTACATTTTTTTTAATTCGATATTGCTTACTTTTGCGCAAAGAAACAAAAATTTCTGCGTAATACATCTATGCTGTCACTTCATAATTTGATACTGGATATTTTTTGAATTTGAAGAATATTGATGCTTAGGTTGCCAAACACAATTAACTATGAACATTATTACCACCAATATCATTACTTCACTTAACGATAACGTTTGGAATCCTCTACCAGATGACATCAACAACCTGACCCCAAAACCAGTATTGGTGATAACTAATGTAATGGAGCAGGACAGCGATGAGTATAAAATACTAATGAAAATGTTGGATGGTAGTAAATTACTGCCCGATCAATACAATCATGTCCAAATAGCTAACGAAGACCAAATTTCATGGTCACATTTACACCATAAACTCAATCCCTTCATAGTGTTTCTTCTCGGTGTTTTGCCATCTAAGTTAGGGGTAGCTGCTTTGTTCAAGATCAATGAACCAAATAATTACGATGGAACCATTTGGTTACCTACAATTAGGATAACTGAAGTGATACGAGATGAAAGTTTTAAATCACATTTATGGAACAATGGTATGAAGCCATTGTTTTTAAACAAAGAAAAAGGAGAGCTTCTTTGTCCATCCACAGAAGTAAAATGGTAATGTTAATGTTTGTCATAGATTTTGCCTATATCCTGTATTAACGTTATGTTTGTTCTATAATATCAACTAGATGACCATTACACAACTAGAATACGTAGTAGCCGTAGCAACATATAAAAGTTTTGTTGCTGCAGCAGAGAAATGCTTTGTTACACAACCCACTTTGAGTATGCAAATACAAAAGTTAGAAGATGAGATGGGTGTGAAAATATTTGACCGCAATAAACACCCTATAGCTGTAACAGATATGGGTGAAATTATTGTAGCTCAAGCGCAAACGGCTTTAGCAGAGTGTGAGAGAATACACGAGCTCATACAAGCTCAGCAGAAAACGCTTTCTGGTAAGTTCAGATTTGCTGCTATACCCACAGTAGCACCTAACATTTTGCCAGCTTTGCTTGATAACTATTCCAAGGCTTTTCCAGAGATGAAACTGGAGGTTAAGGAAATGGAAACTAACCAAATTATATCCGCGCTACGCAACAATGAAATTGATGCTGCATTACTGAGTACGCCGCTAGAAGAAAACGGCATTAAAGAGTATCCATTGTTTTACGAGCCATTTGTAGGTTATTTTAGTGAGGGTGAACCAGCACTGAGCAAAAGGATGATAGTGCCTGAAGATATTGCGCTAGAGAGAATATGGTTGCTCAATGAAGGCCACTGTATGCGCAATCAGATTATTAACCTGTGTAGCGATCAGATACAAAAACTTCAGTCTGAAAGACCTTACAGGTATGAATCTAGCAACGTGGAAACACTGCGTAAGATGGTAGAGAAAAATGGCGGTATGGCAATTTTACCTGAACTGGCTACACTAGAGTTTAACGAAGATCAGATAGAGCATATCCGTTACTTTGATGGTGCAGAGCCTGTGCGCGAAATAAGCCTTGTGACTAGTAGTCACTTCGTAAGAGATAGTGTTTTGCAAAGCCTGATGGACGAAATACTAAAACTGATTCCCGAAAAAATGAGGGTACAAAAGAAAAACAGAAAAGTATTGCGCATACAGAGCGCCAAGTTGTAACAGCCAAGTTGTTATTTTTAAAAGTGCAGCGATGGTAAAACCGCTGCACTTTTTTTGTTACTACTATGCTGTTATCTTTCGGTATATGTCTTATTAATACATAAAAGCGGTTGCTTTTTGGGTGACTACTGTTGGCAGGTCTATTTATTTATTGTCGTACCTTTACAATTCAACAATCAAACCACATATTTGACTATCAAACAAATGCAGTTCAGAAAACTATTGATGTGCTTTGGTCTTTATGTTCTTATTGCGCTTTCGTACAAGATAGTGTTGGCTACAGAAGCCAATGCGACTAACGAAGCAGTAAGGGTAGAGAACTATATTGCTACGCTATACAAACAGTTAGACTTCACTAATCGGGAGCGGCTGTCTTATGTGGTGTTTAATAAAGCTATGCATGGCTATATGAACCTGAAAAATGCAGGCAAACTCACTAACGAAAAGGAAATCCTAACCATTTGCGACTTTAATCAGCCGTCTACCATTGATAGGATGTGGGTGATAGACCTTGTTGAACGCAAGATTTTGTTCAATACGTATGTGGCACATGGGCAAGCCACTGGTGAGGAATGCGCTATGGCGTTCTCTAACAAAATAAACTCCCACCAAAGTAGTTTGGGCTTTTATGTAACCACAGATACTTATGAGGGTGAGCATGGGTATTCCTTACATGTGGAAGGCCTTGACCAAGGATTTAACGACGCAGCATTCAAGCGTGATATAGTTGTGCATGGCGCTGAATATGTTAGCGACAAATATATTTGCGAAAATCAACGTTTGGGCCGCAGTTGGGGTTGTCCTGCCGTTCCTGTGGAGTTGTCGGCTCCTATCATCAATACCATTAAAGAAGGTACGTGTTTGTTCATTTATTATCCTGAGCCTAAGTATTTAGGTACATCCTATTGGCTAAATAAAAGGATAACATCATTGCCCGATTACAGCCTTTATGGCGACATGATACCTACCGAAATCAACAGGCCTCGTTTCCGCACCATACAGTACATAAGTAATGGCAAGGTAGATAGTGTGAAGCGGGTACCTGTGCAGTAGGGTAGTATGTAAACGTTCAGCTACACGTTTTTTGGTTATTATTTGTTGAACAAACTTTTTTGTGATGCGATTTATGCAGGTTTTCGTCATGGTATTAAGCATCGTTTTTTCTACCACATTGCTGGTACAGAGCGAGGTTAAAATATCTCCCTCTAGTGTGTCAGGTACTAAAATCATTAACGGCAGAAATTATATTGTGGATAGCTACTGCTATGTATACAACATAAATGATCTACCACCCACGCAGTATATAAAGCCCTTAATACCACTGCCCGATGTTGAACTAACTACTCGTTACACTTTTACCGCAGAAACTGTAAAGACATTGCCATATACTGATATCGCTGACATGATAGCCTACTTGCCTGCGGTGAGACAAACCAGCAGAGGTAGTTTTGTCGACATCAGTACAGGCGGAAAATATGGTGTTTTATATGTGGTAGATGGAATGGTGGTGATGCGGTGATAAAATCTATTTCAAAAATGGGTTGTGCTTTTTTTCGTCACCTATAGTAGTAGCTGGTCCATGCCCTGATAACACAGTAGTGTTATCGGGCAAAGTAAACAGGTGGGTGCGTATCGAGTCAATAAGTGTATCAAAGTTGCCACCCGGTAGGTCGGTTCTGCCTATACTGCCATTAAATAATACATCACCTGCAATTACCCAGTTGCCTTCGGCATTGTAAAATGACACGCTGCCGGGTGAGTGACCCGGAGTAAGAAACACCATGATTTCATCATCTCCCAATTTCATCTTTTTTCCGTCTTCTATGTAAAAATTAGCAGCGGGCAAATCTTTGAACTGCATTCCAAACATAGCAGCTGTATCCGCACCTCGTTTCAATATGGGTAGCTCCTGCTCATGTATGCCGAAAGGAATAGTATACTTATCTACAACTGCCTGCACCCCAAAAATATGGTCGAGATGGGCATGAGTGTTGATGATGGCTTGAGGTATGAGTTGATTTTTTTCTATAAAAGAAATAAACTCGTTTGTTTCGCGTTGTTCATACATGCCAGGGTCTACAATCCAGCATTCTTTTTTGTGGTTACTGATGATATAGGTGTTTTCCTGAAATGCGTTGAAGGTGAAAAAATGAATATTTAACATGTTGGAATGGTATAGTTTCTTTAATTTGTATAGCAAATGTAGCAAATTAGCTATTCACAAAAGATGTGGTGGTGGCGGCGCTTGCAAAATGGCTCGTTTTTTGTAGTAATAATCTATGAATGAGTTGGATAAAAAAGAGTTGAATACATGAGCATATTTAGAGGCTTGAGGGGTTTGGTTTTGTCGCTTTGTATGGCGGCATTAGCAGTTTTTATGCCATTATTTTCGTTTGCCCAGTCTAACATAGAACAGTTTGGGCAAAACAGAGTACAAGAGAGAAAATTTGCTTGGAAGTTTTTTGATACCCGCCATTTCCGAGTGTACCATTACGACAAAGCTGGAAGACAACTAGGCAGATATGTAGCAGAGGAGGCTGAGTATGACATTGCTGTGGTAGAGAAAAAGCTCGGTGGGACATTTCCTCAGAGGTTCAATATTATCCTTTACAACTCTTATGACGAGTACCGCCAGTCTAATGTGGGGCTAAAAGAAGAATCTCCGCTATTGGGCAACTCTAGAGCAGGGTCATTGAAAATTGTTGATGATAAACTAGTCGTATACTTCACCGGCGATCATGCCGACTTACGCAGACAAATACGCTCTGGTATGGCCCTGGTAGTAATGCAACGAATGATTTTTGGCGATAATCTGAAGAAGATGGTCAAAAATGCTTTATTGCTCAATCTACCAGATTGGGTCACTGCAGGTTACATTGCTTATTTGGTGGATGGCTGGGATGAAAAGAGTAACAGCGAATGGAAAGGAATACTTGACGCAAATCCCAAAAAAGGTTTTTACGAACTAGCTGAATTACATCCTGAGCTTGGTGGAAAAGCATTTTGGAAATTTGTTGCTAACCAGTATGGCCCCGCTACAGTGAAAACATTATTGTATGGTATGCAGCAAAAGTCGGGACTGAATAAGGCTATGAAAGACCCGTCTAACCTAAACATGAAAGTCACTAAAGCCTACGATTCTTGTATTAAATACTACCGAAACGTATATATATTAGACGAAAAGAAACAAGATAAACCTGACAGTACTAATGGTAGAATTACTATCAAAGTACCCAAAGATAACAGCGTGCTGCGCCACATAGTAGTGTCGCCTAGTGGCAGAGACATAAGTTATGTGGCATGGAAAGACGGATTGTATACCGTATACATGCAAAAAACCACTGGCAGCCAAACAATTTCTAAATTACTTGAGGGTGGGCAAAAAGACCTTACCGATCAGATTGACCCTAGCTATCCTATGTTGGCATGGTCTAAAAGTGGCGACAAACTAGCCATATTGTATCGTGCCGGTTCCACTACTTTGTTGCGCATTTACAATAACAACAGAGGCAGAATAGAAAACTATAAAATACCCAAAAACCGTTTCGACCGAGTGCTTTCAATGGCATTTATGGAGGATGATAAAAATCTCGTTTTTTCTGCTATCCGTAAGAGTCAAACGGATCTTTACATGTTTTCTATCAGAGGCACTAAGATGACCAACATCACAGACGATGTGTGGGATGATCTTTCCCCTGAGTTTATTAGTGGTGGATCTCGCACCGGTATCCTCTTCTTATCTAACAGGCCCAAACCTAACATCGATGTGCCTGTTAGGGTAAATGAACTTCCTGCAGGCCCAACTAATATGTTTTTTTACAACACCAAAACATTGCAGAAGGAATTGATACAATGCACTGATGTGAAAAAAGGTCGCATTACTCAGCCTGTTCAATACGGTCCTGATAATTTCGCTTACCTCCATGATAGCAATGGAATCAATAATAAGTACGTAGTTCTGTTTACCCGTAACAAAAATAACCTTGATTCTGCATATTCTATGCCAGTTACCAACTATAGTACTAGTGTGGTGAAGCATCAGTATAGCCCATCTACAGGTGAGGTGACAGATGTAGTGCAGCTGAAAGATAAGTACATCGTTTACTACCACAATGCTCACATGCCAGGCGACAGCGCTGCCGCTAGGTCTATTTTCCCCACTATTTTATCGGCTGAGCGCCAAGAGCCAGAGGCAGCAGTGCCTACAGACAGCAAGAAGACTACAAGTAAAAATCAGTCTGGAGTTGTTCGATACGACCAGCCAGTTCGCAGTCAGATAAAAGGGGGTAATGTTTTTCAATCAGAATTCTCAGATAATGATGCTCAGCCCAAAGCTGACTTTGGAACACCTGATACAACAGTCCTTGCAGAAGAAGAACCAGTTGTAGTACAGCCAGAAGATAGCACTGTACTCACTGTCATTACTGACAGTGCTTATCTCAAAATGAAGCCAGCAGCTTATAGAAACAGTTTTAAACCTGATTTTTTATCTGTAAAGCTAGATAACACTATAATCTTCAATCAATATCAGTCAATAGCTGCCAACGGAGGTCAATTTGTTAACCCATCTTTGGCCGCTCTCACTACCTTGTCGCTCAATGAATTGATGGAAGATCACCGATTTACTGCTGGCTTTCAGTTGCCAGTTTCAGGCGCCAATTCTACTTATTTTTTACAGTATCAGAATTTCAAAAGAAGAGTAGACTGGGGTATTCTCTTTTTGCGCTCTCAAAACAAAGAGTATAAAGACGTTGGATATGTAGACAGAAACAATGTATTGCTATTTGTAAAGCAACAACTCTTCAAAACTACTACTCACATGGCTAAGTTTGAGCTCAGTAGGCCCATCGATCGTTTGCGGAGTGTGCGATTCAATACATTGGTACGTGAAGATAGATTCGTGCAAAAGGTAATTGATACATTAAGTCTGGCGCTCGACTTCTCCAACACATCGTCTTACACATCTATGAGCAGATTAGAGTTTGTGTTCGACAATACAATTACGCCTGCTCTTAACATCATGAATGGTACTCGCTACAAGGTGTACGCTGAGTATTTCGCTGGTCTCAACAATGGTAATCGTAGTTGTTACAACATAGGTCTTGATTTTCGCCATTATCAGAAACTGCACAAAAATTTCATTTTGGCCAATAGGGTAGCTTATGCCCACTCTGACGGTAGCAGCATGGTGCAATATCTTATGGGTGGGGTAGACAACTGGATGTTTCCCCAAAACAGTGCCAATGCCAATCAAGCACCTGCCGATCATTTTGGCTTTCAGATGTTAGCTACATCTTTGCGTGGCTACAATCAGTATGCGCGTACAGGCAATAACTTTGGAGTGGTATCTACCGAACTTCGTTTGCCAGTTGTTACAACATTTGTCAAGCGACCAGTACAGTCGCCTATGCTCAAAAATCTCCAATTGGTAGCATTTGTAGATGCTGGTACTGCTTGGAAAGGATTTTTACCAGATGCGGGAAATCTTTCAAACACCTATGTTTTCCCGAATTTTGGCAATCCACAGGGGCTCAACAATGTGGCGCTTAGTCTTACAGTGCCCAATAGCGGTGGGTTGGCCGTAGGGTATGGTGCTGGTCTCAGAACATCATTATCGGGCTATTTTGTACGGCTAGATGCTGCTTGGAATATCGAAGGTAAACCTACCCCTATAGTCTACTTTGCTTTAGGCACAGATTTCTAAGCATATTTTATATTGCCTCACAGAGATTGCTTTCATTTAATCGCTTTTTTTTCTCGTATTTTGGCGCTCAATAGCGGAATCGCCATAATTGAAGATGCACAGGCACTCAAATAGCATGCAGAAGATAGATATAAGTATGGCCAGGTTGCTGGTTGTATGTATCTTTTTGCCCGAGCGATTTCAGGTGTTTTCTGCTATCGGGGCATGTATTTATTTCGTTATTCGCACATTATTCACTAGGCAATGGCCCGATACAAAACTACTGTTCTGGGCATTTCTTTTGGGTGCTGGTTACTTACTTTATGTCGGGGCAGTTCCCCTCACAGATATGCCTTATCGCTCTTTTGTACTCACTTTGTGCGAGCGTAGAGCAGCCTACTTTCTACTGCCTTTCGTTTTTGCCATTACTGCTCCTTCCTTTAGGAGTGTAATTAAGGATCAGCTACTATTTTTTGTGTATGGTTGTATCATAATGTGTTTACTAGGGAATGGTTATTTTTTATACCAACTCTTTGTAGTGGACGGCGGTTTACTACCTTTATCCCACGTGCGTTACCGCACCATTTTCGAGCCATTTACGGGTATTCATCCCACTTATATGAGCATGTATTTGGCGTTTGCTATTTGCATTACGCTATTACAGCCAGTACCCACCACCCGTCACAAGATTATTAGAAATGCCATTGCCTATCTCCTTGTGGTATTTATGTTGGCATTGTTTGCTAAGTCACCCATTATAGCGCTGGTACTGGTAGCCCTTCATTTCATCTGGATTCAGCGCCATGTTTTGCGTCAGTTCAGAGGTGCATTTATAGCATTAGCTGGTATTGTGGGCGCAGCTTGGGTTTTCATTCCCTTTTTTCGTCAGCGTGCTGCAGAGATGTTAGGCATGTTTCAGTCTGATTCAGGTAAAGCAGTAGTGGAAAACTCAGTCCATGCGCGCAAGCTCATATGGCAGACAGATATAACCATGCTACAGCATTATTGGCTTACAGGAGTTGGGCCCGGTAGAACACTGGAGTTATTAAACCAGCGCTATTTTTTCAACTCTTTACAGCGCGGCTTCTGGGTAGGCTACTTCGATCCTCACAATCAATATCTTTCCGATTGGCTGTCATTTGGTATCATAGGTATTGTTGGCCTGATTGCGGTTTTGGCACTCCAGTTTGTCCGTGCTTTGCGCACCATCAATAACCTTTATCTCTATTTACTTATTATCATCAGCGTCACTTTTTTCACAGAGACATTGCTTGCTCGGCAGCAGGGTATATTGTTTTACTCGATTTTTACAGCATTGTTATTCTTTACACCCCACACTGCTACCGAACCAGAACATCTAAGAACAGCATAGCTAGTTCGGTATGCTCATTTTTAGTCCATTCTATAAAGCTTGCCTGGCAGTGATTTTATAAGGCCTTGCATTTCCAGTTGCAGCAGTGTAGCTGCCAGCATTGAGCTAGCCAATCCAGATTGGTGATATAGCTCATCACTATGCACACTTTCTCTAGTTTGCAGTACGTCTATAATTTTTTGCTCCTCCTCAGTTAGTGTAATGAATAATTGTTGCTGCACTGGTCTGCGAATTTTTTTAGTATCCCAGTTCATCAGTTCTATCAGGTCGTCAGCCTTCGTTATCATTGCCGCCACATTAGTGCGTATCAGTTCATTACAGCCAGCGCTTCGGGTGTCGGTTACTCTGCCGGGGTATGCGGCTACTTCTCGGTTATATCCTGCCGCCATTGTAGCGGTTATTAGAGCCCCACCGGTAGCGTGGCTTTCTACCACCACTGTCACATCGCTCATGCCAGCCACTATTCTGTTTCTTGCCGGGAAGTTACCTCTTTCTGGTGCTGTTTCTGATGCAAATTCAGACAGAATTCCACCATTCTCCTCCATTTGTGTTGCCAGCCCCTTATGTGTAAACGGGTATATGCGGTCTAATCCATGCCCTAATATGCCTACTGTTGGTATGCCTTGCTGCACACAACGTTTGTGAGCTATAGCATCTATCCCTAGTGCTAGTCCGCTTACTATTAGTATATCGTCCACTTGTTTTAGTCTGTCTACTAACTCTTCGCACAATTTATGCCCATAGTCAGTATTTTTTCTAGTACCTACAATGGCCACTATTTTGGCAGCGTCTAGGTCAGCATTGCCTCTATAGTACAGTATTGTAGGGGCATCTACACAGTTGGTCAGCCGTTTGGGGTAGTTATCTTTAACACACAGCACTTTTATATCATTCTTCAATACAAAGTTTAATTCCTGTTCACCTCTTTTCAGAACCTCTGCATCTACAAAGCCTTTAGCTTTAATATCAGTTATTCCATCTATGGTTTTCAGCTCTTTTAATGGCGACTTAAATATTGCGGTGGCACTACCATATTTTTCCAGCATGGCCCTGCTCGTCTTGTTTCCTACACCTTGCACAAATGACAGTGAAAGTCTGTAAAATAGTTCTTCGTGTTCTTCTAATCTTTGCATGGCATGTAGTGTTTAGGGTAGGGAGCTTTCTCGTTTTATACAACTATCTTTGGGGTTGTAAATTAAAATAAAATGAAGAAAATTGCTTTGGTTATTTTAATGCTTTCCACCCTTTCGTGTGCATTAGCCAAAAAGTCAAAACAAAAGAAAAAACCAAAATCTACGGTAGGCAACATCGTATCGGTAGGCATGCACCGTACCATGTGTTATGGTCAGTGCCCAGACTATATTATCGATATCAACAAAAATGGTATTGCTACCTACACAGGCAATCGTTTCACCCAAGACACAGGTATATTCCAGAAAAATATTGGTGTAGAAAAAGCCAAAGGTATTATAGAAATGTTTGTAAAGTATAGGGTAGATACCTGCAAAGAAATGTACGACAATCCGCTACCAGACTTGCCAGGGCTAAACATCACAATCAATTATAAAAGTACTAAGAAGACAATTTACAGTGCTTCCTTTGGTCCTGATTTCCTTAAAGAAATAGCAGAAGTGCTAGATGAAGCAGGATTGAAAAAAGATGACTCTTGGAAGAAAATAGGAATGCCTAAACTAGACTAAAATTACATTTAGCCTAATCAGTTATACACTGATTAGGCTAAATGATATAGTTAGTTAAAATTATAGGTGCAATTTGCCTTTTTTAGCCAGTAGCTCGTCTACAGTTTCTCTGTACATTTCATCAGGCACACAGCAGTCTACGGGGCATACTGCAGCACATTGAGGTTCTTCATGAAATCCTTGACATTCCGTACACTTGTTGGCAGTAATGTAATAGGTGTCTACAGAAAATGGTTGATGAGCTGCAGTGGCGTCAGTTACAGTTCCATCCATAAGGGTATAGCTGCCTTTTACCGATGTCCCGTCAGCTATTGCCCATTCTACACCACCTTCATAAATTGCATTATTAGGACATTCTGGTTCGCAAGCACCACAATTAATACATTCGTCGGTTATTTTTATTGCCATAAAACTTTTATTTTTTACAGATTTTTGTTGGTCAAAGTTACAACTTCGCTTCAAATACTGTTATCTAAATTGTACCATATCAAGCATAAGATTTATTATGATAGAAAAAGCATTACTCCAAACAAGAATAGACTTATTGGTAAGTGTCGGTGAGTATTTAAAAGCTAATAATGAAGAGTGGCAAAATGCCAAATTCAGAGCCGCCCAGGCTAATGCTTGGTTTACTGCCGCTCACATTGACATGGCAGTGGTTAACATAGTTGAGCAATACTTAGACAGAGCAAAACTTACAGCATGGGTAGCCACATATACCATGCCAGCAAACATTCGGAATGTGGGTATCATTATGGCAGGTAACATTCCTTTGGTTGGTTTTCATGATTTTTTGTGTGCTTTTATCTGCGGTCACAATCTTCACATCAAGTTGTCATCAAAAGATGATGTGCTACAGCGGCATATCGTCGAATATATGATAAATACAGATCCTTCAATTGCAGCTAAAATATCAATTGCTGATCGACTAAATGGCTGTGATGCATATATTGCTACTGGTAGTAATAATACGGCTCGTTATTTCGAGCAATATTTTGGTAAGTACCCTAATATTATACGCCAAAATCGCACCTCGGTTGCGATACTAGATGGTAATGAAACTCAAGATGAGTTGTTGTTGTTGGCGGACGATGTTTACCTTTATTATGGACTTGGTTGCAGGAATGTAACTCAGATTTGTGTCCCTCGCAATTTCGATTTTGCAAGATTACTACAGGTTTTTGGTAAGTATAATGACTATGCCGATCTCAATAAATACAAAAACAACTATGACTATCATTTAGCTATCTATCTGCTTAACAGGGTGCCTTATATGAGCAACGAATCATTATTGTTAGTAGAGAATGATTTGCCTTTTTCTGCAGTTAGTGTGTTGCACTATCGTTTTTACGACGATTATCAATCGTTGGTGGCATCGTTGACAAGCAACGATAATATTCAGGCTATTATTGGCAAAGGCTTTTTCCCATTTGGCAGTGCACAAAAACCTTCACTCAATAATTATGCCGATGGGGTAGATACTATGGCATTCCTAACAGGGTTATAAACTTAATTTGGCAATAAGTTTCAGTATTTCAAAAAGCAATGGGGCTGAATTTTGTCAGCCCCATTGCTTTTATGTTGTATGTTGAATTGAGTTTTATCTTAGTAATGTTACGTTACCTTGCTTTCTAAGTATTTTGCCCTTATCAGTTACTGCTTCTGCTTCATACACGTATACACCCATTGGCTGAGATACTCCACCTATATTGCCATCCCATCCATCAGTTATATCATCACTTTCATAAACCAGATTACCCCATCTGTTGTAGATCCTAAAGTAACGCAAACGTGCAATACCGTTAAGTATTACTTTCAGTTTGCCATTCACAGAGGAGCTTGGCGCAAATGCATTTGGTAAAGAAATGATAGAGTTTTCATTTACTCTAATACTTATTGAGTCTATAGCCTTGCAGCCATCTTCTGTGCGTGCAGTTACAATATATTTGGTGCTTACAGGTGGGTTAGCTACAGGGTTTGAGACTGAAGTATCTGATAATCCTACCGGTGGCGCCCATGAAAAATAGGTACAGTTTGAAACAGGAGATATCTGATAGGTTTCACCTGGAAAGAGTACTGCAGAGTCCGTTATGGTTATAACCGCCGCAGGATTTACTGTTATTGAATAAGATAGTGTGTCTTTACAGCCAAACATGCTCGTCGCTATAATATCGTAGTTAATATTAGTTATTGGTTTGATTGTTGGTGTAGCTGATAAAGCATCATTTATATAAGTTGCTGGAAACCATGAGTAATAGGTTGTGCCAGGCTCTGTAGACAACGGGAATAATGTTACCGAATCTCCAGGACAAACAACTGTATCGGTACGCATAGACGCAAAGTTGCCATTATACTTGAAAATAATAATAGAGTCGGCACTAGAGCAGCCCGCCGGCGTACTTACTGTCAACACTAGTTTAGTAGTGTCTCCAGCTGTAAAAATTACACTTGGAGCAGTAGAGTCGTCTAGGAAAGTACCCGGTGTCCAATCGTATATATAATTTGTATACCACCCCGGCGTCACTACAGGCGTAATCTTTATCGTGTCAAATTCACATATGTTTCTATATCCCCCCATATTCACAGACGGGTTAGGCTGAACATCAATATAGAATGAGTCTCTTGCTATACAAGATAAAATGGTTGCATTAACAAAATACCATGCCGATGTATCAGGAGTAATGAGAGGTGTAGGTATGGTCGATACAGGCATGCCCGTTGTAGGTGTCCATTGGTAGGTTATTGAAGGGTCAAAGGATGAAATTGCTGTCACTGACGCACCTTTACAGATTGCAGTGTCATTACTTAGTACCGTTACAGTATCATACACAATAGTTATGTTTACTGTATCTGCATCTTTACAACTATTGTCGGTTACTTCTAACCAGTAAGTGCCCGAGGCTGTTACGTTGAGTGTAGGAGTAGTTGTGATGCCATCGCTCCACACATATACAGGAGCAGTATACGGCGTGTCAAGTGACGAAAGTAACACAGAACCTCCTTGGCACAATAAAGTATCTCCACGCAGTCTTACGCTAGTAGGAGGTACTACAAGCACCGAAACCGTATCAAATGCAACACATCTTCCAGATAAGCTATCCACTGCTACGGAGTACACACCTGTTACACCAATAGTTATCGTTGATGTTGTGTCGCCGGTGCTCCATAAATATTCAGAAACAGAATTAGGAACGGAATTAAGCACCAAAGAGTCGCCAGAACAGAATATTGTATCATTGCCTAAGTCTACTTTGGGAATGATGTGGCGTATTGTCACTGCTCTGTTTGTAGGGCAAGAATAAAGTTTTTCTATAGTCAATGAGCGAGTAGAATCAGGAGTAACAGTGCCATTCGGGAAGTTGATGGTTATTCTTGATTTTGTAGTGTCTCCTGTACTCCACGTGTATTTGTAGCCTCCAGCGAAAAATTGTTTGTTAGGATATATCGTAGTATCTAATCCAGCTCCTGTTCCACCGCCACCAAGGTTGACCACGTTTTCGCACACTGCTGTGTCTACTCCTAATGTAAATATGATATTGGGGTTGAAATCACGTAATCTGATAACTTCCGGATTATTTACCTGACGGCTATATATTGCAACATCATCTATTCTGCCGGTAAATGCACGTGCATTAGCTGTAAAGTCATAGCCTAATTGAAATACTGTGGTTGGTGGCGCAAAACCTGGTGCAGTAGCAGGTATGTAGTTGCCCACATTAACGCCGTCTACGAAGAATATATAACCGTTACCAACTCTACGCAGCAACAAATGATGCCACTGATTTATTGTCACTGGGGTCGCCAATTGCTGATCCGTTCCATTCAGCAATATAGAAACGCTGTTGCCAGGACCACCACCAAAAGTACCATCATTCATTACTATTCCTAAACCATTCACAGTAGGGTTGCCGTTATATAATATAATTGCATCTTGTATGGCAGTTGGGTATATATGGCAAGAATAGGTAAACTCACTCACACCAAATACAGGTATTGGAAAGAATGTTGAATAGTGCATTTCACTATTCACTCCATTAAAGCTATATGCTCTGTTCGGGCGACCAAAGCGGTCAGTGGCAGGGGTAAGGTTGGCTCCAGTTAAATCAAATCCAGCAAACGTTCTGTCTACTAGGTCTGCTCCACTACAAAAAGGATACCATGCATCAAGATTGCCAGTAGGTAGGGTTACAGCCTGACCGTACAAGTTATTGATACACAAGAATATGGCTATGGTAAATAAAAATCTTTTCATAAAAATTTATCGGGTAAAGATAAAAATACTATACAAATATATCAAAGTAAATCAAGTTCCTGAACTTAATTTGCTTCGATACTAACTGCGATAACTTTTGTAACTATTAGCAACTATTATTGCTAGAACTACAGACGGTGCAAAAGGGTAAAACGTTGGTGAATATACATATATATTAAAGGGTAAATGGTGAAGCGCAAGCTATAGTAAATTCCTTCCACACTTGTGCTACAACATCTGCAGCTGGCGTTATGTCGCTGATTATACTGCTTACCTGTCCTATTTCCAATTCTCCTTCATTCATATTACCTTCAAACATGCCTAATTTCGCTCTTCCTCTTCCCAATAATGCGTTCAGTTCTTCTGTTGTCGCACAATTGTTTTCGGCAGCGGCAACTTTAGCATAAAATTCATTTTTGATAAGCCTTACAGGTGTCAGTTTTTTCAGCGACAGCACAGTGTCGCCCTCAGTAGCATTGACAACTGCTTGCTTGAAAGCATCATGACTTGAAGCTTCTGGCGTACATACAAATCTGCTACCCATTTGCACACCCTCGGCTCCTAGTACCATCGCTGCCATCATACCTCTACCAGTCGCTATTCCGCCCGCCGCTATCAGTGGAATGTGGATGGCTGCTCTCACAGCCGGTATTAGGCATAAGGTGGTAGTCTCCTCTCGCCCGTTATGTCCGCCAGCTTCAAATCCTTCTGCCACCACAGCATCTACTCCCGCATCTTGGCTCTTTAGTGCAAATTTTGCACTAGATACCACATGTACTACTACAATGCCGTGTGCCTTCAAGTGTGCTGTCCATGTTTTTGGGTTGCCAGCTGATGTAAACACAATAGGCACTTTTTCTTCTATTATAGTAGCTACATGTTCCTCTATAGATGGGTAGAGTAATGGAAGATTTACCGCAAATGGTTGGTTCGTAGCCTCTTTGCACTTTTTTATATGTTCCTTCAATACCTCTGGGTACATGCTGCCAGCGCCTATTATCCCTAGTCCGCCTGCATTACTCACTGCGGCAGCTAGTCGCCAGCCTGCAGCCCATATCATACCACCTTGTATGATAGGATACTTAATCCCAAATAGCTTGGTAATTCGGTTTTCAAATCCTGTATTAAGACTTTGCTCCATCGTTTTTTATTTGGCTATAGCTCTGTACAAAAGGGTGTTGCAATTGCCCTTTCTGAAAATCTCTTTTGCTTCTGTCAGCAAGCTAGCTGTCGTTACTGCATTGTATTTTTCCCACTCAGCATTTATGAGTGCTGCATCACCTATCAGTTCATAATAAGCCAAATTATTGGCGCGATTTAGCAAACTCATATCTTCAAAGGCAATCATAGACTCTATTTTGTTTTTTGCCTTTTGCAATTCGCTGTCACTCACGCCAGCTTCTGTCAGGTGTGTTATTTCTTTTTCTACAGCCTCATTGGCTTGTTCTAAAGTCACACCTTCGCGCACCTTGCCCTCTATTACCAACATCCCTGGGTCCAAGCTACCTGTATGATAACAATTGATACTACTGAATAGTTGTTCTTCTTTCACTAGCCGCTGATATAGTCTCGAAGACATACCACTGCCCATTATCTCAGTTATCAGGTCGGCGGCATAGTAGCCCGGTGCTAGTCTACCTGTAATATGCCATGCCTTGTATAATGCATCTAGTGGCACATTGGATAAGTGTTCTTGTGTTCTGTCTTCTTCCTGTCTAGGCTCAGCAGGTAGTTGTCTTACATATTTTTCACCAGCTTCTATATCTCCAAACCATTTTGTGGCTAGTTCTTCTACTTGTTCCTTTGTCACATTACCGGCTACACACAAAACAGCATTTACAGGTCTGTAGTGCTTGAAGAAAAATGCCTTCACATGCTCCAACTGTGCAGTTTCTATCTGCTCCAGATTTTCACCTATAGTAGGCCATTGATAAGGGTGCGTTTTATAAGCAAGTTTCCGCAGCAAGTGCCATGCATCGCCATAGGGCTTATTAAGATAGTGTTCTTTAAATTCTTCACACACTACTTTGCGCTGCACATCCAGGCTTTTATCGCCAAATGCCAGCGACAACATTCTGTCGCTTTCCAGCCAAAAGGCAGTTTCTATGTTTTGTAAAGGCAGTTGTATGTAATAGTTAGTAATGTCATTAGTGGTGTAGGCATTGTTTTCTCCACCTGCCATTTGTAGCGGTTCGTCATACTCAGGTATGTTCACACTGCCACCAAACATGAGGTGCTCAAAAAGATGTGCAAATCCCGTTCTGCCTGCTTCCTCATCTCTCGCTCCTACATCATATAGTAGGTTTACAGCTACCATAGGTGTAGCAGTATCAGTATGTACTAATACACGTAATCCATTTTTCAATATAAACCTTTCGAAATCGAGCATATCATCACTTTGTTTTAAGGCGGTCAAAGTTAGTGGAAAATAGCCCACCATCGCCTCAGTTTTGTATTCTTTGCAAAACTGTATTGAAACTAATTTGCTATTGCACTATTTAAGATTTCGTCATCCCTATATCGAAAAACAACCCGCTATTACAAATCAGCCCCGAATGTTTTAAGCATTCGGGGCTGATAATATATTTATTTGTATTTAATTTACTTTGCTAGTGCAGCGGCACCCACAAACTCCATTGCCTTATCTACCATGTTTTTTGAGCCAATAAAGATTGGTACGCGTTGGTGCAGCTCTGTGGGCACGATGTCTAATATGCGCTCCTGATTGTTTACTGCCTTACCGCCCGCTGCTTCCATTATAAAAGCCATTGGGTTACACTCATATTGCAGGCGCAATTTACCTTTAGGCGCACTTTTGTCGCCGGGGTACATGAATATACCACCTTTTATTAGTGTGCGGTGCATATCTGCCACCATAGAGCCTATGTAGCGTTGCGTGAAGGGTCTGCCATCTTCTTTGTTTTCTTCCATACAGTATGACAGGTACGCCAACATACCTTCATCATACTTTACGCTATTACCCTGATTGATAGAGTATATTTTGCCATTTTCTTTGCATTGCATGTTGGGGTGCGACAAACAAAACTCACCTATCGACGGTTCTAGCGTAAATCCATTTACACCCAATTTAGTGGCATATACCATCATGGTGCTACTACCATAAATGATATAACCTGCTGCTACTAGCTTATTGCCGGGCTGCAAAAAATCTTCTTCAGTACAAGTAGTACCTACCGGGCTCACACGACGATAAATAGAGAATATAGTGCCTATAGATGCATTTACGTCTATGTTAGACGAGCCATCAAGTGGGTCGAATAGTACTACATACTTAGCATTGCATGAAAACGTATCTTCATAAGATACGTGGTTGTCATTTTCTTCCGATGCTATGCCAGCACATTCCGAGCAGTTATTTAATATATTGATCAGGGTGTCGTTAGCAAAAATGTCAAGTTTCATTTGCTCCTCTCCCTGCACATTGGTAGCGCCATGCTTACCCAGTATGTCCACCAGGCCCGCTTTGCGCACTTGATTGTTGATTATTTTACCTGCCAGCCCTAGATCTCTCAACAATGCAGAAAGGTCTCCGGTAGCCTGTGGAAATTTGCGTGTCTCTTGGATGGTAAACTCATCCATCGTTATTAATTTGCTCTGCGACATTACTTTTACGTATTGTTTATTTTGCTCAAAATTACCATGTTATCGCCAATGTAGGTAACATATCCGTCAAAAAAGGTGTGTTTGGGTACAGTGTAGTCATTAGCTATTGCTTATCTGCTCAATTCAAAACGCTCAGATGCTGGCTGTCCGTTCATAGTGCCGTATATTACAGCCGTCAGTTTATTGTTGGGTAGTTTGTAGTATACTATACGGTTTGGGAAGTCATGTTCTTTATTCTCAAACACAAAACTATCTGCCACCGCACTCGTCATCTCAAATGGTATGGGTTGGTCGTTGTTTTGTCCTTTTACGGTAGGTATGTAGTATATTTTGTTTTCTTTTTGTTCTATAACTAGCGTTTCAGATGCTATCGTGTCTTTGCCCACTACCATGCCACTTCTGCCGGTCATGGAGCCATTGTCGTTTAGTTTCCAGTCTTCAAATGCTATACCCACTTCGCTGGGGTTTTGCCACCAGCCATTGAGCCAGTGTAGCTCATGTACATCGCTTTGGGTGGTGTTGTTAGGGGCTGCCGCGGTAGTATCAACAGCAGTTGTACCAGCGGGTGCTTCGGCTGTGTTGCCACAACTTATAGTTGAGGTTAGTACGCCAGCTAATGTTACCAGTTGTACAGAGCGTTGAATAGATTTTACAGTCATTTATGTGTGTTTTTCTATGGTAAACTTACAATAATTATTGAGTCTGTTGTTTTCATCATCCCTCCATTCATGTTGCCGAGCTCAGGGTTAGTATATTGCATCACAAATACAAGGTGATATGAGGGTTATTATGATTTTAGTATTGTTGGGAATTCAGTTGTCAGCTACAGCAGGGCCATTAAAGCCTGGTTTTGATGCCGATGAATACACAGAAACCCTACAGCGATGCTCTGGGCATATGGACCGTGTTTTGTTTCCCAAAACTGCCCCCAAACTTAAATATACCCGTATATACAAATCGCCCGAAATGGGGCTGCACAACCAGTGGAGCCTATGGCGCAGTGCCGATGGGGCTACCATTGCCATCAATCTCAGAGGCACCGTACCTGCCACCGACAACGGCATGGAAAACATATTTGCAGCAATGATACCCGCTACCGGTACGCTGAAAATGACCGATACAGGTGAGTTTCACTACCAGTTTGCTAGCCATCCAGATGCTATGGTACATGCTGGTTGGTCTATAGGTATTTGCAGCATGATACCCGATATTATAGCCCACATTCGCGAGCAATATGCCGCTGGTGTGCGTCAGGTGGTCATAGAAGGGCACAGTCAGGGTGGGGCACTGGCTTTTCTGCTAAGGGCATATTTGCACTATCAGGTTCAGGCAGGTGCACTACCTTCCGACATAGTTTTCAAGACCTACTGCAGTGCCGCACCCAAGCCTGGTAATTTGTTTTTTGCATACGACTATGCGGCTATCAATCGCGATGGCTGGGCTTTTTCTGTGGTCAGTTCGCTCGACTGGGTACCTGAAATGCCGTTAAGTGTGCAGCGATACTCCGATATCAATACCGTCAATCCCTTTACTTGGGATAAGTCCATTCTCAAAAAACAGAAGTTTTTTGTACGTCTGGTGCTAAATAGGGTATATAACCGCACCAACAGAGCTACACGCAAGGCACAACGCAGGTTTGAGCACTACTTGGGTAAGGCTACCTGGAAGTTTCTGCGCAAGTACATGCCCGGTGCTGAGCGGCCAAAGTTTGAGCATAGCTTCAATTATGTGCCTGCTGGCACGCTAGTAGTGCTCACGCCCGATGACGTTTATTACAAGCAGTTTGCCGCCAAGCCTAACCATATATTTATGCACCACTTTTTTGAGCAATATTACTTTTTGGTGAGGCATATTTATAAGAAGCAAGGGGTGTAGGGGTAATGAAGTAGGGGGGGTAGGGCAAGTGAAAGGCTTTTACGGCATCTTCTATGTCTTCTTTAATAAACGCCCAATATTTCCCTCTTAGGCACATTGGTTCAAGATCATTTTCGGCAATACTAAAATCAGTCAATTTTTGAATTATTAGCTTTCTGTCATGATCGTATTCATATCGCATTTCATGAAGATGTAGCATCTTTTCAATTGAGTATTTTGGTAGTAATTCATGTATGTCCCAGAAATCTTTTTTACGACCACCTCTTTGAATAACATCTATTTTCATTGCTATTATCTCCTCTACAGTCGCTAGCCGTATATTGTCGATTACTAAAGGTGTCTGTATGAAAGTGTCTGTGTAATAGACATCTAACTTAATAGAATTTTCTTTGTCCGTACCGATAGTAAAAGACATTCCAAATGACGGGTTATCAACATTGAAATAATCAACATAATTGAAATTATTACTTAAATATTCTGCTATTGATTTGAAATCAATATTCCCATATCTAGTATCGCTAAATAAATCTATATCTACCGAAAGTCTATGACCAATTTGCAGGCTTAACGCAGTACCACCCACTAACCTAAACTCTCCGAAAACATTCGAAGCCATAATTTTTATCAGGCATTCATGTAACAATGTATTTACAGTATTGTAGTGCAGCATATTTTAGGACGTGAGGTGTAGTAATGTTTGTGGTGAGGTTCTGGGAGCACTCAACGCCGCTCTGATTTTTGCTTTGCCATAAAAGCGGATAATTTCATTTTTCTCTTCGTCATTTCCTTTTTCTATTATTCTATGAATTATCGCTTTGTATTGCCTTTCCCAGTCTATTTTCTCAATGTCTGTATCCCAAAACAGTGATTTTCTTAATACGGATAGATTAGGTTTGTCAATTGCAAACTTTTGCTTTGCTAACTTGATATCATAGAATGCTTGCAAAATCAGCAATGTGCCTTCGTCTAGCCCAAGCTTCTGCTCAATTTTTAATGCCAAGGCTACGTTGATATTTCTTTTACCTTTTGTAATAGCATTAAACGTTTGTGGGTGTTCGCCTATTGATAATGCAAATGGACGTTGTTTGATTAACCGCTTATCAAGTTCGCGAGCTAGTACGAGGCCTGGATGGATACCTTTATATTTTTCAAATTGACTTGTCACACTACAAATGTAAGCAAATTTGTTTACATCCTACAAATGGTCTGTTGAAACTTTTACAACAATTGATCATTATTACAGGTTTACTCAGCATGTGTTGTGGGTTTCTTGCATAGCTATAGGAAAGAATAGCCACCGACCGTTAGCTTTTGCACGCCATTAATGCTCTTATTTAAGTTACACATAGCGAGCCAAAGTGATGTGTGGCTGTGATTATTTTATCTTCATTTTTCTAAAGTGCTTATTAAATCAATTAGGCCCAAAAGCACTATGCACATACCAACCGATGTATAGATACAGTATATTTCTTTGTATCTTTGAATAACTTATCTTATTATGGAATTAGCAGATATTGATTTGAATCGGCTGTATACTTATGCCGACTATTACAAATGGAGGTTTGAGGAGCGAGTGGAACTCATAAGGGGGAAAATCTTTAAAATGAGTCCTGCGCCAGGAAGCTTGCATCAGCGGGTGTCGTCGGTGTTGCATGTAGCTATTGGTAGTTTCCTTATCAACAGCCGCTGCGAAGTGTTTTCTGCTCCTTTTGATGTGCGTATTCCTCGCAAAACAAAGGACGACAAAGATATTATCACTGTATTGCAACCCGACATATGTGTGATATGCGACCCAAATAAAATAGACGAGCGTGGCTGTGTAGGAGCACCAGATATAGTGGTAGAGATACTATCTGCAGGTAACAGCCGTAAGGAAATGAAACTAAAGTATGAAGTGTATGAAGAGGCAGGGGTAAAAGAATACTGGATAGTAGACCCTATAAGGGAAACTGTGCAGGTACACGTATGGAAAGACGGTACATATATTCCATTGAGAACACTAGTGCCCGATGATATACTGAACAGTACCGTATTGCTTGGCTTCTCTTTTAGTTTATCGAAGATTTTTCCAGCTACGGGTGGGGAAAGGGAATAATGGACATAGTGGTTTTGCAAACCCTGTGCTGCCGCATTTGTATTGAAAAATCTGGGAGACTCACCAAGGACAGCAAAGAAAAAAGTCTTTCTTTGTCCTGGTAGGCTAATGGGGCTAAATTCCACATTATCAAGGAATAAACTATCTTGCATATCCTTGTAAAATATCATGATTCTCCGCTCGTGGCGATATATTATTCTCATTTTGTCTGTATCGCTAGTGTTAGTGGTGGGTACGGTACACTATGTGGTTAATACTGCTACTAGCCGTCAGATATACAACGACATCAACCAGATACCTAAAAACAGGGTGGGGTTGCTGCTCGGTACTGCGAAGTATAATGATAAGTCGAAAAACATCATCAATGTATACTATCAGCACCGCATAGATGCGGCTGTGGCGCTGTATATGGCAGGGAAGGTAGACTTTATAATAGTGAGCGGAGACAACAGCACGCTGTACTACAACGAACCCCTGCTCATGAAGAACGACCTCATAGCAAGGGGAGTGCCCGCTAAGTGTATCTATATGGATAATGCAGGCTTCAGAACGCTAGATAGTATACTGAGATGCAGAGATGTGTTTGGGCAAACACGTTTTACAATTATCTCACAGCGCTTTCACAATCAGCGTGCTGTTTATATAGCCAATCATAAAAATGTGCAAACCGTGGCTTTTAATGCAGAGGATGGTGATTCGTTTTGGGATGTAGCCATAAGAGAAAAAATGGCTCGAGTGAAGATGATGTTGGACCTGCTAATGAACAAACAAGCCAAGCTCTACGGCGACAACATAGAGATACAATAATGCAAGAATTTTAGCGATACATTTGTAGTTCCTTATTTAATACTAAATCAGCATAGATATATGAACAAAAAGTTCATGAGTTTTGCCATAGCCACAGCTTTTCTGGCGTCTTGCAACTCTAACCCATCGGCAGATAAAAATGCCACTAAAGAAGATATTTTGGCTGCTCATGCCGATACTACTGTCAACCCTGCCGATGATTTTTTCGCATTTGCACATGGCACTTGGATCAAGAATAACCCCATACCTGCCGAAGAGGTATCGTTCGGGATAGGCGAGCTGGTGGAGCGAGAGCTGAGGGTGAAACTGCTAGCCATAAATGAGGCGGCTGTAAAAAAAGCTGAAAAATCTGGACCAGGTCAGTTGATTGGTGATTTCTGGTATAGTGCCATGGATACAATCTCTATTGAGAAAGCTGGTGTAGCACCACTGAAAAGTGAACTAGATAAAATAGCTGCCATCAAAACCAAGGCCGATCTGCTGGCGCAGGTGATGCATATGCACCGTTACAGTGTCAATGTGTTGTTCTCTAGTTCCGTAGGGCAAGATGCTAAGAAAAGTGATGTGCAGGCTTACTACCTGTATCAGGGTGGTCTGGGGCTGCCCAATAGAGATTATTACTTCAATACCAACGACCGCACTGCCAAGATACTGGCACAGTATCCGCAGTATATAGCTACTATTTTCAGGTTAATGGGCACAGATGCTGCCGCTGCCGACAAAAAGGCGGCGGGTATCGTGGCGCTAGAGACTAACCTCGCTAAGGCATCGCGCAAACTGGAAGCACTCCGTGACCCTTATGCCAATTACAATAAGGTGGCTATAGCTAAGCTGTCCACGCTTACTCCGGGTATAGATTGGGCTACCTATCTGGTGCAGCTAGGTGTGCATGATGTGGATAGTGTAATAGTGGGTCAGCCAGAGTTTCTGAAGGCGCTAGATAAAATTATCAGTAGTACAGATATAGAGACGATAAAGGATTACATGACTTTTCATTTGGTGTCTGATTATTCAGATTATCTGAGCAAGCCATTTGTAGATGCTAATTTCGACTTCTACTCGCGCACCATACGTGGCGCACAGGAGCAACGTAATAGGCCCCGCCGTGCGCTGGAGGCAGAGGAAGGTGTAATAGGTGAAGTGCTGGGTCAGTTGTTTGTAAAAGAGTACTTTACCCCAAAAGCTAAGGAACGCTATGAGCAGATGGTAGAAAATGTACGTATTGCTTATAAAGCCCGTATAGAAAAGCTAGACTGGATGAGTGATAGCACCAAACAAAAAGCCATACACAAACTGATGGGTATGAGCAAGAAGGTGGGTTATCCCGATACTTGGAAAGATTTTTCATCAATGAAGATAGATCGTGGGCCCTTTGCGCTGAATATGATGCGTGCAAGTGAATGGTGGAATAACTATGAACTAAAAAAACTAGGCAAACCAGTTGACCGCACAGAATGGAACATGACCCCGCAAACTTACAATGCTTACTACAACGGAAGCAACAATGAAATAGTGTTGCCTGCAGCCATGATGACGGTGCCGGGCTTTAAGGATGAAGAGCTCGACGATGCACTGGTCTATGGATACATGGCTGCATCGACAGTAGGGCACGAGATCACACACGGTTTTGATGACGAGGGTAGGCAGTTTGACGAAAATGGAAACCTCCGCAACTGGTGGTCTTCAGAAGATGAAAAACAATTCAATAAGCGTGCAGAGGTACTGGTGCAGCAGTTCAATAAATTTACCCCAGTAGATACCATTCACATCAACGGCAAAGCTACCTTGGGCGAAAACCTTGCCGACCTAGGTGGTATACTGATAGGGCTCGATGCCTTTAAGCAAACCGAAGCCTATAAAAAAGGCGAAAAAATAGGTGGTTACACACCTTTGCAGCGCTACTTCCTCGGTTATTCATTAGGTTGGCTGCTGGTGCAACGCACAGAAGTTATCGCCGATCATCTGCTGACAGATGTTCACTCACCATCTAAGTACAGAGTTAACGGACCTTTCCCCAATGTGCCAGAGTTTTACGAAGCATTTAATGTAAAACCCGGCAATAAGATGTACCTAGCAGATAGCCTCAGGGTGCATCTGTGGTAATATAAATTAGCGAAAGCTGATGTCTAAAGGCACTGTGACCATACTAGGGTAGGGATACTACTCATATTGTGTGGTTACAGTGCCTTTCTAAATGTATTGTTACTCATTATTTCGTTTACCCTATGCAGCAGAGCTTCTGGGGTGCTGGTGGTGACGTTGATGATAGCAAACTGTGGGCTGCCTTTTAGTACTTTCCACCGCCAGGCCATATTGTTGGTGGTGCGTTCTTGTCCATTGTCATACCACCATGCCGTGTACAGTTTATCTTTGCCCTTCAGCAGCACACCTGTGTATATGGTGCCTTTGGGGGTTCGTGTTTCCTTTATATTGGTAAATGTATAACCAGTGCCCAGCCAGCACATCACAGGGTTGTGCTCAGGGCTCAGCAGGCTTTTGGGCTTTTTAATGTACACTAGTGTTTGGGCATTGCTGTACTTGCATATTTCTTTGTCATACATAGTGGCAGTATAGCCCGCTACACTTACTGGGCGTAGTATAGGGATCGACGCTTCAGTTTTTATGTGTCTTAATGTGGCTAAGCACAATGTAGCTATCATAACAAGATGAAAGGCTAGTTTCAGTTTAGTAGTAGGAAGTGAGCTGCTAGTGGTTGTGTTATGTTGGGTAGGGGCATTTGCTATCGTTTTGTTTATGATCCCGTATACAGGCAGCAGCACATATACTGTAAGGCATATGAGCCCAGTTACTTCATGCATTATTTTGTTAGCTCCTATATCAAACAGCACTAGGGCTACTATTCGCAGTATATTAGACAAGAGGTTAAGCAGAAACACTACTGCCAGAATTGCAAATACATACTTCGCCGTCAGTTTTTTATGGTGTTTCTTTTGCAGCACTGCCATTGTCATTATCCCGCAAAGCAGAGAGGTCAGCAGCATATTTATGCCCATACATGCAGGGTCTACCGAGTATTCGTTGGCACCAAATGTGATAAGGTTGCCGGTTGTGGCAGTGCTAATGCCAGTAT
Organism: Sphingobacteriales bacterium; assembly: GCA_027484425.1. Taxonomy (GTDB): domain Bacteria; phylum Bacteroidota; class Bacteroidia; order Chitinophagales; family Chitinophagaceae; genus Nemorincola. The sequence goes on from JAIXSZ010000001.1 coordinate 43,727, forward strand.
AGGTGAGCAAATACCCAGCAATATTTGTGAGCCATAGCCGTATTGGGAACCCCAGCAAACTAGCAAGGTACTGAGCCACAGGAGTCATAAGCCCTAAAGTAAGCAGTGTAAGTAGCGGCAACTTTTTATACGTTTGCTCCACCACACATATCGCCCCCACAGTTATGGCAGCTAGCAGTATGCTTTTATGTGGTAATAATATGCACAGCAATGCCAGTAATATGACTGGTACATAAAATCTGCGCGATGCCTGTACTCTACTTTCTGCCATAATGGTAAGAGGTACTGCCACCATACCACAAATGAAATTTACCGAATTCCATAATACATAGTCATTCAGAAATAGCAGTAACACACAGCCATATACACCAGCCAGCACCCATAGTAGTGTGCCTGCTGGTGCAGCGAGAGCTGACGGTTTGCTGACTGTTATCATCTTTTCAGCAGTTGTAGTATTTGTTCTTTTTTAGTCAAGTATGTTACCACTGCGATTGCCAGTAGTATCAACGCCCATTCGTGTGGTTCGGGCACAGCGCCGTTCGATTTTAGTGTAGCATTGTCCAGTGTGTTATTGCTTTTCTTTATCCCAAACCGGTCGTAGTCTTCTTGTGTTTCCAGTACCACTAGGCTACTTACCGGAGATACTATGTAGGCTTGCTCTGCTTCTTCTACCAGTGCCGAATCGGCATAGCTATCGGGGTAAAGATTGTTTTTCAGGCTGCCCATTATGTGGTTGTAAGTAAATAGGCGCATCAATTGATCGTTGCCCTTATGAGTTGTAGTGTCGGGCGTTTTGTGTAGCTGAATTTGTGAATTTGTTACCACCACCACACTATCATTCTCGGGCTGATGTGCAAATTGCTGTTCTTTTATTCGTTGCTTCAGTAAGGAAATATCTCCCTGTTCGTAGTCAAAAGCACGATGTTCTTTTAGCGTTCTTAGGTATAAAGACATATCTGTACCTAGGTTAAATACTCGAATTGGTGGTTTATTTTTCATGCCAGCTGCCATAGCCTTCCCAAAACCCGATTGTTTTAGTTCTTTCATGCTGGGCGAGTAGGCAGTACCTTTTGTTACGACCAATGCACGCTCTGGACGGGGTATTTTATGGTATGGGAACATACTGAACCTATATTCCAGCAATCTAGACACCGTTTTGCCCGTTTTTAGGTCGTTTTCAGTCATTTTTGTCATTTCGTCCTCATACACATACATGTTTTTGTTAGTTGCTGCTATTGCTGCTATTTCTTCTCTGGTCCATTGGTCGTTTATGTCCAGGTATATGTCTTCTATGTTGGCAGGTGCCAGTTGATTGGTATAGGGGGCAATGGAATAAGTGTATCCATCAAACGAAAACTGTTGAGTTTTAAACTCAGGAGCATCCCAGGTAAGGTCCCATTTTGTGTTATAGTTGCCTTCCAGTCTGTATTTTCGTTCAGTATTTTGGGTATAGGCAGCGGGCATTGCAGGTATAGCAACGCTGCTTTTCCATTCTATTTGTCTTATTTCTTTTGCGTCAGCAAAATCAGGTCCTTCAAACCATACATTTTCATAGCTCAGTTTGTTTTTTAGTAAAGTAAGTGGCGATGTAACACCTATTTTAAATATCCGTTTATTGCCGGCAGGTACCGGAAAAACCCTTACCGATACTGTATTGCCTTCTTGCCAGTGCACCACCGATGGGTCTCTTTGTTCTACGCCTACTATTTGTTTGTAGGCGCTATCGGCTTTTGCCTTGGATGTCAAAATACCCTTTCTTTCCTCATCTTCAATCCAAAGCGATAGCGATGTTACAACACTACCCTCTGCTAAGTGAAAGGTATATATTGCTTCTTCTTGTCCCCACCTATTTACTCTATAGCCAGTATTGGCTACTGTTATGGTTTTTTCAGTGTAGGCTAGCCTTTGTTCAGGCCATATTCTCACATTAGTTATCACATAGTCGGTTTTTAGGTTATTACCCGACCACAATCGTTCTTGCGTCTTGTGCCCAGACAGGTACATCGACTCTAATATTTTAACGCGTTCATCAATGTCAATTGCGGGTCTGGGTAGCAAAAGTCCCGCTATCATTATAAGTGGGTCGTGCTTTCTTGCCTCCTCAAAGTTCAAGTTAGGCATGTCCAATCCGAATTCAAACACATTGTCTTTGGGCATACTGTATAACAGCTCACCCTTCAAGTACTTTTCAGTAAGTGGGTAGTCTGGTAGGTGTCTAGCGGTTCTTATCCAGCCTGGTAGTTCGTCATTGTCGTCTATGAGTGTTTGTTGGTAGTTATTGGCTATTTGCGAGTTTATTTTATCCCATTGCCATACAAACGCTGCTACAATAACTATTGTTGTTGCAGCACCAGCTATTACATATCTTATTTGTTTTCGCTCATTAGCCCAGCATTTGTATATCCTTCTTGTTAGGTAAATAACAATAACTATCGGTAAAAAGGCATGCAATGAAAATCCCAATAAAAAGCAGCCTATTATCCCGAATAGGTATATTTTAAATAGATAAATGCTTAGGTACAGAAAAAGTAACAACGACACTCCAGTAACCCACCATGATACGTTTTTGGCCCATGAAGGTATCTTGAACACCACAGGCTGAATGAGCATATTAATGCTGCTGATTACCAATGCAACTGTAAGCCATGTGGCCGATTGCTCAAAAACCACAATATTTTTATTGAGCGAGTAGGCACTTATCAGAAACAAAACCAATATTACGGGTGCATTTTGCAAAAAGAGTTTCTTCTTTCTGTTTGCCAGAAGGTATATTACTGATATTGCATAATTAATTACAAAAATTCCGAACGAGAAGTCCTCATTCTTTGAAACCGTGAGATGTGGAAATAAATATATTGCCAGCGAAAATGCTATTGCATACAATCCTGTTTTGTAAAGAGGTAATGGCTGTGTTTCTGGGTCGTTTGACATGAAGGTTTGTTTTTGGGGCAGCTGAGATGCTATTTTACACAACGTTAGGTAGTAGAAAATATTGTAATGACATTTTGTTAAACAATCTGTGTCTGCTAATTTAGTTTATATAATTATCGTTTTTTCATCCTTCGTTATGATGAAAACCGATTAATAATTACATTTGGCTATTACTGTATCATAATGACAAAGAAGATAACGAATACCAACAAAAAACCGGTACAGGCACCACCGCAAAAACAAGCAGTAGTGGTAGAAAAAGCACCTGTAGTAAAAGACCCGTTAATACCTGCGTGGCTGTACGAATTCAAATTTCAAGCCATCATTGTAGGGCTACTGGCATTTGTATTGTATTGCAACACTTTCAAGCACGAGTATGCGCTAGATGATACCATTGTCATTGTAAAGAACGAGTATGTGTATGAGGGCTTTGCTGGTATCAAGGATATCCTCACCAAAGATGCGTTTGATAGTTACTATCGGCAATTCAACTCTTCCAACCAGCTAGCAGGTGGTCGTTATCGTCCGCTATCTATTGTCACCTTTGCTATTGAGCAGCAGTTCTTTGGTGCAGTGCCTAAAGAAAAGGTTGATAGTGTGCTGGAACGGGGTATGACCTACGAAATGAAGGCACCCGCTGAGCAAAAGTTTTTGCAAAATATGGCTACTCGCCACGTTTTCAATGTTCTATGGTATATGGGGTGTGTCATTACCTTGTTGTATTTCTTGCGCTACATCGTTTTTAAAGATAATACTATCATTGCGCTCATAGCGGCAGTATTGTTCACCGTTCACCCCATACATACAGAGGTAGTGGCCAACGTAAAGAGCCGTGACGAGATAATGTCATTGATGCTCATTTGCGCTACGTTTATCTTTGCATTTAAGTACTACGAAGAAGATAAAATCAAAAATCTGTTTATCGCAATGGGTTGTATGTTTTTGGCATTTCTAGCCAAGGAATACGCCATTACAATGGTTTTATTGTTGCCATTGGCCTTTTATTTGTTCAATGGTTTTTCGATATCCAAGTGTTTTTCGGCTACATTGCCCTATATAGCAGTAGTTGCGGTGTACGCCATGGTACGTTTCAGTATAGTAGCATCTATGAATGCCAGTTCTGATAACGATATCTTGAATAATCCTTATGCCAATGCCGATAATATTCAGAAATTGGCAACCAAGATATCTACTACGCTCAACTACATTAAGCTATTGCTTTTCCCACACCCACTTTCTTCCGATTATTCATACAATACTATTTCTTACAAGACTTTTTCGCATTGGTCTGTATGGTTGTCACTATTGGTTCATGTGGCATTGTTTAGAGGTATGTTCTATTACTTCAAGAAAAAACATGTGCTGTCTTTTGCTATCGCATTTTACTTGCTCAACATACTTATTGTGTGCAACATCATCTTTAATATAGGTGGTACAATGGGCGAGCGTCTTATATTTCACTCATCTGTAGGGTTTTGCATAGCAGCAGCATGGCTTCTATACAAGGGTATGGAGCAGATAAAGTCTGCTGCTACTGGTAGAATGACATTAGGAGCTGTAATGGTGCTCATAATTGGGCTTTACGGATTCAAAACTATTGACCGTAATGCCGACTGGAAAAACGATGAAACCCTTTTTGGGCATGATATAGAAAACTCTCCCAATAGTGTATTGGTAAACGCCAACGTAGCTTCGTCATATGTCAATAGGTCGGAGGCTGAAAAAGACACTGTTAAAAAACATGCCGATCTTCGTACGGGTATCAAGTATTACAATAAAGCACTAGAGGTTCACCCTACATTCGTATCAGGGTATATGAACCGAGGTGTAGCTTACCTGAAGCTGGATATGCCCGATAGTGCCAAGGCAGACTACGATAAGGCCAAAATGTTGTATCCTAATTACCCCAAGCTGTTTGAGGTATACTACAATCTCGGTGTGTGTTATTATCTATCTGGTCGTGTGCAAGAGGCTATAGGTATTTGGCAAACGGTGATGAAGATGGAGCCTAGTTACATTTTGGCTCAGCAGAGTATCAACACTGCAGTGCTACAGTTGCAGGCTGCCCAACAGCAGCAAGCGGCAGCACCACAAGCAGCTACTCCGCCACCGCCACCTAAGCCATAAAAAAACATTGTACATCAAAAGCGCATTGGGCACACGAACAAACCTGTATGAAGGAAGACATATTTCGGAAGAAGACACTCACACATATCAACAAAGAAGTAGCTGACGGTCTTATAGATGGTCATTCATCTGGTATGCAGAAGGTGCTCACCGTGCGCGATCTTACCTTCATGGGCATTGCAGCTATAGTAGGCGCAGGCATATTTTCGACTATAGGCAAGGCTAGTTTTGATGGTGGACCCGGTATAATATTATTGTTTTTATTTGTATCCATTGCTTGTGGGTTCTCTGCTATCTGTTATGCCGAGTTTGCTAGTATGGTGCCAGTGTCGGGTAGTGCTTACACTTATTCCTATGTAGCTTTTGGCGAGGTAGTAGCGTGGATCATAGGTTGGGACCTGCTCATGGAGTATGCCATAGGCAATATTGCTGTAGCTATATCGTGGAGTAGTTATTTTACATCGTTGATCAATAGCATAAAGATAGGGGGAGTGCAGCTGCATATTCCTGAGTATCTGGCCACCGACTACTGGACTGCCAAAGATGGGCTATCTGAAGCAGCCAAACTAGCCTGGACGAATGCACCACTAGTAGCTGGCACAAGGTTTATTTGCAATCTACCCGCTTTCTTTATCACTATCATCATCACCTGGATCATATACATTGGCATTCGCGAGTCGCGCCGTAGTACCAATATTATGGTGATACTAAAAATTGCCATCATTATACTGGTGATGGTCGCGGGCTGTTTTTACGTAGATACTGCCAATTGGACACCCTTTCTACCCAATGGTATAGGTGGTGTACTGGCGGGTACTTCGGCTGTGTTTTTCTCTTATATAGGGTTTGATGCCATTTCTACTACTGCCGAGGAGTGTCGCAATCCGCAGCGCGACCTGCCCAGAGCTATGTTTTATTCCCTCATTATTTGCACTGTAGTGTATATACTAGTGGCATTGGTGCTTACCGGTATGACCAGTTATAAACTCCTCAATGTAGGCGACCCACTTGCATTTGTGTTTAGTAGTATGAACAGTAAATGGGCCAATTATATAGCGGGCATTATATCTATAAGTGCTGTAATAGCCACAGCTAGTGTGCTACTGGTGTTTCAGCTGGGTCAGCCCCGTATATGGATGAGTATGAGCCGCGACGGCCTATTGCCACCCATTTTTGCACGTATACACCCCAAGTATAAAACACCCTCTTTCTCTACCATACTCACTGGCTGTGTGGTGGGTATACCTGCTTTGTTTATGAATCTTACTGTGGTGGTAGACCTCACCAGTGTGGGTACTTTATTCGCCTTTGTGCTGGTGTGCGGTGGTATATTGAAGTTGCAAAACGACCCCCACAGGTTGCAAAGTAAATTTAAGACGCCCTATGTCAATGGTAAGTACATAGTACCAGCACTGTTGATCATATCTCTTGTTTTATTCAGTACCTATTATCCGGGTGGTATAGCTGGGGCTTTTCATTTATCTGACGATGCGGGGCATATAACTTGGGCTGCTATTAGCAGCAGAGTACCTTTCTGGCTGTTTGGGTTAGTGTTTCTTATTACCTCTGTACTTACGTTTATCCGCAATTATTCCCTTATACCGGTACTGGGTTTTCTATGCTGCTCTTACTTACTGTCGGAGTCTGGAGTCACCAACTGGGAGCGGTTTATGATATGGCTATTGCTGGGGCTGCTGGTATACTTTCTGTATGGTGCCCGCAAAAGCAAGCTGCGGGTGGTTGCCCAAAACACCGCTGAAGGTTAGGTATGCTATATGCGGTAAGGCTGTAGCTACATATAAGTTCTAAAACTTTGTGAATTTTGGCGTTTACATGCCAGTTGCTAGCTACATCTACAGATATTTAAGATTATTTTTGACTTCCTAACAATAGTTATTGTACCAACACCTAAGTGTAAAGTATTAACCAAATAAAACTAACCAAAACTCGTATGAAGCGAATTTCACTCATTACTGCATTGCTCCTCACCGCCTTTGGTGGTCAAGTGTGGGCAAAAGAAGGCTACAATCTGGTATTGAAGATGCCCGGTGTTAAGGATTCTATGGTGTTTCTGGCGCACTACTACGGCAAAAACAGACCTACCATTTTCAAGACCGATTCTGCTCGTTTTGATAAAAACGGTACTGCCGTTATGCGTAGCAGCAGTTCTGAGTTTGTAGGTGGAATTTATATATTGTATCTGTCTGACTTACAGACCAACTTTGAGGTGCTGCTGAATAAGGGTGACGAAATAACCATAGTGGCTCCGATAGACCAAATACCAGATGGTATACAATACAAAAACTCGCCTGAGAATACACGCTTTGCCGACTACGTGAAGTACTTGAAAGATTATAGCGCAGGCGAAGAAAAGCTGAAAAAAGAGTTGGAGAAGGCCCGCTCTAAGTCTGACACTGCCGATATCAGGAAAAGAGCTGTAGCAGCATCGAAAGAGCTGAATAACTACCGCCGCAACTATGTAAAGAACAACCCCAATACACTGTTGTCTACCATTTTTAATGCAATAGAAACACCACAGATACCAGAGGGCGACCACTATCTGGAAGATGGTAAAACAAAGGATTCTACGTTCAACTATCGCTATTACAAATCTCACTTTTGGGATGGTTTTGATTTTAGGGATGATCGTTTGATATACACACCTATCTATGATGCTCGCCTAGAGGAGTACTTTTCTAAGCTGGTACTGCCTTGGACCGACAGCGTGGAAAAAGAAGCTGATGTGCTGCTGAAAAGAACTAAGGGCACAAAAGACATGTTTCACTACACACTATGGTGGATAACCCGCTATGTAGAAAACAGCAAAGTGATGGGTATGGATGAGGTGTTTGTGTACCTAGTAGAAAACTACTACATGAAGGGCGATGCTTTCTGGTTGAAAAACGACGAACTAAGCAAATACATAGACCGTGCGCAGAAGATAGCCCCGAATGTGATAGGGAACCTAGCCCCAGAAATAAAGCTCCCAAATGTGGCTACAAATAAGGTAGAAAGCCTTAGCGCTGTGAAAGCCAAGTATACAATGGTGCTGTTTTACTCGCCTACTTGTGGTCACTGTCAGCACGAAATGCCATCTATAGACTCGCTCTATAAGGTGCTTCTGAAGGACAAAGGTGTGAAGATTTACACTGTGGCTACAGAAGGAGAGCAAAAAGCTGTAGCTGACTTTATAAAAAAATACAACATGGGTGACTGGATAAACACCTGGGATAAAGACCACACCAGCGACTACCACAGCAAGTTTGATGTTTACAGCACTCCTACCATATACCTGCTAGATGAGCGCAAGATCATAAAAGGTAAACGTCTGGACCACAACAATATAGGTGGACTGATAGAAATGATAGAAAAGAAAGCTAAAGAAAAGAAAGAGGGTACTGCCAAGTAGTATCTGGAAATATGTGATTGTCAGCCCTCCAATTTTTTGAATTGGGGGGCTTTTTTATATGGGTTAATCTTCGTGTGTTTAGTGGTTATGCTATGGTTTTATCGGAAAGATGAAAGTCGTTTTTTTTGAATAATAGTTGACGTATCAGGAGGAAAAATAACTAATAATCAATTGGGTTTGGTTAACGAATTCCTACCCAGCCTGCCCAAAAGTAAGTAGGGTACCATTTGGGTCTATGACGGCCATTTCTATTTGTCCCCAGGGTTTTAGTGCAGGTGCTTCTATGCGTGGAATGGGGGGCTCTGTGTTTTTCCATTGCTCATATAGTGCCTGTATGTTATTGTCTACCCTGAGGTAAATCATAAAGTCAGACTTGTGGGGTTGTAGGGTGGGGTAGGCAAAAAAATGGAGTTCGACAGCATCTTTTGTCATGATGAGGTAGTCGCCATAGTCGGCAGTGAGGGCGAAGCCTAGCTGGGCAGTATAAAAGTGAATAGTCGTTTGTTTGTCTATAAATGGTAGTTTGGGTATGGCGCTGGTTATCATATAGTGGTGTTTTGTGATGAGGCTAAGTTACTGTGTTATTTGGTACTACGATACTGGGGTTTTGCTTTCATATTGGGTTTATTCTTCATTTCCGGTATTTTCGGTATTTCCGGTTTGTTTCCGGTCATTTCATGTGTTTTTTGACGTAACTCATTGATTATCAATGCTATTCACTTTTTCGGTAGCCTTCGCGTAAAGCTATGGCTACTGAAAGTATGTAGGTGATTGCCGATTGGGTTTTGTGATTTTTTAGAGCGAGAAAGAGTGCGAGAGCGGACGGACAGCCGAAGTGGCTGTTTCCGGTTTGTTTCCGGTGTTTTCATGTGTTTTGATAGATAACTCGTTGATTATCAATACTATTCATTTTTCCGGTAAGTATTCATTTTCGGGCTGGGTTTTTGTCTGGAACACTATTGCAGGATTTTGGTGTTTTCCTCATTTGGGCTGTGTGGATGCTGTGGTTTTGCTGTCATATTGGGTTTAATGTTAATTTCCGGTTTGTTTCCGGTTGTTTCATGTGTTTTGATAGATAACTCGTTGATTATCAATGCTATTCACTTTTCCGGTATGCAGGCATTTTCCGGTAGTTTTTTGTGGAGCGGAATGGCACACTTTTGGGAATGTGGGTAGCGTGGATGATGGGGTGTAATGGTGGTTTGAAAAGTAAGCTACTGACATAATGATAGTTTGATTTACAGAATAATGGATAAATAGACCGCGCTCAACTGATGCCTCAAAAAGTGCGCCAATATGAGGATTGTAGAGATCAAGATATCCACAATTTAGTTTTTGCAAGACAGGCGCTTATAGAATTTTAAAGCTTCGACTAAGGTCGCTGAAACTTAAAATACGTATAAACACGCTGTGAAATTGGGTAGTTCTACTGGTGTACAGGGCACAAATAAGTAAGAAATTTGTATCAGCAAACAAAGCACTGGCCCCCAAAGCTATCGCCACACAGAAAACAAACTTAAATAAGCTGATACCACCCCATCATTCACCACCTTAAAAAAAATGTATAGCCATGATTTTGATAACAATGTTGATTTTGATTTATAAGAAGACTCAGAAAAACAAACTAAGCCTGAATTCAGGTAGTAAATGCACTAGCTTGTAGATTTCCTATCAGCCTTGTTTGGCTTATTCTGCTACTATTGTTGATCGGTGAAAGTTGAGTTTCTATCAAATATATAGTCATGCATGTTCCTTAGGAGAACGATTTTTATTGTAGTTCCAGTTGACCCTTCTGAACAACGTGGGAACAACGAAAAAGCGGTGAGACTCAACTACGACGGCGAAACATAACCAAGATAAGCAGAAAACAGAGAGTCAATAAAGAACTTGTTTTTTCTTTTCTTTGCCTCAAACAAACTATCAACTTCGTAAACAATTGTCCCTGCATCGTAGCTTCTACCCCGAAGTGGTTTTGCTATGAAAATCATTACTCGGTTTTGACTGCCCCTTACAGTGTATACCTCTAACGCCTCTGACGGCATTATTCGAGAGGTTCTACCTTGTAATTTTTGATAGGTGCTTTGTGCAGATTTAGTGGTATTGAAGATAAACTCCCAAATTGTTAGTGCTTTTTTATTTTCATCCATAACTGCATAAGATGACCACTGAATACAATTGTTGGCAATATTGCTACTAGTCAATAGACGAATTGTATTCATTTTGTGTATTATGTCTTTTTTAGTTTCATAATTGTTTATTTTTTCCAAAGATGGGCCCTGCCCTATTGAATGGGCAAATTTGAAGAAAGCAGAATCAATTTTTTCGTCCTTTCGTTGACTCTGTATTTTCAACACAAATTGACTATATGCGTTTGTATGAATGGAGAAAATGAACAGTAAAATAGTCTTTAGAAGTACACGTGTGTTATTCGACATATTCTAAAGTGATTTTCTTTTTGAATTGATTTTTATTAAAAGAGGGACTTTGAGAATATTATTTTTGCCGTTGTTGGTCTTATTTTCTCCTGTACAACCATCTACCAACTTGTTGATAATGAGAGTTTTAGAAAAAGAAGTTTAGTAATTCTCCTGAAAGTAACATAAAGTTACAGGTTGTATGAATTAATCAACGGCATCCCAGTCGATGGATTGACCAACAACCACGTGATGGACAGAAAAATGTGATTAAAAATAAATTGGTTCAATGAATCCAAACCTTGTTATGTTCGATCCTATAATACGATGCTGTGCTAAACATGTGATGTTACGTATGTACACATGATTTGGCTTTTAAACAACTATCGTAAAGATACATAAGTATTGTTTATCTACGTCTTTCCTATTTTTTATTCTGCTATTACTCCGTGTGATTTGCCCTGCTCGAGGTTGTTGGTC
>JAIXSZ010000032.1 GCA_027484425.1 Sphingobacteriales bacterium
GTAAGAGTATAGTAGCCACCGCAGTGTGCAGTGCCATAAAAAAGCACTATAAGGATGCGGAACTGAGTCCCCAGCAGAAAAAGCGGGGAGACTCAACGAGGACGGAATGACTTGTAACTATAGTGGATTTGTAGTAATTTTAAAGTATAGTGCATTTATGTAGCTTTAGGAACGTGAAGGCGTTCGGGAGAACGAATTTTATTAGTAGTACCGGATGCCCTTCGGAACATCCGGCACTGCGGATGCCTTACCACCCCAGCCACAAAAACTGGCTTCGCCAATGTTTTTTTGGCATCCCCTCCTAAAAAAGGAGGGGAGTTTACTTATTATCTACTCCGAAATATTTATATGTCTTTCTGGGTTTGGGTTTTTTGAGCAAAGCTGCTTACTGCCCTGAACGTAGAAGAGATGCGACGCAAAGCCCGCTGATGGGAGTGTGATGGCTGGTAGCCAAAAGTGTACCTATAGAATGTGGTTATTTGGTGAAGTCGTATTCTTCCCAAAATTCTTTGTCGGTCATGAGGTATTTGAGGTCCTCGTCAGAAGCCATTATTTTACCAAATATACGGAAGTAGTAAGCTTGTGTCATACGGTCGCAATGGATGGTATTGAAGGAGTGTTGGTAGGTTTGGAAGAGATTAAGGGATATACAGAATGCCAATGTGAGGCTGAATGATATTTTGGTGAGTAAGTAAGTAGGTGTAGTGTATACCTGATGGCATAGATATGCTAATGGGAAGGCAACTATGGGTAGGATTTCTATTAAAGCTCTAGCACTGAAACCGCCACCATACCACCAGCATTGCCAGCTAAAGACTACATATATCATTAGTGAGCAATAGAGGATGATGGCAGGTGCTAGTTTTTTGTTGTGCTGCCATAAAAAGTACAATCCGCAAAGGGCGATAAAAGCTATGGGTGTGTATATAAACCAACCTTTGCGAAAGCCCCATAATCCTTGGGATATGTGTGGCTGGAGGAAGTTGAACCCCTCGCCAGTGTAGGAGTAGTGTATACAATGACCGGTGGTGTAGTGCCAGTAGGCCATTTGTAGGGAGGCTACGGCAATGAATAGAAAAAATGAGATGGCGATAAGTGCGAGGTTTTGGGCGAAAAACTGGAAACGTGAGCGGAGGCTACTGATGTTGTGGACTGCCCAAAAGAGCGGTAGTAATGCTATGATGATATTGACAGGGCGAATGATGATAACCATGCCTAATAATATGCCTATCATAAAGAAATGCCGGTGGTGAGTATTGCTATAAAGCTTGTGTGTGTAGTAGAGTATGGCTGCAGATAGGAAAAAGCTATAGGGATGGCTCATGCCTGGTGAATAAGTAGTGTAACAGTAGATATTGGTGCCAAGCGCTATGCACAGCAGTGTAATGGCAACTGTGATATCGGGGAAATACTGCCTAAGGAAACCTCGCAGAAAGAACAAACCAATGGCGGTCCACAAAATGCCTGAGAAAATGCCGGCAAACTGATATGGGTAGGTATAACCATCGGGTGCGTAAGCAGCAGACAGATGGCAATAGGTGTGTGCTATGAGGAAGAAAGGTAATTGCAGTACCGCGCAGCCCAATGTATATTTGTTGGTTCTTTTGCCAGTGGGCTGCTCGAAAAAGCCATAGTCGTGAGCTGTGCCTGATAGCCCGTATTTTTCATTTGTTTCTTTGTAGAATTCCATTCGTCCTAGATCATGGTGAATGAAAATAGCGGGTAGGTAAATGTAGTACCCTGATACATCCCATTGGTAGATATTGTCTTTGTATCGCTGGGTGTTGAAGATGAGGTATATACACACGAAGGCGTAGACACCGATGGTGATACGTGATAGCATGGATTATAGATTGATAAGGTTAAGGATAGTATGCTTATAGAGGATAAGCAATCAGGATGCTATTAAGTTTTTCGGTTTATAAACATTCGACATTTGTTTTTTGGGGTGAAGTGCTGCATACTTTATGGCGCCTTGAGCCACCACTGTTTCGGTATTGCAAATATTAAGCCAAAGTTTTTTGCGGCTGTTATGAAGTACTCAATTTGATTTGCGGACATGTAGCAAGGGTCGAAAAGACATGCCAATGGCTGGGCAAAAGGAAAAGACATTTCGCCAAATTTGTCTGTGAACCCTTGTGCTGAAGTGGGGAAGTATTTTTGGTGGATATTGGTTTGGGAATACTGTTATTTGTGTTGTGTAGCTTTGATTGCCAGGACATACTTGTACACGGCATCTTTTTGGGTTTCTGTTAGATTTGCTCTGGGTGCCATATCGTCAATAATGTTTTGCCATTGTTCAGTAGTGCGAGTATGGATGTTCATTGCGTCGTGACAGTTAGTGCAGGCTCCGGTATAGATGGTGTAGCCATTGGTAAGGGTTTGCAGGGTTACCTCTTTGTAGGTTGCCTGTATTGCGGTCAATTCTTCGGTGCCCGGAGCAATGACGCCGTTTTTTGATTTCTTGGCGGGGGCTGGGTCGGGAATGGAGGATGTGGCACCGACTGTTGTAGACGGTGGGGTGGGAGGAGTGGGAGTTGTTTTGTTTTTCTTGAATACGCTGCATGCTGCGATGGTAAGGGTGAGTGATGCAACGATGGCTATTTTGAGGGTTCTCATAAATTTTTCTAGTTTTTTTAGGTCAAAGTGATTCTATTGATGCTGTATAAATATACAGGGCATTTAAAATATAATTTGTTGTGCTGGTGTATTCATAAGATCAGCAACCTTCTTTTACTGGACGGGTATCTATGCACCCTGATGAAAAAGTAGCTGGAAGCAGTAGTTGTATGAAGCTGGCATTGGGGTGCATTCTGGTTCTTTCTTCGAAGGAAAAGATTTGAATGCGTATTAGTTCTTTTTTGAGGTCTACTAGGTATTTAGCGGCTATTTGGTCTGTCATTAGTTGTCCGTTTATGTACAACTGGTTTTGCTTTTTTTCTACTACAAATCCTTTAAACTGATCGACCAACTTGTCGGTCATGAGGCGGTACATAAGCGTGTTTTCTTCGGATGTGGGTGGTGTGGCGGCTGGTGTGTGTTGTGCTTCTGAGTTGTGTTTTGTTTTAGTAAGCGGGTCTGTTCCTTCTTTGTTGGGCATGTCAGTATTTGCTACTTGCTGTGCAGTAGAGGTAGCGGTGGCAACGGTGCTTTTTTTCTTTGTTTTGAGGAAGGTGGGTTTTACCCAAGCAATGGAGGCGGTGATAATACTAATGATGATGATAGTAGCCACCATGCGGCTGTAGCTGAATGTGTTCTTTTTCATTTCCATGATACGTTGAATACGATTGAATAATTGATTTGATTGTCCGGTAGCTGCAACTACTATGAGCGGAGCAGCAGGACGCCTCGCTGCAAGTGCTACCAGTGCAGATGCATAAGAAATAGGCTCTGTGGTATGATAGACGACGAGGTCGTCGCAGCTGTGTTCTCTTTCGCGTCTGGTGATAGATGATATTATCCATACAAACGGATTGAAAAAGAGGATGGTTTCAACAATGGTTTGTAGCATATTGATGAAGTAATCGTGTCGCTTGATGTGCGCAAGTTCATGTAATAGAATAGTTTCGAGTTGCTTTGAATCTAGTTGGGCGACAGCAGCTAGAGGCATAAGAATGACGGGTTTTATGAAGCCCACTACCATAGGTACTTGTGCTTTGGCAGAGATTAAGAGCTTTACAGATCTATTGAGCTGAATGCGTTTTGTCTGAGTTGTGAGGAGCTCAATTAGGGCGGTGTCTGGTTGAAAGGTTTTGCTGTTTTTGAGAGAAAATAGCTGGAAAATGCCGGCTGAGAGCCTTGCCAGCATCAATACCAAGCCTATGACATAAAATGAGAATAGCCAAGGAGAAAATATGTTGAGATATGCATGAAGTGCTTGCAGATCAGATAAGACACTGGTAGGAGAAATAGGAGGTGGTGGTAGCCAAAAGATAGTAGTACCGTTAGTACTGGCAGTAAGTAGTTGTTGATTGGCTAGTGTAAAAGACTGGAATTGCTGCCACCAAGTAGCGATAAACCAAACCTGCAAAATGGTAAGTGCCGACAAGGACAAATGGTATCGGGCATTGGATGATGTGGCTGGTATGGCCTTGAAGACCAGGCATAGGGCTGTGTATACGGCAACACCTTGAGCGAGGGAATAGATTAATGTCCATGACAATGATTGAATCCAGATAGCCATTGTTTGTAGTTTTAGGAGTGAATGTTTTGTAATACTAGAATGTTGTTGGTTGAGGAGTTATTTTTTAGCTTTTTTATCGAGATACTCTCGTATCATGTCTAGTTCTGAATCGCTTGCTTTGTGATTGCCCAGAGCTTGGATTACTAGTTGCATTGCTGATCCGTTGAATACTGAGTCTATTAATCGCTTTATTATTTGTCCCTGTGCCTGTTCTTGATTGACTGATGCTGTATACACATGCGCTTTGCCGAGCGCTACTCTGCTCAGTAATTGTTTTTCGAGCATGATCTGCATTTGCTTGAGTGTGGTGGTGTAGCCGGCATCTTTTTTGAGGGCGAGCTTGTCATGTACCTCTCTTACGGTAGCTGGGCCATGTGTCCATAGGATATTTAGAATCTCCAGTTCTGCTTCTGTTGCTTTTATTTCTTGCTGTTCGCTCATCTACGATTATTTTCGTAGTCAAATCTACGATGTTTATCGTAATTGCAAAATATTTTTTGTGGAGTTTTAGGATTTTAACAAAATATCTTTTGGAGAGTAGGGGGATTGGGAGTAGTAATCTTGTTGGCTAGGGGAGATTAGGGTGCGAGCCGCTCACTGCCCCGCCAGTACAAGAGAGCGACGCAAAGCCCGCTGCTAGTAGTGCAAAGGCTGGTAGCCAAAGTGTTAATATATAATGATATGGGATGATGGGGAGAAGAGTTGATACACAATTAACCCATAAGTGATTTTTGGATAGGTAAATTCCGTACTTTTGCACACCGAAAATAAATGCCTGTCGGAAATTTATACACGACAGGATTTTTTTTTGAAAGGATAAAACAAGTACAAAAACAACAAAATGGACATTCGTAACATTGCGATCATTGCACACGTTGACCACGGAAAGACGACACTGGTTGATAAGATTCTTCACACTACAAATGTGTTTCGCGACAATCAGGAGACAGGCGAACTGATAATGGACAGTAACGATCTGGAACGCGAGCGTGGTATCACGATTCTGGCTAAAAACGTATCTGTAACGTACAAGGGCGTAAAAATAAATGTGATTGATACTCCAGGTCACGCCGACTTTGGCGGAGAGGTGGAGCGTGTGTTGAAGATGGCTGATGGTGTGTTGTTGCTGGTAGATGCGTTTGAAGGTCCGATGCCACAGACTCGTTTTGTACTACAAAAGGCGCTGAACCTGAACCTACACCCGATAGTGGTAATAAACAAAGTGGATAAGCCTAACTGCCGCCCTGATGAAGTGCATGATGCGGTGTTTGAATTGTTCTTTCAGCTAGATGCTACTGAAGAGCAGTTGAACTTCCCTACAATATATGGTTCGTCTAAGCAGGGTTGGTTTAACACCTCGCTGACACCTACTGAAGATATAACTGTGCTGCTGGATACGATACTGGAGAAAGTACCTGCCCCTAAAGTGGTGGATGGTCCGGTGCAGTTGCAGATCACATCGCTTGATTATTCGTCGTTCCTAGGTAGGATAGCGATAGGTAAGATAACACGTGGTGTGCTGAAAGAGGGACAACCTGTGATGCTATGCAAAATAGATGGTAGCATGGTGCGTAGCCGTGTAAAGGAGCTGTATGTGTTTGTGGACATGGGTAAAAAACGTGTAACAGAAGTGCAGTGTGGTGATATATGTGCGGTGGTGGGTATAGAAGGCTTTCAGATAGGTGAAACTATAGCTGATGCTGAGAACCCAGAGGCTGTGGAGATAATACCGATAGATGAGCCTACGATGAACATGCAGTTCAGCATCAACAACTCGCCTTTCTTTGGTAAGGAGGGTAAGTTTGTGACGAGCCGCCACATACGTGACAGGCTGATGAAGGAGCTGGAGAAAAACCTGGCGCTGCGTGTGCAGGAGACTGATGATGCGGATAAGTTTCTGGTATACGGTAGGGGTATATTGCACCTGAGTGTACTGGTGGAGACTATGCGCCGTGAGGGTTATGAACTGACTGTGGGACAGCCACAAGTAATAACCAAGGAAATAAATGGTAAAAAATGTGAACCCTATGAGGTGTTGGTGGTAGATGTGCCTGCAGACTATAGTGGTAAAGTGATAGACCTGGTGACACAACGTAAGGGTGAGATGCTGATAATGGAAACTAAAGGCATGATGCAGCACCTGGAGTTTGACATACCATCGCGCGGGCTGATAGGGCTACGCTCGAATATGCTGACTAACACAGCTGGTGAGGCGGTGATGGCGCACAGATTCTCTGAGTACAAGCCTTGGAAAGGTTTTATACCAGGTAGAAGCAATGGTGTGTTGCTGGCTAAGGCTGGTGGACCTGCTACTGGCTACTCTATAGATAAATTACAGGACAGAGGTGCATTTTTTATAGATCCAGGACAGGAAGTATATGCGGGTCAGCTGATAGGTGAGCACATAAAGCCAGGAGACCTAGTGGTGAATATAGTGGAGACTAAAAAACTGACGAACATGCGTGCGAGTGGTACAGATGACTCTGTGCGTATAACACCAAAAATACTGATGACACTAGAAGAGTGTATGGAGTACATACAGCAGGACGAGTGTATAGAGGTGACACCACAGAATATACGTCTGCGTAAAATAATGCTGGATGAAGAAGACAGGAAGAAGTTTCAGAAGATGATGAAGTCAGATTCCTAGTTTTATCTTTTAATGAACTTAGTGTAGATATAAGAAGCAGCATCTCGGTAATCGGGGTGCTGTTTTGTTTTCTGGGTTAGGGTATGGAAGTATAGTGGGGTTAAATTATGGTAAAATCCCAACATTTGTAAGAGAATGGATGTCTGATAAAGGGAGTGCGCTTGAAAAGAAGTGATAATGAGTGAGGAAAGATTATATTTATGGTGTGTTAAGCTGATGGAAAAATGAAAAGAATATATATTGTACTGTTTGCTTTGCTAGGAATGGTGGGTAAGGTGAAAGCCCAGTTTGTGGCTGATCTGGATGGTTTTCCGCTGGTGACTACTGGCTGGAATATAGGTGGTTTTGGGACAGTGGTAGATAGTAGTGTGCGGCTGACATCGCCCTCAACGACGCAGAATGGATATGTTTATTACAACACACCTGTGAACCTGACCGGATGTGGACAGTTTACGGTAGATTTTGATTACCGGATACAGCAACACCTGTCAACAACGATAGCTGATGGTATTGCATTTTGGTACATCAGTAACCCGCCTAGTGGTTTTGTGACAGGTGGGGGAATAGGCCTTCCGAGTTTTGCGAATGGGCTTATAATGATAATGGATACCTACGATAATACTGCACCCTTCAATGTGCCGCTAGCTACGCTACTGGGGTATAATGGCAGTATAGCGGGTTATACTGAGGGGTCGACGGCAGGGCTGCTGGCACCGGTGGTGGGCACACTGCCCTATATAACGGATGGCACATGGCGCCACTGTAAGATAACGTACAATGTGGGCAATATCAATGTATACTTCAACTATAGCCCAATACCTACGCTGACGGGTTTTTATCCATTGACGATATCGGGATATTTTGGATTTAGCTCTAGTACGGGTGCTGCTTATAGCACTCAGAGCGTGAAGAGTGTGCATATAACTGCGCTGGTGTCGCTGCCAGTACCTGTGGTAACATCGCCGGTAACATATTGCCAGAATGATGTGGCGGTGCCTGTAAGTGCTACAGGAGTGACGGGAGCAACTGTAAGATGGTTTAGTACTGACACAGCAGTAACGGTGTCGCTACCGGGAGCTCCTACGCCCAATACCTCAGTACCTGGTACTACAACCTATTATGTACGGCAGTTTGCGGGTACATGTATCAGTCCGCCAGACTCGGTAGTGGTGAGGGTGAACCCACAGCCATTGCCGCCTGCAATAACTGGAGTGACCGCTTACTGCCAAAATGCGCCCTTTGTTCCGTTTACGACCACTGGGTCGTCGATATTGTGGTATACGGCAGCTACGGGAGGAACGGGTAGTGTTACGGCACCTGTAGTGGCTACATCAGTGCCTGGTACATACAAATATTATGCATCGCAAACAGTACTGGGATGTGAGAGCCTGCGCGACTCAATAACAGTGGTGGTGCATTCGACCCCTGCTACGCCTGTGTTGACGGCTGGACTGAATACTTATTGCCAATATGCTCCCTTTGTGCCGTTTGCGGTGACAGGTACAAATGTGAGGTGGTATACAGTGCCAACGGGAGGCACTGGGACTACTGTAGCACCTGTTATAAACACTAGTGTGCCGGGTAGCTATAATTACTATGTATCGCAAACGGATACTAACGGTTGTGAGAGCAACCGCCTGCATGTGCCTGTGACGGTGTATGCAGAGCCACCAGCACCCACTGCCACCGATGTAACCCACTGTCAGTACACACTGGCTCCACCACTGATAGCGGGGGGTGTTGGTATGGTGTGGTATGGGCCTGGGATAGGTGCTGGAGGAACAATAACGACACCTGTGCCATCGACTACATTGACTGGTAGGGATACATTCTACGTGACACAGACGATTGATGGCTGTGTGAGCGATAGCGCTATGCTGGTAGTGACGGTAGATAGCACACCCGAAACACCAGTGGCTATGAGCAATAGCCCAGTGTGCGAAAATGATACTTTGTTTTTGTGGGCCAGTAGTGGTACAACAGGTGTGAGCTGGGCATGGGCAGGACCTAACTCGTTTGGGGCTATTGTACCGAATACCAGCCTACTGAATGTAACACCTGCTGCAGGTGGAGTATATACGGTAACAGCTACACTGGGCTCTTGTAGTTCTGTGGCGCTCGTAAGTGTGAGTATAACACTGTTGCCACCGGTGACGATAACTAGCAATAGCCCTGTGTGTAGCGGTGCAAATGATACTTTGTTTCTGCAGGCGGTGAGCAGTGTGGGCGCTACGTATACATGGAGTGGACCGTATGTGTTTTACTCTAACGCTCAGAACCCATCGAGAACACCTGTGAGTGAAGAGTATGAGGGTACTTACCATGTGAAGGTGACACTGGATGGCTGTGTGAATACTGCCAGCCATACGGTAGTAGTGAACCCAACACCCGCTGCGCCATGGATAAAATGGTTGACCTATTGCCAATACTATGATGCGCCTTACCTGCAAGCATATGGTAGCAATGTGCTGTGGTATACATCGTCAGTAGCGGGAGGGGTGGGTAGTGCTGCACCACCCAAACCACAAACAGATGTGGTGGGTATCAATTTCTACTATGTAAATCAGACAGTGGCAGGCTGCCCAAGTGTGATAGACTCTATAAGAGTGCTAGTAAACCCCAAACCTATTGTAGCAGTGAGTGAAGATGTGGTGGTGTGCCCAAGGGATAGTGCTGTGCTAACGGCTGTAAATGCTGATGCGATAGCCTACTATAACTGGTACCCTGATATGTACCTAAGCGATACGGCTGGTGCTACTGTAATAGTGCGCCCTGAAACTGATATGAACTACACGGTGGTGACCAGAAATATGTATAATTGCACAGACACAGCTACCGCAGCAGTAACTGTCCGTGCTGACGCAGTGTTACATTTGGAGGACTCTATAATGCTGTATCCTGGAGAAGAGTATCAAATTAATCCATCAACGAATTGTACACAGTTTAGTTGGACTCCATCGGGAGGGTTGAGTGGTAAGTACCTCTCAAATCCGGTGGCTACGCCAGAAGTAAGCACTAAGTATGTGGTAACTGGTAAGACTGAGTGGGGATGTGTGACCAAAGACTCGATAAATGTAGTGGTGAATACTGAGGCAGTGTTGACATTGCCAAATGCCTTTGCGCCCGGTAATGGGGTAAATGGAAAGTTTAAGGTAATACGCAGAGGACTAGCTGCGCTGCAACACTTTAGGATATATGACAGATGGGGAGTGATGGTGTATGAAACAAAGGATATTGAGGAAGGATGGGATGGGACCTACAAGGGTGTACCACAACCAATGGGCGTGTATGTGTATGATGTTACTGCAGTAACGATGGGTGGGAAGGTGTTTAGTAAGAGTGGTAATGTGACATTGCTAAGGTGATAATTAGGTATTGATATGATGATAGTTATAATTTGTATAATTAACGGCGCTATTAAGTGCCGTTAATTATTTTGTATTAATTGGTATAACAACCCATCCAAAAATGAAAAATTGCTGTCTATATTAAGAATGGAGACGAAAATCGAATAAATTTCGGGGTTAGTCACCTTTTTCAGTTGTTTATAGTTGATGAATTATGATATAATTAGTAGTTTTCTGAAAATTACTTATTTTTATAGGTGTTATTGAACTTTAGGTATTGTGCAGGTAGTAGTGCCTGAATGTATTTTGTAAGGATAATCAAGTTAGCGTTATGAAATTACGTAGTGTAATATTTTTATTGTTGAGTGGTGTTTTGGGTCTTCAGACATCGTCTAAAGCCCAGTTGGTGGGGGATCAGATATTTTTGCAAGGAAGATGGCTTGAGGCAGGTGTAGCACCCAACGGATGCTGGGGAAACACTATGCCAGTACCAGCAACCTATCATACACATACAGGAGCCTCCATAACTGGTTATCCGGACCCACTGACAGGAGTGGCTGCAACTGGAAATGGTATCGATTTTTCGTACGATGTAGGCCGTGATGGATGGACTGTGGGCTCTCCAGTACCAGCGTCAGGTACTAACTGTTGTTTTTATGGAGCATATTTCTTGCCAGGGACACCATTTAATGGTTGGTCTATTCAAATGAACGGTATCAGAAGTGATGCCTTTTATACTAGTGCTGGGTTTGCGGTGAGTGGTGGAGCTACGTTTTCTGGAACTAATGTGGGTTATGAGCGCAATATAGGCTCTTCATGTGGACCCTATGCGCAAAGTAATGCAATAGGTAAATGGGCAGGTAACTACACATCAGGAGGTAGTACCATATCGATAAGATCTACTAATAGGGTTGATACCAATGCATCTTGGGATCTGGTAAATGTGACAATAAAGAATACAGGAGCTACACCTGCAACGGGTATCTATTACTTTGTAACAGGTGACCCAGATAATGACCAGGTAGTGCCAGTAGGTAGCTTTCCTACCAACAATAGGGTTTATCAGCAAGGCGATGCGGCACAACGCCGACAAGTATTAGCTCGTGCACCTGGAGCTACTCGTCAGGACGCATTCTCGGGTTTGGCAGCAAAAGATTGCCGTGCTAAAGCATTGATCTATACTTCATGGCCTCCGCCATTGGTAGCTGGTAATGCGCTAGATTTGATTTATAACCAAACTGCAACAGCAATAGGCGCTGCTTATTATAATGTAGGCGACAATACCAGTACTGATATAGCTTATGGATTGGTGTTTAAATTGGGAGACCTTGCACCTGGAGATAGTACTCGTCTTTCATTTGCTTGGGTGTTTAGTGATTCTACCGCTATTGATAGTGCATTTCAGAGTCCGACTTTAAACGTGAACTGCGCATTGGCGCCTAGTATTGATACTTTTTATCCATGTGGATTGGCAACAATTCCTGTAAGCATTGTAAACGGAGAGTGGGGGACTACAAATTGGGTATGGGCACCAGCTACAGGATTGTCCAGCACTACTGGTACAACTAATACGATAACAACCGCAGCACTTGGAGGTGAGATAACTTATACCATTACGGGTACTGATACAGTATCATGTAACAGATTCAGATTGTTACTTACATTACCAGCTTGCTTCACAGCAATAAGTAATAGCCCTGACACAGCAAGACTTTGTGTGGGTGATACATTGACTTTGACTGCAATAGGCGACTCTACAGGGGCTACCTACGAGTGGAGAGGACCAGGATTGACAGGTATAGTAAGGGGTTTTGCGCAAAGCGTAAATGTGTTTCCTACAGTAATGTCGGACACTGGGTGGTATTATGTAGTGAAAACAGTGGGTGGAGTATTGGATACGGTACGTACACATGTGATGCTGAAACCATTGCCGCTCGTAACAGCTACTTATAACCCACCAGTATGTTCTGGTACGACCCTGTTGTTATCAACTACACCTGACTCGTTGGGACAGACATGGAGTTGGACAGGGCCGAATGGATTTACTGCTGGAGTATCGGATCCTGTGGTGCCTAGTGTGACAACAGCGGCGTCGGGCTTGTACAAGATCATATCAACATTGAATGGGTGTATAGATAGTACCACACTATCTGTGACGATAGACTCGACACCAGAGGTGCCTACAATAGGCAGTAATAGTTTTGTGTGTGAGGGTGATACGTTGCTGCTAACATCGAGTTGTGCAACACCTGGAGTGACCTATAGCTGGACTGGACCATCTGGGTTTACATCGACCATGCAAAATCCGATTATGCCTAATGCTCCTTTGACAGCCAGCGGAACCTATACAGTAACTGTAAGACTTGGTACATGTACCAACAGAAACACTGTGCTAGTGGAGATAAGACCTACACCAGTGCCTGTGCTTGGTAGTAATTCGCCGGTATGTTCGGGTAATGCACTTAACCTGAACTGCACTGTGGCAGCCGGAGCGATCTTTGACTGGAGTGGGCCTGCAGGATTTGTATCAACGGTTCAGAATCCTACTATCAACCCTGCCTATACGAATAATTCTGGTACTTACTCTGTAACAGTGACACTGAATGGTTGTCCTTCAGTACCAGCAAACATAACAGTGGTAGTAGACACTACACCAACTATTACTTTGCTCACTACAAACAGTCCTGGCGCGCCTGGCCCATCTATATGCGAAGGCGATACACTGACATTAAATGTAAACTCAACTACGTTGGGCGTGGGCTATGTATGGAGTGGTCCTATGTCGTTTTCATCAACCTCACAGAATCCTGTAATTTATCCTGCTAGTGTAGGTTCATCTGGAGTGTATACTGTAGTAGTAGCGGTAGGTTCGTGCTCGGTGAGTGCAGCTATTACTGTGACGGTAACAGCCACACCACCTGTAACCATAACGAGCAATACGCCTGTGTGTAGTGGTGCAAATGACACTTTGTTCTTGCAGGCGGTAAGTACAGTAGGCGCAACCTATACTTGGACTGGGCCTTATACATTCTTCTCTAATGCACAGAACCCATCGAGAACACCGGTGAGTGTGGAGCATAGCGGTGTGTATAATGTAACTGTATTCCTAGATGGTTGTTACAATAATACATCGCATACTGTAGTGGTAAATCCTACGCCTGCTGCACCATGGATAAAGTGGCTAACCTATTGTCAATACTATGATGCGCCTTATCTGCAAGCGTTTGGAAGTAACGTGCTTTGGTACACATCGTCGGCTGGCGGTACAGGATCTGCTGCACCACCCAAGCCACAAACAGATGTGACAGGTATTTCGTTTTACTATGTAAACCAAACAGTAGAGGATTGTCCTAGTGTGATAGACTCTATAAGGGTAATGGTGAATCCAAAACCAACCGTTGCTGTAAGTGAAGACAGGACTGTGTGTCCAAGAGACTCGGTAGTGATGACGGCTGTGAATTCTGATGCGATAGCCTACTTCAACTGGTATCCATATATGTACTTGAACGATACTGTAGGTGCATCGGTTGTAGCACGCCCTGAGACAAATATGGAATACACTGTGGTGACCAAAAATATGTATAACTGTACTGATACTGGTACCATAAGATTGACGGTGAAACCTGATGCGGTGATTCACCTAGAAGATTCAGTAACGTTGTATCCTGGAGAGACTTATCAGATAGATCCCTCTACTAACTGTAATATATTCAGCTGGACACCATCGGGCGGGCTGAGTGGTAAGTATATTTCAAACCCAATTGCAGCACCAGAGGTAAGCACAAAATATGTGGTAACTGGTGTGACTGAGTGGGGATGTAAAACTAAGGACTCGATAAACGTAAATGTGAATACAGAGGGTATCCTTACTGTGCCAAATGCGTTTGCACCAGGTAATGGCATCAACAACAAGTTCAAAGTAATAAGAAGAGGATTTGCGAATCTACTTCACTTCAGAATATATGACAGATGGGGTGTTATGGTTTATGAATCGAAGGATATAGAAGATGGCTGGGATGGTACTTTTAAAGGAGTGCCCCAACCGCTCGGAGTATATGTGTATGATATTAGTGCTGTAACTGCTAGTGGAAGGGTGTTTAACAAAAGTGGAAATGTCACCTTGCTGCGATAGAAAGTGCAAAAAATAGAGAATTGATATATAAGGAAGCCGCCAGAATGGGCGGCTTCTTTGCGAAATGTAGTTTGTGTATGCAGTATAGTGGAAAAAATAATGAGTATTATTGTAATAGCGTAAATATACAAGACTATGAAAGGGCAGCATCATTACACATTGACAGTGGAGTGGACTGGTAATAATGGCACAGGAACCAGCCATGCGGCGGCTTATGAGCGCAGCCACACTGTGAAGATAGAGGGGAAAGCAGATCTAATTTGTTCGTCTGACCCGGCATTCAGAGGAGATAATACGAAGCACAATCCTGAGGAGTTTTTGCTGGCAGCAGTATCTTCTTGTCATATGCTTTGGTACCTGCACTTGTGTGCTGATGCGGGTATAGTGGTAAATGAATACTCAGACTATCCGGAAGGGGAAATGGTGGAGGCTACCGCTACAGAGAGAGGTAGGTTTACGGAAATAACCCTGCACCCATTAGTGACCATTACAGATGGCACTCGGGTACTGGATGCTGAACATCTGCATGAAAAGGCAAGGGAGAAATGTTTTATATCTAACTCTTGTAATTTTCCAATACACCATCAGCCAACAATTTTGGTCAAGGATGCATGAGTATCACCAGAAAGACTATCCCTGTTTAGCAGGCTCGCGAAGTATGGTTTTTAGTTTTTCAGGTGCGGTTTTTCTGAAGTCAGAGAGGTAGATTTCATGATGCAAGCCATCTTTAAGAAGGTTGTTTTGTTGCATGAAGTTGTTGAGAATGATGAGGGAGTTGTGTTCGGTAGCGAAAGGACCGATATGTAGTATTTGTACAGTCTGGATGGCAGGAAGCTGGTAATAGGTTATTTGCTGCGCTTCTTTAATGTCTTTTTTATTCAACACAGTAGTGGCAGCATCTGTTACCATGGCCTGTGTAGCAAAATCGGGTAGTCGAAGAAGTAAACGATAATCCCAATCGGAGCGTGGGATATTGACCGGAGCATCAGTAATTGTGAGGTTGGGGTACAGTTTTTCGTCGTACCACCACTGGCATTCGAGCTTGGGAACTGTGAAGTCATTGCCCAAAGCCTTACAGGAAAACTTAACAGTGTAGGCAGTACTATACATGGCGGCAATGTTGGCAGCGAATTGAGGGCCGTTAGGGTCGCCCTTACCTTCTAGAGAAATGTACTGAGCTGCAGGGAAAGAAAGAAGTGTAGGGGTAGTTTTGGCGGTATAGTATTCTTTGTATGTTTTGGATAGATCGGTTTTCATAAATGAATGTTTAATGCACTACAAAATAAGTTTATGCTGATGTTACAAAGTATGTTTGTGGTTAGTTTTTTACATTTACAATTCAACATAATTCGTCAGTTTTGAAAAGGGTTTTATTTTTTTCTTTTTTGTTTTTTAGTGTGTTGCACCCATTGAGTGCGCAGATATTGAAGAAGTATGCTATTGGTAAATCGGGGTGTTCGGCTTATTTTTTCTGCAATCCTGGGACTTTTGAGGTTACACATAGTCCTGATTCGTCGATAGTTTATAGTGGTGAATGTAAGGATGGGGCAGTGACCTATGATCTGATTTGTGTGCAATTGAAAGCAAAAATTGAGCATTTGAATGATGCAGAACAGGTGTTAGAGCAGTATTTGGATTACATAAAGTCATCATTTGGTATTGAAGCTGCGGCTGGGTATGGTAAAGGGCATAGATTGCGAGGTAAAGAAGATACCAGAGGCATGATAGACTACTGGAAAGACAAGGAAAAGAATAATCTAAATGTGAAGGGATGGACAAATGGACAGTACATTGCAGTGCTTATTGCAATATCGGACAAGGAGATACCGTTTGATAGGGGGAATGTATTCTTAGACGGGATAGTTTTTCCTGAGGTTAAAAAGTAAGGTGGATGAAAGCAGCAGAAAGAGAAAACAAGTTGAATGCGAAAGTAGTGCTACGGAAATGCGGTTCAGTAATGACTTTGCTGCTATGTGTGCTGTCTTGTTGGGCAACTGAGAGTGATGTGCTGGAGTTGCGAAAGCTATACTATTTGTCGTATAAAGACAAAACAGCTGCAGATAAGCTGTACAAAGATACACGGGCATATGATGCAAAGCAGCCCAAAATGCTGGGTTATAAAGCTGTAGCGAGTATGATGATGTGCAACTATATCACGAACCCATATACTAGAGTGAAGTACTTTTATGCAGGGAAGGGAGACCTAGAAAAAGCAATAAAAACTAGCCCAGCAGATGTGGAGTTGCGTTATCTTAGGTATACAGTGCAGGAAAATGTGCCGGGTGTGCTCAACTACAATGGTAGTATGAGCGAAGACAGGAAGATATTAGTGACCTATCTTAATGATGCGGCCAACAGAGAAAAGGACCCCGACTTGCATGCCCGCATAATGAAGTATATGCTGAATAGCAAGACGGTGCCTGCGGAAACAAAAAAGCACATAAGTAGTAAGTAGGATGATTATTCCTGTACCAGCAGATTGTCGGCAAAAATGCGGGATACTGTAGCTTGGCGATTATGATTGATTTCGATGATCATGGAATGATCGAAAGAGATTTTTTCAGAGAGTGTAATAATGGTGCCAATACCTATATCGAGCTTTTTAAGGTATTGCAGGAAGGCAGCACTTGTATCTTTAACAGCAACCACTTTGCAAGTTTTTCCTTCTTCAATTTCGGCAAGTAGTGTTTTGTAAGAAACGGCGCTTTCCCCATTTGCCTTTGGTATGGGGTCGCCATGGGGGTCGTATTGAGGGAAGCCCAGGAATTTATCTAATCGGTCGGCGAGCTCAGGGTGAAAAACATGTTCCAGCTGCTCAGCAATATCATGCACCTCATCCCAGCCATAGCCAAGTTTTTCGAGTAGGAATGCTTCCCATAGTCTGTGTTTACGTACAATAGAGATGGCTACGTTTTGGCCAGTGGAAGTAAGCGCCACACCTTTACTTTTTTCGTAGTTTACTAAGTGTTTGTCAGCAAGTTTTTTAAGCATATCTACCACAGATGCAGGATTGTTGCCGAGGGCATCGGAAATGGCAGTAGGGGTGATTTTGGCATGACCCTGCTGTGCTATATTGTATATCGCTTTTAGATAGTTTTCTTCTGATAATGTATGCATGAGTAGCCTTGAATGCCTGAGCGTCAAAGGTACTCATTTTTAAGTGTGTGTATTTACCTAGACAGTATTTTGGCTTTGGCTTGGGTGTGCTCACTGAACAAGCGAGCAATGTATATGCCTGTAGAAACAGGTAAGCCGCCTATATTGTGAGTAGAAGTGCCAGATGGCAGGTTAAGGCTTTGAGAGTGAATGATACGACCTGTAATATCGAGAAGTTGTAAATTATAGGTAGCAGGGAATGAATTGTGGCAACTGATTGTGAGGTTATTATCGGTGATGCTTCCTGAGAAAGTTAGAGGCGTAGTTGTGTTGTTGATATCAGGGTTTACAGAGAGAAAAAGTTCAGTTGTGGTAGTTAGAATATTATCGAGATACCAACGATTGCCAGTGGTGCCTGCTGCAGAGGTGTAGCGGAAGCCAATGTATAGGGGCACGATGTTTTTGAATGGAGTAAGATTAGCCTGGTGTGTAACCCAATCAGTAACATCATCATTGCTAAAGACAGGCATCATAGCAGCTGTGATATCAGTAGCCGTAGCTAGTAAGGAATCTGTAGTGTCTGTGGTATAAACGATCTGCATCTTGGCACCGAGATTGATAGCCGTAGTTTTAGTATCGAAATTTAGGTAGACATTGCCAGGGTATCCGCTAAGATTGAGCGAAGGGGTAATAAGTATAGATGTGTCGACATGATAAGTAAGAGGTGAGCCATAAAGCCCAGAACAACTAATGCCTGGAGTGCTGGAACGACCAAAAGCGACACCACATTGCCATACGCCCAACGGTATTGTGCTAGGAATGGGATTATAAAACTGCCAACCAGAAGGAATGCCACTACCGGTAGCGCATTTTAGATTTAGGTCCTCATTCAGAGAAATAGCTTGACTGTGAGCATAAAATGAAGCAATGCATAGCGCTAGTGCAGATAGTAATATTTTCTTCATCAGAAGTATTATTAATGGTTTAATGTTGTATTGCTAAATTAGTGATTGTAGACTGATTTAGGCATTTATAAAAGTACTAGTATTAAGCTGTTTCCTGTTTTTTTCTAGGTAAGGACAAGCGTTAATGAGTAAATGACGAGTAAGGTGTAAACAATGTGAGGAAAATAGAAAAATAATTTTGTTACTAACGTTTGTAGATCAAGCCTCGTCATAAGCACTAGGAAGTGGTATGAAAAGACAGAAAAAATGCTAATACAGAAAACTAAGGGATAGTTGGAGCACAAAGACACATATAAACAGTATATGAATGATAGCGGTATAATGCTGACTGAAAGTGAGCTGTATGCCCTATTGCGAGACTGTATGGATGGGTCTAGGATGGCACAAAAGAAACTGTATGACAGGTTTGCTCCTAGGGCATATGGCGTAATAAGGCGATATATATATGACAATGACCATGCCGCAGAAGAAGTGTTGAATGATTCATTCTACAAAGTGTTGACAAAATTGGAGCAGTATTCTTTTCAGGGTTCGTTTGAGGGGTGGATAAGGAGAATAGTGGTAAACACAGTAACAGATTACCTGAGGAGGAGCATAGGAAAAGAAACACACAAGGAATTGCAGCCAGAAGATGCTTACGTGGGTAGTGAGCCGATGGCGAAAATGGCACTGAAGGAATTGATGGATCTGATACAAACATTACCTCAAGTACACAGAACTGTATTTAACCTGTTTGTAATAGAAAACTATGCTCACAAGGAGATTTCAGAAATGCTGAATATAACTGAGTCGAACAGCAGATGGTATCTCAATGATGCCCGCAGACGACTAAAGGAGAAAATAAATTTCATGAGTTAGTAAATATAGAGATGGATAACAATATTGATAACATAGACGACCTATTCAGGGAGGGTTTTGCAGAGTATGCAGAAACCCCTCCACCTGCGGTGTGGCAGGCATTAGAAAGGCGACTAGACAAGGATAAGAAAAGGAGCCTGTTTCCATTCAGGTGGTTTTGGTATGTAGGTATACTGATAGTAGTTGTGGTGCTAGGCGCCAGTATCGGTATGTACGATAAATCGGAATCTGCTAAGGAAACAAAACAGCTGGCAACTGCTGAAGGGAACAACAATGTGCTGCCCCTAGCTAGTGAAACTGTAACAGGTGAAGAGAAAAATACAACAGAAGAAAGTGCGGCACACACTATGCCGGCACAGAAAGAAGGTGCTAGTCAGGAGAATGATATAACAAATGAGCCAGCGCCAGAAGTTGAAAAAAATAGTGAAACTCGACAGAAACAAAAAAACAGCAACAGAGAACAGAAGGCAACCAATGAGCGTATTGCTGAAAAACAACAGGCAACTGCAAAGGATGAAAAAAATACTACTGCCATCAATGCTTCAACATCAGGTACAAGTATGTATAGCTATGATGATTTTGAGCAAGTGGAAACTGCTGTGAGTGAGACTGAAGAGAGGAAGGGAAAAGAGCTAGAAGATGCCGGGTATGTAGTGAGTAAAAAGAAAAAAAATAGAATAGTAGTAGTGGAGCAGGTACCAGAGGCAATAGCAATTGAAGAAAGGAAAAATGCCTATGCTAGTGAATCTAATAGTACTGCTAAAAGCATGAAGGGAAAGGGCGTGCAAATAGCTAAAGCTAGTGCAGGTGATGTAGTTGATGAAACCAAGGGTAAACTAAATCATGAAATTGTTGCTACTACAGTTAATGAGCCGAGGATTGTGGAGGATAAAGCAATAAAAGAACCAGAAGATGATGGCTCTAAGACTACCACAAGGAACAAAGAAGAAATCGCGTATGTGGGGAAATCGGTTATAAAAGCATCTGATAGAAAAGTAAAAAGATTAAAAACAGACCCAAACAATGTAGCGGCAAACCGCAAAAGGAAACATAGCGCAGCGAAGCAAAATAGGCCTTCAGACAACAAGGCGACACTGAGATTAGCTGGTAAGCAGAGTGAAAAAAAGAGTGTTGCTGTAAAGGAAAATGCAAGTGCAGTATCGATAGCAAAGACAATCAATGACTCGGTGGTGGCACCCACGAAAAATGACTTTAAAGCAAAGAATGGCGAAGGACAAGACAGGGAAGCGTTAAAAAGTGAAGCCACTGTTATAGCAAAGAAAACGAGTGCAAAGAAAACATCACGGACAACAAATACTACAGGCAGTGCAAGCGCGGCCAAAACCGTGCAAACAAGCACAGCAGTTGAAGTGCTGGTAACAGATAAACAAAAGAAAGAGCGCCAAAATGCTAAGGCCACTAAAAAAATGGAACAAGGGCTGGTGTCAGCAAAGAGCACTACTAATACAGAAAAAATAGTCGAAGCCAAAAACAAAAAGGAAGATACACCTCAACATGCACACGAGAAAAAGGTAACTAACAGAAAAGAAAATGCTGTTGTGCAAAATGTAGCTATTGCAAAAAAGGTAGGCAAAAAGGATGTGAAAGTAAATGTGGGTATGCCTGCCGCAGCTATTGCAAACAAGAAGTCAGCAGGTAAGAAAGTGGTACAAGCAGGTATTGTGGATACTGAGCCAAAGAAAGTAGTACAAGTTGCCACTGAAAATAACAAGCAGGATAATAAAGCTACTGGTACAGCAAAGGATAAGGAAGTTACTGGACCCGCCCCTAATGTAGGGATGGAAAGAGGTAATAAAACGGCAAAGAAGCAAGCAAGTACGTTAGCTAGTAAAGCAAATGGAACCAGATTAAACGCTCAAAATCGATCAGTAAATGAGGCGGTAGTAGCTAATTCAGCTAAGGCCAAACAGGCAGGAATGAGCAAACAGAAAGCACTAATGACAGGTAATGTGAGTGCTGCAGAAACGGAGACAGGAAATGCGCTAAGTGCTGCTATGGCAGCTAAGAGTAAGGGTGGAAAACAAGATGAAATGCCAGCATCGAAAACAGCAATACAAGCTGGTGCGAAATGGGTGCTAAGCAGCAAAATGCCTGAAGAAGAAAATGCTACCGATTATATAGTAGGCAATGATATGAAACCTGCGATAAGTACTACAGCTATATTGGCAGAGGCTGCAAAAAAAGATAGTGCAATTATGAGTGACTCAACAATAAGAGTTGCTGCTACTAGTGCTGTAGATAGTGTGAAAAGTGATACGACAACACATAACAGAAGATTTGTGTTCGGTATTAAAACTGGTATTGAGACAGGTATAGTGGTGGGAGGAGCCAATAAAGCGGTAGTGTCGCCCTATTTGCAGTATAAATTTTCAGATCGGTTGTCGCTGATGGTACAACCTGCACTGAAGATGGCGGGATACTCAACAAGAAATGTGGGTAATGCTACGAACTATTATGAGGTAAATCCTGGGACTGGAAGCTACAAACTTACTGATAGTGCGCTGCTAATACTGGTACTAACTGGAGATTCGCTTTGGAAACGAAATTACGAGTATACAGAGCGGTATGACTCTGTGGTGAAAACCAATAAAACTGGTGGTAACTACATGGAGATTGAGCTGCCGTTGCTGCTACAGTATAAGGTGACCAAGCGGCTGAGTGTATATGGTGGCGTAAATACTGTATATGGTAAAAAAATGGGAGTGACTGAGCATACCTATACTGCGAAGGCTGTGCCTAAGACAGGGTATATAAATACACTGGCCCAGTTTTATGCGCCCGCACCAGTACCAACAGGCACTGGCATAACCTATACAGGTAATCCATTATCGGGGTATACAGGCCCACAGTACCCTAGTGAAACAGGGGGGATGTTTCGATTTGGGTATATGTTTGGGGTGAGCTATGAGTTGCGGAAACGCTGGCTGGCAGATGTGCTTGTACAGCAGTGTGTTGCGCAGCAAAACATTGTGGCGGGTTATAATGTTAATAGACCACTATCGGTGCCCTATTTCAGATTAACATTGGGGTACAGGTTGTCGAAATAGATATAAACTGATTTATACTAGCTAAATGATGTACTAAGAATTTGTCCTGGAATCCCTATCCCTTCTTGCATATAAAAACCAGCAACTTTCGTTTAGACGAAGTTGTTGGTTTTTGAGAAGGGCCCTAAGTAAGGATATATAACAGGTGGTTCACCTAAGTAGATTAGGCATGTAAAGTGTTGGTTTTTCCAAAATATTCCCCTTTTTCCATTTCTTTACTTATATTTACGTGAAATATTTACATTGCGGAATCTTATGACTAAAAAGATTTTAACGGTTTTGGTGCTTGCTGTAATCAGCAGTACAATGTTTGTATCGTGCAAAAAAAACAATAATACTCAAACAGATGCTACACGTAATTATTTCCCTCTTACGTTTGGCAGCTCGGTTACATATGAAGTAGATTCTACTTACTATGATGAGACATTGTGTACGAGATATAACGTAAAATCTCAGATGAAGTATGTAGTTACTGATACTTTTACCGACAGAAAAAACTTTACTAATAAGCTTTCTTACATTCTTGATGTATTTAGCCGCCCCTATGATGGTGCTATTTGGCGTCCTCAGGGTGTCATTATTCTCAATCCTACTGCAAACGGGCTGAATTGGACACAAGACAATGTGAAATACATAAAAATGTCTTTTCCAATAACTGATGGATATACATGGAAGGGTAATGTAAATGCACCCATCAACGACCCTGACTTTAATTTTTTGAAGAATTGGGATTATCAATACCGTAACTACCGTAAGTCATTTAATACGGGTTATGTGAACTTTGACAATACTGTTACTGTATTAGAAAATGATGAATCTGTAAACTATCCCGATGTAGTTTCTGGGGTAGCTGCCTATCGCACCTATTCGAAGGCGGTGTATGCATACAATGTGGGGCTTGTATATCGCGAGCTGACACACTGGACATACCAAGCCAACAACTCGCAGTGCGTAAACGGCTACACCGTAGTGATGCGGGCTGTAGACCATAACTGATAATATGCGCAGGAGTGCAACGACAATATTACTGGCCTTAGGGATGATTATGTGCGGGAGGCTATATGCAGAGCAATTTGCATACATAGTTCGTTTCACTGATAAAAACAATACTGCCTTTTCTTTATCGAGTCCACTGAGCTATTTGTCTGTAAGGGCTACAGACAGGAGAACCCGTCAGGGTATAGCAATAGATAGTACAGACCTACCCGTAAACAGAACGTACATAGACAGTGTGCTGGCGCTTACCGGCGGTAAGATTCATGGCTCGTCAAAATGGTTGAACCTTTGTGTGGTACTGTTGCGAGATTCTACAGCTATTCATGCACTGGACACCATATCCTTTGTGGGTAGTACCAAACTTACCGGCTATTATGCTGACAGCTTGCACAGACCCATAGCTCCCAATCCATCTACAGAATCATACCAAGCTGCATTCAGAACTACTGCCGATCCTGCGTTTTACGGTAACACCTGGACTCAAACGGCACTATTGCGAGGTGGTACGCTGCACGACGGTGGTTATACCGGTAATGGCATGCTTATAGCGGTGTTTGATGGTGGTTTTGCAGATGCAGATACACATACAGGGTTCAATAGCATGTGGTCGAGTGGAAGAATGGTAGATAAGTACAATTTTAATTTGGCTAGTGATAATGTATTCGCTTTTGATACGCATGGCAGCAGGGTACTATCGGCGATGGCTGGTTATGTGCCCAATACTTATGTAGGTTGCGCGCCCATGGCATCGTATGCACTATATGTGACGGAAGATGCTCTATCAGAGCAGCCAATGGAGCTGGTGAATATGCTATTTGGAGCAGAGAGGGCAGATAGTATCGGTGCAGATATTATTATTTCCTCATTGGGGTACAATACGTTTGATAACCCCGCAGACGATTTTGTCTTCGCGACAGATTTTGATGGAAAAACTACGATAGCCAGTCAGGCAGCCAACATAGCCACTACTAAAGGAATGTTGTTTGTAACTAGCGCTGGTAATGAAGGCGGCGGTGGCTGGAATATGATACTTACACCGGGTGATGCAGACAGTGCGGTAACTGTAGGGTCTGTATGGGTGACTGGTGGTAGCGCATTCAATAGTGGATATGGACCTAATGCTGCTGGCAGAGTAAAACCTGACGTATGTGCTATGGGTCAGGCAGCAGCCGTATTTAACGGAATGGGTGGTTATGTGAATCAGAGTGGTACTTCTTTTGCTACTCCACAAATAGCTGGTTGGGCTGCATGTCTTTGGCAGGCCATACCATCTGCTACCCCGTATCAACTAAGACAAATTATAATAAAATGTGCCACTCTGTACAATACACCATCGGCGCAACAAGGGTATGGAATACCTGACTTTAACTGTGCTAGAGATATAGCGTTGCATGTAAAAGACTCTTTAAGGGTGGATGTGTCTATAAATTGGGTTAGTATAACGACAAATCCATTTATAAATGAGTTGGATTTGGTTTTGTCGCCCTATACAGACCAGCGGGTCGACTTTAGGCTAATGGACATGACAGGGAAGACTGTGTATACTACTAGTGCTTCTTTTCATAAAGGTATCAACAATCCCTTTAAGATATCACTGCCAGATGTGCCATCAGGGGTTTATCTGCTAAAGGCAATATCTTCAACAGAGCAGCAAGTGCTGAAAGTGGTGAAATATTAATCAACCAAAACAAATTATTTACAAAAATGTTCAGCTACTGGGAGCAGGAGTCGTTCAGTCATTATCATCACATAGTGGTGGGCGGCGGTATAGTAGGGTTGAGTCTTGCTATAGAGCTCAGTGAGCAGTATGCTAGTGCACGTATATTGGTGCTGGAGCGGGCGTTGTTACCTACAGGTGCTAGTACCCGCAATGCAGGTTTTGCATGTATGGGTAGTGCTACTGAACTATTGGATGACCTCACCCATACGTCAGAGGACGATGTAGTAGCCTTGTTTGCACAACGTAAGGAAGGACTGGAACTACTGCGCAAAAGGCTCGGAGACGAGCGTATTGGGTATAGGGCAAATGGTAGCTATGAGTTGATAAGCGATAAGGAAAAATATGCCATAGACAAGCTTGAATATTTGAACAGGCTATTGATGCCAGTGACGGGAAAGCCAGCCTTTGAAGAGGCAAACGGGATGCAGGCACAATTCGGTTTTGCACGGGCTAGCGTCAGCACAATGGTGAGTCAGACTTGTGAAGGCGAGTTGCACACTGGCAAAATGATGCGTGCGCTTACTGACATGGCCATACAAAAAGGGATAGAAATAAAAACAGGAGCATCAGTCGC
Organism: Sphingobacteriales bacterium; assembly: GCA_027484425.1. Taxonomy (GTDB): domain Bacteria; phylum Bacteroidota; class Bacteroidia; order Chitinophagales; family Chitinophagaceae; genus Nemorincola. The sequence goes on from JAIXSZ010000032.1 coordinate 25,590, forward strand.
GAGCTTTGACGAAGAGGAGCTGAGGGTCGTGGTTACAGTGGAAGAGCATTACAGGAAAGAAGGGTGGCGGCTCACCTGCAACACACTAAGCATTTGTACCAATGCATTTACAAAAAGCTTGCTGCCCACCGAAGATATAGTGCCAGGCAGAGGGCAAGTGCTAATAACAGAGCCAATAAAAGGATTGAAGTTTAAAGGTATTTTTCATTTTGACAAGGGGTATTATTATTTCAGAGAGATAGACGGTAGAGTGCTTTTAGGTGGCGGTAGGAATCTGGATTTTGAAACCGAAGAAACCACTGAGATAGCACTAAATCAAATGATCCAAGATGACCTAGATGATAAATTGGCAAACATGATATTGCCGGGAGTTAAAGTAAAAGTTGCACAAAGATGGGCAGGTATCATGGCGTTTGGCAGCACAAAACAACCTATCGTGAAACCAATAAGTGACCGGGTGTTTGGTGCTTATAGAATGGGCGGTATGGGTGTGGCATTGGGTAGCAATGTTGCTGCGAGGTTAGCTCAAGTTATAAAACTGCAGTGGCCGTAAAAGGAATAGTTTTTATCATGGTTATAAATTGCCGAGGTCTTCCCAGTTCTCAAACAGCAAGTTGAGGTAGTGGTTTTCTTCGTGAGTAATAATGTTATCGGCCTTAGCTAGTTGTAGTGCAAATTTGATGAGGCTTCTGCGTTCGGAAGGTGTGGCATCGTCATAAAAATCATCCATTGATATTCGGAAATGTTGTTCCCATTCTTCTGGATGTAGATTGCTGATTATTTCCATTTGTTTGTCAATGTTGACATGGAAAGGGAATTCTGCGGCAAGGTATTCGCGAATTATTTTGTCTTCATTAACATGTACTTTGAAGTCGACTGCAGACAAAATCATGAGCAGATGATATCCGGCAATCGTTTTATTCATTCGGTTGTTAGGCATGGTATAATGGAAATTTTGCGAATGAGACAATATTAGCTTTGTGAGGATAATAGTAAATCAAGATCGGTATACTTCATGCCGAAGCGACGGGCAATAGGAGCATTAGTAATACACCCTTTGTAAACGTAAACACCTCGGCGAATGCCACTTTTGCTGACGATAACTCCCTCTACACCACCAATGTCAGCTGCTTGTTGCATAATAGGCATCAATACATTACTGATGGCGCGCGATGCAGTGCGCGATACCCCTGACGCGATATTGGGAACGCAATAATGAATGACATCGTATTTTTTGAAAGTAGGTTTCTCGTGAGAGGTAAGTCTCGAGGTTTCGAAGCAACCGCCTCTATCCATACTTACATCTATTATTACCGAGCCTGCTTTCATATTGCTCACCATCTGCTCTGTAACCACTACTGGTGTAATGCCATTAACTGGTTTTAATGCACCAATGGCAACATCAGCATTTCGTAATTCTTCGGCAAGCGTTGTAGGCTCAAGCACTGAGGTGAAGCAACGTCTACCGATGTTGTTTTGTAACCTCATGAGGCGGTAGACCGAGTTGTCGAAAATTTTGACAGAAGCTCCTAAGCCAAATGCCGCTCTAGCTGCAAATTCGCCCACAACTCCAGCACCTATAATAAGCACCCTAGCAGGTGGTAAACCTGAAATGCCACCTAATAAAACACCCTGACCGTTATCGGCATTGCCCAGAAAACGGGCTGCAATCATTATAGCATAATTGCCGGCAATCTCGCTCATGGAACGAACGATAGGGTAAGAACCTGCATCATCTTTAATGGAATCGAAAGCAATAGCAATGATTTTTTTTGCCAACAACTGCTCGAGAATCTCGGCTTTCATTAGCGGCAAGTGTATGGGCGATATAACTGCCTGATTGGGTTGCAGTAGGCTCAACTCTTGCTCAGAGATAGGTGCAGACTTGATGATGGTAGTTGCTTGGTATAGTTCGGCTTTATCGTATACAATATGTGCACCAGCCTCGCTATAGTCATTGTCAGTATAAAACGATCCATTGCCCGCACCATGTTCTACAGCTACATCATGACCGTCATTGACCAATACCGAAACCGCTTCTGGTGTGAGGGGTACTCTGTTTTCCTGAAACGCAGATTCCTTTGGTATTCCTATAAAAAGCTTTTTTCTACGTGGTGTTATTTCTAGCGTTTCCTCGAGCGGGACATACGAAAAAGAAGGAGATATGTATGGTTTTTTGCTCATGTCTGCTGATGGATTAAAGTCTAAGGAACAATATACAATACAAGGCTTGAGAAAAAAAGAACTTTAACAATTGACAGTATTATTTTAAATATTAACAACCCTTGAGGGGAGAGGTAAACTATTTTGTGGCATTAAATTTTATTTTTGCAAGCATAAACTTGGTTGCAAAGGAAATGATAGTGTAACGCAGTAGCCTTAATAAACAAATGGTCTACTATTGTTAGTTTTGCCCTTCCATTGTGGCCTTATAACCCGTAATACTATGCTCAGACAGTCGACCCAGCAGAAATTACTTCAGAAATTGTCTCCTCAACAGATACAGTTGATGAAGCTATTGCAGATACCAACAGCTAACCTAGAGGAAAGGATAAAGGAAGAATTGGAAGAAAATCCTGCTTTGGAGTTTGAGCTAGATACGCCAACTACAGATCAGGATACTTATGAGCTAGATGATGCACCCGCTAACAATGAAGACGGTGAAGAACAATTGGAAGATGTGGAGCTCAGTAATGACACTGCTGAAAAGGTGGACCTAGATGATTTTTTGAGGAGAGAAGATGATGAGAGCACTGGCTATGACTACAGTGACGACTACTACAGTGGTGGTAGTGAGGAGAGAACAGTAACACCAGCCAGAGTTGAGACAAGTTTTCATGACTATCTGCTTGACCAGCTGGGTATGTTAGAACTGGACGATAGGAGACATAGAATAGCAGAACAAATTATAGGTAGCCTAGACGAAGATGGCTATTTGCGCAGAGAGGCTAGTTCTATTGCAGATGATTTAGCTTTTGGCCAAAATATCGAAACTAGCATAGAGGAAATCAATGAACTGATACTCGAGATTCAGCTTTTTGACCCTCCAGGAATATGTGTTTGGACACTACAAGAGTGTCTAATACTGCAGTTGAAAAGAATGCCTGATAGTAAACCGGTAAGAGATGCTATAAAGGTGCTGGATAAGTATTTTAATGAATTTACTAAGAAGCACTACGATAAAATACAAAAGTATCTGGAGCTGAATGATGAAGCCTTCAAGGGAGTAATAAACAGTATTATAAAACTGAATCCCAAGCCTGGGGCCGCATACACTGTGGTGAACAAGGCTGAGAGCTATATCATTCCAGATTTTTTTGTGTATAACAACAATGGTATTCCTGAGATAACCCTGAACTCTAAAAATGCTCCTGAATTGAGGATATCGGAAGGTTATAGGGAAATGATGAAGGCCTATGACCGAAGTGAAAAGAAAAACAAAAATCAGAAAGAAACGGTACTATTCATAAAGCAAAAACTAGATGCTGCAAAGTGGTTTATAGATGCTATAAAGCAGCGGCAACATACGCTGTTGCACACTATGCAAGCGATCATCGAGTTTCAGAAAGAGTTTTTTGTGACGGGTGACGAAACTACATTGAAACCAATGATACTTAAAGATATAGCAGCGACTACGAGTCTTGATATATCCACAGTTTCGAGAGTGGCTAATAGTAAGTATGTACAAACAGAGTATGGTACGTACAAGCTTAAGTTTTTCTTCTCCGAGGCACTACATACCGATAATGGAGAAGAGGTATCAACAAGAGAGGTGAAAACTATACTGCATGAAATGATAAGTGCAGAGAATAAACGCAAACCCTTATCGGACGAGCATCTTACAGACATGCTAATGGAAAAGGGATATAACATTGCTAGGCGCACAGTGGCAAAATATAGAGAACAGCTGAACATACCTGTAGCTAGATTGAGGAAAGAACTGTAATTACATTCATAAGTTTCTTAGATACGCGCTGTAGTATACAAAGTTAATTGCTGTAAAATGAATGTAGAAGAAATAAGAGAATACTGCATATCGATGCCTGAGGTAACAGAATCTTTCCCGTTTGACGAGGAAACGCTTGTTTTTAAGGCCAAAGGAAAAATGTTTTTATTGCTTAGTCTTACCGATGACCCTGTCCGGATAAATGTGAAGTGTGACCCTGAAATAGCTATATCGTTGAGGGATGAGTATGCATGTGTATTGCCAGGATATCATATGAATAAAAAACACTGGAATACCATTATTCTAGATGGTACACTAGGTAGAAAGCTACTGAAAGAGCAGATAGATGCTTCTTACGCACTAGTTGCGGTTGCTAAGGGCAAAAGTAAATCAACTAAAAAGTGATTCGGATTGTACTTTTGTGATATTATTTTCGTTTAATGATGAGATGTATAGTAGTTTTTTTAATAGTATTTAGTTTTGTAGTAAGCAAAATAAATGCGCAGGTTTTGATACCAATAAAATTTGTATCGGAAGAGGATAACCGATTGCTGAAAGAGAATGATACACTTAGGTATTATGTTGCATCAGGCGATAGCATCAATGTTGTAGCGATTAATGAAGAGTTGCTGAATTACAAGTTGGTAAATAAGCGAAATAAATTGAAGGTAGTGGCAGAAGGAGGGATTATTCCTGATGGAGACAGTTATCTACAACATGGGCATTGGAGACAGTTTTACAGCAATGGTAGTGCCGAAATAACGGGTAGTTATCTGCGTGGTAAACCTGTGGGTAGTTGGGAAACCTACTATCAGGACGGAAGGGTAAAAACAGCTGCACATTATGCCTTGATAACAGATAAGGATGGTACCAATACTTGCATGAGTGGAGAATACAGAGAGTATTATGCAAATGGAAAACTTAAAACACTAGGATATTATACAGCAGATCGGAATCGATATCAAGATACATTACAAGTAGAAGACCCCCTGACTGGCAGTAAGCTAGTGAAAACTCTTTATAAGTCGTCGTATACACCCAGAAAGACAGGTTTTTGGGAATATTATACCGAAGAAGGCGAATTGGAGAAAAAAGAAGATCTGTAGTGAACTAAAACCTGTAAATGAACGGTCGAATCATATGTTTGCTGCTTGCCATTTTACTTTTGTTTGCATTAGATAAACAACTCTATGCTCAATCAAATTTTTATGAGGAAGAGTATAAGACCTTTTCAGGTGGAACATTGATAGGACTTAATCTCGCACAGGTGGATGGAGACAGATATTTTGGGTACAAAAAGCCTGGAATAGCTGCGGGTGTGTTTGTTAATATACACTTATCAGCAAAATGGGGTTTTGGAGTAGAGATGCTGTATTCTCAAAAGGGTAGTAGAGGCGATGCGGTAGTAGAGTCGGTGTATGCAGGTACTTACGTGGCGCAGTGCCATATTGGTTTAAGTTACATTGAGTTGCCAGTAGTGGTTCGCTACAAAAAAAATATGTATGTTGGTGAGGCTGGTATCTCATATAACAGGTTGGTAAAGACCACGGAAACAATACTGGAGCCACAGCCACTGTATATAGATGTCGATAAAAACAGGTTTTCAGGTACAGACCTCAATTATGTGCTTGGTGTTGGCAGACATTTACATAAGCATTTTTATTGTGGGCTGAGGTTTCAATATTCTATTTTCAATATCCGTCCTATAGAGAGGATACCCAGTGGTTATGGTTTTGGCACCAGGGGACAATTCAATAATTTGTTTTCACTAAGGCTTATCTATCAATTGTAAAGTTTATTAATTGTTTCTGATTTTTATCAATTCATCCAGCAAGTTGTTTTCTTTTGCAGCCAGATTTTTTGGTACTGTTATCACCAGTCGAGCATAATAATCTCCCCTTGTTTTCGGGTCATTATAATCTGGCATTCCCATTCCTTTTAGTCTGAAAACTTTATTGCTATCAGTTCCTGCGGGAATGGTTACTGTAAGCTGTTTATCGATGGCTGACACTATTTGCTTGCCCCCCTTTATCGCAGTAAATACATCAAGTGTTTCGTCGGCATATAGGTCATTGCCTTTTCTTTCATATTTGCTATGAATGCCTACATTTACTGTAATGTACAGATCGCCAGCTGGTCCACCGTTTATTCCTTGTCCACCTTTTTCTTTCATTTTCAGTACTTGGCCGTCAGCTATTCCTGGTTTTAGCTTCAGGTTCAGTTGAGATGTGGCTAAATTTACTTGTCTGGTAGTGCCATAAAAAGCCTCTTCGAGTGTAATGGTGGTGCTTGCCTGATGGTCTTCCCCTCTTCTTTTTGTACTGTTGCGTTTAATGTTTTCGTTGTATCCGAATATTGATTCAAAAAAATCAGAAAATCTACTTTCGTTGTTATAGTTTTGATTTTGATCATGTTTTTTGTTGGTTTGTCTGTAATACTCTTGTTGGTTTTGATTGGCGTACTGTTGCCAATTTTCGCCTAACTGGTCATATTTTTTTCTTTTTTCGACATCTCCCAAAACATCATGTGCCTCGTTAATTTCTTTAAAAGTTTCTTCTGCTTTTTTATTCCCCTGATTTTTATCAGGATGATATTTTACTGCCAGTTTGCGGTAAATTTTTTTTATTTCGTCTTGTGTAGCGGTTTTTTCAACACCTAATACTTTATAATAATTTTTATATTCCATTTTCGATTTTTCTGAATGCGAAACACTTCACAATAAGTATAAAGTTAAGCAGGTTGTCAGAGAATTACTGATTATTAATTTTCAACTCAATTTGCTTTATGCTGCGATATATTTACAGTGTGGCTAACATTTTTTTTATTAAACCCGCCTATCACTCAATAGTATCCTCTAGGAAATAAGTAAATGTTTCCTTTAAATAATTAATGAGAAAATTTGCCCGAGATGGTATTATACTTATATTTACTTTTTGAGGTGTTTTGTTATGCCTTAAGCTAATAAACATTTAACTTTTATGAAGCGTTTTTTACAAACCAGTCTATTTGTTTTATGCAGTTCACTTATAAGTTTAGTGAGCTACGGCCAGACGACTGCTAGTTATTTTTATTCAGTACTTAGCGGCACATACACCAGTATTGCGTCCACAGGGACTGTTATAGGCGGATTAGGTGCTGCGGTACTAGATGTTACTATAACCAGTATTCCTATTGGTTTTACATTCAACTATTGTGGTACAAATTATACGCAGCTTTCTGCATGTAATCATGGTTGGCAATCCTTGTCTAATGCTGCAGGCACTCCATTTGTTAATATTCCTGGTAATATACCAGGGTTAGGAACCTTAGTTCCGGTGTGGGGAGATATGACAGGTGGCGGTAGTACTGCTTACAGAGAGACATCTGGCACAGCACCTAACAGAGTTTTCACTATTCAGTACACCAATTGGGCATTGAATGGTGGTTTTTGGACTTCAGGTTCTGGTAATATGAATTTTCAGGTGAAGCTGTATGAAACAACTAATGTTATAGAGTTTTGGTACGGGTCGAGTACACTTACTGGATACAATGGTACAACAGCAGGTACACCAGCTACTATTGGCATTACAAATGGCACAACAGATTACAAAACAGTAAATTATACTCCACCAGGTTATGCAACGGCAACCGTAGGTACTTGGTTTACTAATCACACTGCTTTGCCTGGTGTAAATACTATTCTGAGGTGGTCTCCATGTCCTGTAACAGTAGCACCAACCAATACTGGTCCAGTGTGCCCAGGAAATCCTATAACATTAAATGGAGGTGTAGGTGGAGGTGGCAGCATATACACATGGACTGGTCCTGGAGGGTTTACGTCTACTCTACTCAATCCTGTTTTGCCTTCTGTGACTACAACTACAACTGGAACATACACATTAGTAGCATCTAACGGTACTTGCTCAATGAGCGGAACGACAGTAGTTAGCCTTAATCCTGTTCCTGCTACACCCATTATAACACCGTCTGCACCCAGTGTTTGTAATGGGAGTATTACTGCATTATCCTCTTCTGCCGCTGCTACATGGTCTCCTACGACCAACTTGTTTACCAATGCAGCAGCAACTATTCCTTATACAGGGGGAGCAGCTACTACAGTCTATTTCCAGACATCTAGTGTTACTACTGTACCTACAACATTTACCTACACAGCTACAGTCACTAATGCCACAGGTTGTACGGCATCAGCTACAGCTACGGTCACTGTCAATCCTTCTGTAGCGTCTATAACTGGAGCTCTTTCTGTGTGTACAGGTTACAACACTACTTTGTCCAGTTCCAGTGCGGGTGGTACATGGAGTTCTGCATTCCCCACCATTGCATCTGTGGGTCTTACTACCGGTGTAGTCACGGGTAATTCACCTGGTACGGTTAGTATATTTTACACTGTTGCTGGCTGTAGTTCGGTAGCAGTTGTTACAGTAACACCTACACCTACTGCAATAACAGGTAATAACGTAGTATGTCTTACTGGTGCCACTACTACGCTCAATTGTACCCCTGCGGGTGGTACATGGAGTAGCTCAGCTACAGGTATAGCTACTATTTCGCCTACAGGTATCGTTACAGGTATTGCACTAGGTACAACCACTATTACCTATGATATGGGCAGTGGTTGTTTTGTTACGCGCACCGTATCAGTCAATCCCTTCCCTGCACCTATCACAGGTTCACCATCATTATGTATCGGTGCCACTACATTGCTGAGCAGTGCCACCCCTGGTGGTTTCTGGACGAGCGTACCTACAACGGTTGCATCAGTTGGTATCACCAGCGGTGTGGTATCGGGTATTACCTTGGGTACAGCCACCATCTCTTATTCAGTCAATAGCTGCCGTGTTACAACTACGGTGAGTGTCATATCAGCAGCTGGTCCTATTGTAGGACCTACAACAGTATGTCCAGGATCTACCATTACGCTCACCAACATTACAGGTGGTGGTTCATGGAGTAGCAGTGCACCAGGTGTAGCCGCTATAGGTTCGTCTACTGGAGTTGTTACTGGAGTAACCCCAGGTACCGCTACTATTACTTACGCAGTTAGCGCAGGCTGTACCACATCAACGGTTATTACAGTTACGGCAGCCCCTGCCGCTATTGCAGGTACTACCTCAGCGTGTCAGGGACTTACAGCTACATTGACGCATCCATCTGCAGGTGGTACATGGAGCAGCAGCAATCCAGCTATAGCCTCAATAGGCTTGGGCACGGGTGTGGTAACAGCAGTATCAGCCACACCAGCACCGGGAACAGCAACCATCACTTATACTACAGCCGCAGGTTGTATTACTACTACTACATTTACCGTACTCCCCCTTCCAGCCCCCATCACAGGTCTGTTAACTTTCTGCGCAGGCGTAACAAGTACACTCAGCAGTGCCACTCCTGGTGGAGCATGGACGAGTGGCAACCCAGTTGTGGCCTCTATCGTATCAGGTACAGGTGTAGCCACGGGCAATACCGCAGGCACCGCAGGTATCACCTACACCTCAGCAGGCGGCTGTATAACCACAGCAGTAGTAACGGTAACACCGGTTCCTACCGCTATCACGGGCACTGCCACGGTATGCGTGGGCAGCACTACCACACTTAGCACTACCACCAGCCCAGTAGCGTGGAGCAGCTCTAACACAGCAGTTGCCACAGTATCGGGTACAGGAGTAGTAACCGGTATCACCCCTGGCACAGCCACTATTACGGCAGCCTCAGTGGGCGGTTGCACTACCACTAGAGTGGTAACAGTAACACCCACACCAGCAGCCATAACTGGTAGTCTCACCTTATGCGTAGGCCTTACTACCACCCTCAGCAGTACCACTACAGGTGGTACCTGGTCGGTAACCCCTACAACAGTAGCCTCTTTA
>JAIXSZ010000011.1 GCA_027484425.1 Sphingobacteriales bacterium
AACCAAACCACTACTAAAGTTTACAGTGGCTTTAGTAGTGTTGCTGCTGCTCCATGTACCTGCACCTGCAGGGTTGCTTAGCGTGGAAGTAGCACTAGTTGGCAAACACAAACTAGCCGATCCAGTGTTAGCACCTGGCATTGCATTTACAGTTATTTCCGCTGTATTAGCACAGCCCAGTGCATTGGTGTAGCTTATTGTTGCCAATCCTGCTGATACACCTGTTACTACACCACCTGCTATTGAAGCTATTGCTGGGCTAGCACTGCTCCATGTGCTTCCAGCTGTACTACTAGTAAGTGTCGTTATGCTTCCCTCACATATATTCCTGTTACCACTTATTGGCGATGGTAATGGGTTGATGGTAACGGTGGCTATACCTCCACAACCTGTGGGTAATGTATAGGTGATGTTTACTGCTGATATAGTAGTATAGTTGAAAATAACTGCCGTTACGACACCAGTTGATGGGTCAACAGATGCATTAGCAGGAACGTTGCTAGTCCATGTACCACCTGCTGGCGAGCTGGTAAGTGTTGCTGTTTGACCAGGACATAGCGCTGATGGTGCAACTATCGTTGATGGTACAGGGTTAACCGTTACAGGCTGTGTTACAAAACACAACGCATTTGCCGTAGAGCGATAGGTAATCACCGCAGTACCCAAACTTACACCAGTTACTATTCCGCTGGCAGCTACAGCAGCTATTGATGCGTTGCTACTGCTCCATGTACCACCACTGCTGACCAATGTGCTGGTTTGACCAAAACATATACTTGGATTACCCATGATAGCAGGTGGTGTGCCAACTGTTACTGTCGTAGTTCGTACACAACCAGCACTCAAAGTATAGCTGATGGTTACTGTGCCGCCACCTACTGCAGTAAGTAGTCCGCTTGCAGCATCTATTGTAGCACGAGCGGTATTGCTACTGCTCCAAGTACCACCAGGTGTACTATTGAGTGCTGTGAATGAACTACCTACACATGGGCTCGATATACCTGTTGTAGCCCCTACAGCTGCATTGACTGTAAGTTGAGTAGTAGTGCGACATGTTGCTGCATTGGTGTAAGAAATGTTTACTGTACCCAGTGTAGTACCACCAGTAACGATACCTGTTGCTGATACAACGGTGGCTCTAGCAGTGTTGCCACTGGTCCATGTGCAACCAGGTATGATGCTACCCAGATTCAACTGTGAACCCGTACAGATAATACCACTGCCCGTGTAGGCTGCCGGAGCGGCATTAACAGTTACAGTTGCTGTAACATTGCCACCAGCACTAAAGGTATAGGTTACTGTTGTAGTACCTGCGCTTACGCCGGTTACTATACCTGTTGTACCTATTGTAGCTATGGCAGCGTCAGCTATACTCCATGTACCACCAGTTGTAGCATTGGCAAGGGAGGTCGTAGATCCCTGACATACTACACGTACTCCAGTAATAGGTGTTGTAGCTGTGGTTACTGTTACTGCAACTGTTGTTACCACACTACCACAGCTGTTGGTTCTGGTATAGCTCACCGTAGCAACCCCTGCTGCCAAACCAGTTGCGACACCAGATGTATTAATAGAAACTATTGTACCGCTTGCTGACAACCATGTACCACCCGATGGAGTGGCTGTAAGTGTGGTAGTAGTACCTGCAGATAATGTAGTAGTACCTGAAATAACTGCTGCTACAGGTAGCGGATTTACTGTCAGTGTTTTACTTACAGTAGCACTGCCGCACATATTGGTCACATTGTAACTGATAGTAGTAGTACCAGCTGTTGCACCTGTTACAGCACCTGTACTAGCGTTGATAGTAGCGGCTCCGGTGTTGGTGCTGCTCCATGTACCGCCAGCCGTAGTGTTGGTAAGTGTAGTAGTAGCTGACGCACATACTGTTGTAGACCCTGATATTACTCCAAGTGAGGGGGCACTCAATATTGAAATAGGGAATATAGCATAAGAAGTCCCGCAACTGTTGTTCATTCTATAACTGATAATAACTGCACCTGCTGCCACAGCTGTAACCAGACCAGTACTTGCATTAACTGTAGCACCAGCCGGATAGTTGCTGCTCCATGTACCACCAGATACTGAGCTGGTCAGTGTAGTAGTAGTAGTGCGACAAATAGGAGATGCGCCTGATATAGTACCAGCATCAGGTAGAGCTATAACGGTAACCACTCTAGTAGCAGCAACACTGCCACAGCCATTGCCAACCGTATAACTAATAGTAGTAGTGCCAGCAGTTAGTCCTGACACAATACCAGTAGAGCCAACAGTAGCTATTTCAGGTACAGAAGATGACCATTCGCCACCGGTGCCTGTTTTGCTCACAGTGGCAGTACTACCTATACATACCGAAGTGGCGCCACTAAGTGTACCAGCCACAGGAAGTGCATTTACTGTAACTATTGCAGTAACTGATATACCTGATAAAGTATAACTGATTATCGTAGTACCAGCATTGATTCCCGTCACCATACCTTCCGTATTTACAACTGCTTTTAAAGTATTACTACTGCTCCAGCTGCCACCGCTAGTGGTATTGGTCAGGGTTGTGGTGCTTCCCTCACATACAGTTAGTGTTCCGTCTATAGCGGTTTCCAACACAGCATTTACAGTTACTGTTTTTGTAGCAGATACGCTACCGCAGCTGTTTGTTACGGTGTAAGAAATAATAACAGTACCAGCGCTTACGCCAGTTACTACACCAGTACTCCCTACTGTGGCAATATCAGGGTATGATGTAGACCATGTGCCACCAGTAGCGGCATTAGAAAGAGTGATTGACGCACCATCGTCTACAAAAGAAGCACCCGTTATAGTACCAGCATTAGGTATTGGATTAATTGTGGTTATTATTGTTGCTGATGCAACACCACACTCGTTACTTACAGTGTAAGAAATAGTAGTTGTACCTACTGTATTACCCAACACCACACCTAAACTATCTACTGAGGCTACCGAAATATTAGTTGATGACCATGAACCACCTACCGTAGAGATGCTTAATGTAGTATTACTGCCTATGCATACTGATGAAGTACCAATGATAGTACCTGCTGTAGGTATAGGATTAACTGAAATGATTGTAGTAGCAGCCGATGCACCACAGTCGTTAAAGACTGTATATGAAATCGTTGCCGTACCTGCTGCTAAGCCCGTAATAATACCAATACTGTTTACAGACACATTCTCGCTACTGCTCCATACTCCACCAGTTTCTGAGTTGTACAATGTCAACTCGCTACCTATACATACGGAAACACTACCAGTGATTGTACCTGAATAGGGCAGCGGATTAACAGTTATAGTTTTTATGGCTACAGCAGTGCCGCATTCATTACCAATTATATAAGATATTGTAGAAGATCCGACTAAAAAACCAGTCACAACACCTGTACTATCTACAGATGCTATAGAAGTATTTGAGGATGACCAAGTGCCACCTCCTGTAGTATTGCTCAATGTAGTAGTACTGGCTGCACATACTGACGATGCACCTATGATAGAGCCAGCCGACGGTGTAGGATTAACTGAAATGATTGTGGTAGCTGTTGCTGTGCCACACTCGGTAGTGACAGTATAAGAAATGATAGCTGTGCCTGCTGCTAAGCCTGTAATAATGCCCATACTATTCACAGATACATTTTCGCTACTGCTCCATACGCCACCAGTAGCTGAGCTGTACAATGTCAATTCACTACCTACACACACAGAAACACCACCAGTTATTGTACCTGCATTGGGCAGAGGATTTACATAGATGTTTTTTGTGGTTGTAGAAGTGCCACACTCATTGGTAACTGAATAACTAACAATAGTAGTGCCGGCAGAAAGTGCTACTACTTGCCCCAAACTGTCGACTGTTGCTGTTGGCGGGTGAGATGAAGTCCATATGCCTGTTGCTGGCACAGCATACAAAGTAGTTGTATCTCCTGTACACAAGGTCGACAATCCATAAATAGTATCAAGTATAGCCGTTGTACTTACAGATACCGTAACAGTTGATGTTGCAACCCCACACTCGTTATTTACAGTGTAGCTTATAGTAGAAGTGCCTGCAATCAATGCTAATATATTGCCCGTAGTGTCAATAGTGGCTATAGCGGGATTGGAGGAACTCCAGTTGCCTCCCGGTATAGTATTTGTGAGTAAGGTTGAAGATCCAGTACATAACGTAGTTGCTCCAGATATTGTACCGGCAGATGGTGAAGACAGAACTGTAAGAATTTTTGTACTTGTACCAATGCCACAAGAGGTAGATGAAACATAACTTATGATAGTAGTACCTGCTGATAAGCCATTTACATTGCCATCACCGCCAATAGTGGCCACGCTAGGATTTGTAGACAGCCAAGAGCCACCAAAAAGAGTACCTGTAAGGATGGTAGATGTACCTGTGCAAATCGTATCAGGACCAGAAATACTACCTGTTGCTGTTGTGCCGTTTACAGTGAATTGTTTTAATGTAAATCCACTACCACAAGTCCCTGGTACCGTATATGATATGTTTACGAGGCCAGGAGACACACCAGTAACTAATCCTGTAACTGCGTTTACGGTTGCTATCGAATTATTAGCAGACGACCATGTTCCACCTAGTATACTTGACATAACAGTAGCAGTACTACCAAGGCAAGTAGAAAATGTGCCGTAAGGATTGCCTGCAAATGCAGGTCCATTCACCCTTAGCATTAGCGATTGTCCGCCTACACCACATCCGTTTGTTTTATAGTATCTTATCACGGTATTCCCAGAATTAATACCAGTAACAATTCCGGTAGCACTCACAGTAGCAACACTAGTATCAGATGATAGCCATGTGCCGCCCGTAGTAGTATCTACAAGTGTCATAGTGGCACCCATACATAATGTGTCTGGACCGTAAATGCCAGATACAGCCGGAGCACCACCTGTACGCACTCTTCTTATCCTTTGGTTATAATCATCAGCAATGTATAAATTGCCCGATTTGTCAACAGCCACGTCACGAGGATAGTTTAAAGCTGATGCATTACCCATTATGCCATCTCCTGAAAAGCCAGGTGTTCCGGTGCCTGCAATAATATTTATGGTGCCCAAAGGCGAAACTTTGTACGCCTTATGATCGCCAAATGTTGAGCAATACAAATTTCCCGATTTATCTACAGCAACACCCATGGGTAGATATAAAAAAGTAGAAGTGGCTGCACCGCCTTCGGTATGATGCCCTGATAGGCCACCGCCGGCAACTGTATATATTTTTCCGGATGGTACTATTTTTCTGATGCGATAGTGAAAATAAGTAGCTACATATACATTTCCTTGTTCGTCCACGTCTACATCATAAGGATAAATGCCAGCTGCAGTGGCGGGTCCATAATCGCCTGAAAAATCAACAGATCCATTACCAGCAATAGTAGTGATGATACCTGCTGGCGATACTTTTCTTACTCTGTAGTTGCTGTAGTCAGCTATGTAAACATTATCATCTTTGTCTACCGCTATGTTTTTTGGGTATCCAAGATTTGCAGCAGTTGCAGGAATACCATCTCCGTTGTATCCAGAAAAACCAGTACCGGCTATCGTTGTGATAATACCTGATGTAGAAACTTTACGAATTCTATTTGTGCCTTGGTCACAGATTATCATATTTCCATGTCTGTCAAATACTACTCCAGTGGGCTGACTTATTCCAGCAGCAGTTGCTGGTCCACCATCACCAGAGAATGAGGAAACTCCATTTCCGACAACAGTTGAAATAATACCAGAAGTAGATATTTTACGAATTCTGTTGTTTAACCAATCTCCAAAATAAACGTTACCAACAGAGTCTACTGTCAAACCGTGAGCATAGTACATAGCCGCTGCCGTTGCTGGACCTCCATCACCTGTAAAGCCAATTGTGCCGTTGCCAGCTATTGTAGATATGATACCGGAGCAACTGCTGGTACTTCCAATTGATGGGGTAATAGTTACAGAATGTGAGGAAACATACGTGCCACAAGAATTGCTCACAAGGTAGCTCACTGTTACAGTGCCAGCTTCATGCCCAGTAAGTACTCCTGAAGCGTCTATTGATGCCCAATACATATTAGACGAATACCAACTACCACTGCTTGATGTACAACTGAGTAAAATAGAGCTGTCGGCAGCAACAGAGGTGGGTCCTGATATAATACCTGCAGAAAGCACAGGGTCTATACGTATGGCATAAGTAGCAGTAACTGAGCCGCATGTGTTAGTAGATGTATAGGAGATAACGGCATTGCCCCCCGAAACTCCTGTAATAGTGGCTGTAGATGAGCCCGATGAAACAACTGCAACAATTGCTGTGTTGGATGATGACCAAGTGCCGCCCGCTGCACCATAAATACTTAAAGTTCTTGTGCCGCCTACACAGAAGGAGTCAATACCGGAGATATCGCCTGGATAGGGTAAGCCATTTACGGTAACAATCTTATTAGCAGTTACTAAACCGCATACACCGGATACAGAATATGTGATATTTACTACTGACCCTGGTGTTACTGGAGTGACTACACCAGCGGAGTCTACTGTGGCATAAGAAGTATTTGAAGAGTTCCATGTACCTCCGCCCACGCTGTTAGTAAGTGTTATGGTCGATCCGATACATACGGAACTTGGGCCACTAGTGGTGCCTGCAGACGAACCAGCATTTACAGTAACTGTACTGGTAGCTATGTACGTGCCGCAAGAAGCACTAACTGAATAGCTGATAGTTGTGGTGCCTAAAGTAAGTGGATTAACAAACCCTGAAGATGAATTGATAGTGGCTATACTTGGTGAAGATGAGGTCCAGGTACCTCCGGTAGGGGTGCCAGACAGTGTAGTGCCTGAACCTACACATATATTAGTAGATCCAGTTATGGTAGGTGTCACAGCGGGTGCATTTACTGTTACTATCCTTGTTGCTATTGCAGTACCACAATCATACGAATTGCTGTAACTGATTATTGCCGTACCTGATGATATGCCAGATACAATACCAGAGGTGCCAACTGTAGCTACTGATGCGTTGGATGAGGTCCATGTACCACCTGCGATACTAGCTGTGAGTGAAGAAAATGAACTTACACATAAGCTTGAAGCGCCGCTAATGGTAATTGTAGGTGGCAAAAGTCCTATTTTTCTAATTCGATAATTAGAGCGGTCTGCAAAGTAGATGTTTCCTGAAGAGTCACTAGTTAAGTCCCAGGGTTCCCATATTGCGGCAGCAGTAGCTATACCTCCATCTCCTGAATAACCAGCGAGACCTGTACCTGCAATAGTGCTGATAACACCAGAAGTATTTATTTTTCGAATAGTATGGTTTGCAGTATTTGTTATATAAATATTTCCAACAGCATCTACGTGTACACCTCTTGGAGAATTCAATCGTGCAGCAGTTGATTGTCCACCATCACCAGTGTTACCTGCAATACCAGTTCCAGCAATTGTAGATATAATGCCAGTTGTAGCTATTTTTCGTACTCTATGGGTATTTGGCGAAGTAACGTATACATTGCCTGAATTGTCAACTGCTATGTGATCAGGTAGCGGTATACCAGCTGCTGTTGCCTGACCACCATCTCCACTATACAAGGCACTACTTTTGCCCCCATAAGTTGTAATAGTTCCTGATGGAGTAACTCGCCTTATTCTGTGATTGCCATTATCGGCTATATACATATTGCCTGATAGGTCAAAAGCTACTCCACTGGGTGAGGATAGTCTGGCGGCGGTAGCATGACCACCATCACCGGCAAAACCTCCTGTACCTGTACCTACTACAGTAGTAATGATACCAGATGTGGAAATTCTTCTTATTTTATGATTGTTTTGATCAGCAATATATAAATTACCACTCGTATCTAAGGCGAGTCCTGATGGGCTGAAGACTTTTGCAGCACTAGCAGGTCCACCATCACCGTCTGGTCCACCAGATCCATTACCCGCTATGGTTATCAACAAACCACTGGTTGTTATTTTTCTTATTCTTTGATTTGATCTGTCTGAAATATAAACATTTCCTGAATTATCTCTTATTATGCCATGTACTTGATTTATGTAAGCAGCAGTGGCTGGTCCACCGTCTCCATAATGCCCTACTGTACCTATTCCGGCTATGGTAGTAATAGTAGCAGTACATGTTTGAGCTATAGATTTGTTGTATGATACTGCAGATATTAGGAGTATCAATAGTAGTCTTAAAGCTGTGCTGTGCTTGAATACTACTTTTTTTGAATACCCTATTGATTGTCTGTCAATTCTATTTTTTGAAAGATTATACATGGCTATAAATATTTTATAGCAAATAACGACAATGTAAATATTGTTACACTACGTATAATCACGTACTGCACTACTTGAAAATACTTATGAGGGTGATATTTTTGTCGATTTTTTGTTGTTAGTAAATAGCTTGGTGTGCTATATAAAAAGCCCTAGTGCAAAGACGAGGGCTTTTAGCATGTACATCAATAGTTTCCGCCGTTGTTGGCATCTGCGCCCACAACAAGCGCATGGGCACAACACATTGAGGACGATTGTTTTCCTTTTGTAAATATCCTAATCTCAAAATGTGGATATCTTAATTGCTACCAAACCTGTTTTGTCCTAGTTAGGCGCACTTTTTGCGGCTTCAGTATAGCACAATATATTTATTGATAACCCAATAAACCCCATTGTTACTGTGTCAGCATCTCATTTTTTAAAGTTACAACACACCAGATCACCTACAATCCCTCGCACCCCACAAATCGTGCAGCACCCCACCACAAAAACTAACTGCAAATGCATGCAAATCGGAACAGCATTGGCAATCAACCACTTATCCATCAAAACGCATGAATTAATCGGCAACAAACCGGCAAAACAAGAAATAAAATTATATCAACAAATTAATCCAGCATTTGCAGGAAACCTTCTAGCTCGGCATCGGTCTTGAAGTAGACCTCGCGGGGCTTGCTGCCTACGGCGGGGCCCACTATGCCGGCTGCCTCGAGCTGGTCCATGATGCGGCCGGCTCTGTTGTAGCCGAGGTTGAGCCTTCGTTGGAGGTTGGAGGTGGAGCCAGACTGCATTTGCACTACTAGGCGGGCACAGTCTTCGAACAGCTTGTCTCTGTTAGACAGGTCTACTTCTTTAGCACCCTCGCCATCTTCGCCTTCGTACTCGGGCAGCTCAAAGGCTGATGCATAGCCTCGCTGCTCGCCTATAAAGTTGACGATGTCTTCTACCTCGGGGGTATCGACAAAGGCGCACTGGAGCCGTAGCAACTCGCTGCCATAGGACACGAGCATGTCGCCCCTACCTATGAGCTGCTCTGCACCACCTATGTCTAAGATGGTGCGAGAATCGACCTTGGCGGATACCTTGAAGGCTATACGACCGGGGAAGTTGGCCTTGATGGTACCGGTAATGACATTGACAGACGGACGCTGGGTGGCTATGATGAGGTGTATGCCTATGGCGCGGGCTAGCTGTGCCAAGCGGGCTATGGGCATTTCTACCTCTTTGCCGGCGGTCATGATGAGGTCGGCAAACTCGTCTATGACCAGCACTATGAAGGGCAGGTACTTGTGGCCGCGCTCGGGGTTGAGCCGGCGGCTTATAAACTTCTCGTTGTACTCTTTGATGTTTCTGGCACCGGCTTCTTTGAGTAGTTCATAGCGGTTGTCCATCTCTATACAGAGGGCATTGAGGGTGTTTATCACCTTCTTGGTATCGGTAATGATGGCTTCTTCTTCGTTGGGCAGCTTTGCTAAAAAGTGCTTTTCGATGGTGCGGTATATGGAAAGTTCTACCTTCTTAGGGTCGACCATCACAAACTTGAGCTGCGAGGGGTGTTTTTTGTAGAGCAGCGACACCAGTATGGCATTTATCCCTACGGACTTACCCTGCCCAGTAGCACCCGCCATGAGCAAATGGGGCATGGTGGCGAGGTCTACTATGTAGTTTTCATTGTCTATCTTTTTGCCGAGTGCTATGGGCAGGCTCATTTTGTTGTTGACAAACTTCTCGCTAGATATGAGTGTGCGCATAGACACTATCTGCTTGTTGGCATTGGGCACCTCTATACCTATGGTGCCTCGGCCGGGAATAGGTGCTATGATGCGTATGCCTAGTGCTGCGAGATTGAGCGCGATATCGTCCTCGAGATTGCGAATCTTGGATATTCTTACCCCCTCGGCAGGGACGATCTCATAGAGGGTAACAGTGGGACCCACAGTAGCACTGATACGCTGTATCTCTATGCCAAAGCTGCGGAGGGTTTGGATGATTTGGTTTTTGTTCTTTTCCAGTTCTTCTTTGTCGAGCGATATGGTTTCGGTGGCACGGTCTATGAGGAGGTCGAGCGTGGGAAACCTGTAATCGGGCAGGTCGAGCTCGGGTGCATAGGGCTCGTTGCTAGCTATGGATATGTGTGCGCCATGTTGTATGGCTGGTTTTTCTTCCTGTTGTATGACCTCGAACGAGAACTCGGGCTCTGTGGTGACTTTAGTTTTCACTGCTGCGAGTGCGGCTGCTTCTTTTTCCTCCAGAAACTTCTGGTATTCCAGTTGTTCTTCGGTTAATTCCTCTTCTTCGTCGTCGTCAAATCTTTCCTCCTCATCCAGCGTTTCATCTTCCCTTATGGTCAGTTCCCATTTACCTTCTTCTTCGGTATCCGTAGGCACAATGTCGGCGGCGGGCACTGCGGCAGGAGCTGGTTCTTCAGCCACTACTGCGGGTGCAGCGTTTTGCTCTGCGGTAGCTTCTTGTGGCTCATTAAATACAGGCTCTACTGCCAGTGACTGTGCTACATTGCGGGCACGCAAACGCATCTTATCTATAAACGGACGGATATCGAGCGCAAAGATCACAAACACAAAAAACAAGACAGTAGATAGCAGCACCATGCCTGTGCCCATAGAGCCCAGAAAACCATTGAGGTAGCTGATGGCACCAGTGCCCAGCCTGCCACCCAGCGGAAAAGAACTAAGGGGAAACAAATAAGTAAGGATAGGCGCTACCAACAAAAGCAGTATGGACACCCAGCGCAGATAACGCAGCACAGGCAGCATTTTGTTGCCATACACCACATGCAGCCCTATGCCACCAATGGCTAGCCCAATAACTAGTGATGCAATACCTGCACCATTGTAAACCAATATGTGTGACAATGCGGCACCAAAACGACCGCCCCAGTTGGCCACTGGGTCGCTATCGCGGTCGAACACAAAAGACCACATGCCCTTGCTATTCAGAAACTTATCCTGATCGGCAGTCCAACTGAAATAGTAACTAATGATGGAAAAGCAGGTGAACACACCGGCCAGCAGTAAAAATATACCTATACCCAGTCTTATCTGCCGCTTGCGCTCTATAGCAGCAAGTGCTACCTCCTCGGGCTTTGGGGGCTTGGGCGGTGGGGGCGGTGGTGGTGCTTTTTTATTTTTAGTACTAGTAGCCATTGGTGGGATGATGCTGTAAAAATACAATAATACCGACTGAATAAAAGTAAATGTGCAGACCGAAGTTAATTATTTTATGGCTATGTATTTTATGCCAGCCAGGTTATGAGTTTTAGGTGCATGGATTACAAAGTTTTTGTTTAGTGCTGTAATTCTTTTAGGTTTGGTGATAACTGACAATACGCATCTACCATGAATACCATCAAACTACCGTTTTATGCCAGGGTGGCATTAGTGCTGTTTTCTATAGTGCTTATTTTTCTTATACTGAGTGCGGCTGCCAACATCTTCATACCATTGATGTTTGCACTGCTGATAGCGATTTTGCTGTTGCCACTCAATAATTTTCTGGAGCGGAAGATGCGACTGGGGAAAACAATAGCACCATTGCTGAGTGTTAGTTTTTTCATATCGATACTTTCCGGTTTTTTCTATTTTTTGACCTTACAAATTGTTCATTTTTCTGACGATATACCCGCTCTTAAGAGCAGATTTCTGACTATCTATGGGGATATTCAGCTGTGGTTATCGTCTAGGATGCACATCACATCGCGTCAGCAAACAGAGCTGATAGAAAAATCGGCCAATAAGCTGATAGAATCGGCTGGACAGTCGCTGAGCAATGTGCTGGCTTCAATATCTGGCATGGTGTTTCTTTTGGTGTTTGTATTTATATTCTCCTTCTTTATACTGCATTATAGACACTTGCTGCTTCGTTTTATGCTCAATCTGTTTAGTGAGCACAATAGGAGCCAGGTAAGAGAAGTAGCCTCAGAAACCAAGTACATGATCAACGCGTACATATCGGGGCTGGTGATAGAGATGTTGATGATAGGACTGGTATCGTGCTCGCTATTGCTGATAATGGATGTGCGCTACGCTATGCTGCTGGGTGCTATGATAGCCTTGCTCAATGTAATACCGTATTTGGGCTTCTATAGTGCGATGGTGTTGGCGTTTGTGGTAACGTTTGCTAATAGTGGCATCAATTTGGCACTTCAAGCCAGCACTGCACTGTTCATAGTGCATCTGATAGATTCCAATGTTCTCTTTCCACGTATTATAGGTAGTAGAGTAAAGATGAATCCATTCATAACCATACTGGCGGTGATAGTGGGAGAATACCTATGGGGTGTGCCGGGTATGTTTTTGTTTATACCTATAGCGGGCATCATAAAACTGATATGTGAGCGTGTAGATGGACTGCAAGCGTGGGGTATACTAATGGGCGTGGAAGACAAAACAGTAAAAGATAAACCTGCATCCACTAGCGATAATGCATAACCTTACAGTACTTAACAGACCTAAAAAGCAACACCCCGACAACTATTGCCGAGGTGTTGCTTTTTAGTATCGGTATTAATTAGTTCATTTTAGAAAACCTATCTGTTTTCAGTAGTGTTTTGTGCTCGTCATATATCATAAGCATATACACACCATTTGCCAGTTCGGTCACATTGATGTTGTTGGTTGCTTGGTTAGCGATCACTACTCTGCCATCTATAGCAAGTACTGTTACACTCACCTTGACAGGAGCATCGATATGCAATACTGATGATGCAGGATTAGGGTATACAGTGATATTCATATTGGCAGCAGTAGTGGTGATGCCAGTGGGTAATACTGTGTATACATCTGAAGTATCAGTGCAACCATTCACGTCAGTAACCACCACTGTGTAATCGCCAGGAGCTGGTGAAGTGTAAAGACCAGATGTAGCACCTGTTATAGCAGTACCATTCATGAACCACTGATAACCAGAGAAGCTACCTGTGTAGAGATAATTGCCGGTAGTGTTGTAAGTAATAACAGCTACTGGCTGCGCCAATACTGTTTTGGCAGGCAGTGCTGCGCTACAAGTGCCATTGTCTATGGTCAAAACATATACGCCCGGAGTAGTAGCTGTGTAGCTACCATCGGTAGCTCCTGCAATGTCTACACCACCTACTGACCACTGGTAAGTAATACCAGTAGCGGCAGATGACACTAGATTAGCAGAAGCAACACCACACAATGTAACAGAAGGACCTGCAGGAAGCACAGTAACAGATGGCATAGCATTGCCCACTGTGATGTTGTGAGTAGTGAAGTCGGTGCAACCAAATGTGCTTGTTACAGTGTACGTGATTACTGCTGAACCAGTATTGACACCAGTAACTACACCTGTAGCGGAAACAGCTGCTACAGAAGCATTGCTGCTACTCCATACACCACCTGTAGGAGTGCTGGAAAGATTGATGGTGAGCCCACGACATACTGTAGCAGGGCCAGCTATAGTACTGATAACAGGTAGCGGATACACATTGACAGTTCTGGTAACCGAAGCAGCACAACCAGGATACACAGACACCGTATAAGTAACAGTAGCAGTGCCAACGCTTACACCGTCAGTAACACCCGTAGTGGCATTTATAGCAGCTATTGTGGCATCGCTGCTTGTCCATGCGCCACCTGCAGTAGCGTTAGAGTAGGTAACCGTGTTGCCTATACACACACCAGCTGGACCAGCAATAGCGCCTAGTACTGGCAATGCAGTAACAGTATCGGACATAGTAGCATAGGCTGTACAACCGAAAGCATTAGTAACACCATAACTGATAGTAGTGATACCACCTGCTACACCCGTTACTAAGCCAGTAGTAGAGCCGATGGTAGCTACAGCAGTGTTGGCACTGGTCCATACACCGCCAGCGGTAGCATTAGAAAGGGTAGTTGTTGTGCCAGCGCAGATGTTGGTTACACCAGTGATAGGAGCAACAACTGGTAAAGGATTAACAGTTACAGTCATAGAAGCACCACAACCCGTAGGTAATGTGTATACGATATCTGTTACGCCTGCCAATATGCCAGTTACGACGCCTGTAGAAGCTGCAACAGTAGCTATTGTTACATCTAGACTAGACCATGTACCACCAGCGGTAGCGTTTGATAACGTTGTAGTACTACCTTCACAAACTACGGCAGTACCAGTAATAGCGCTAGGGAGAGGACTGATAGTCACCACAGCACTATCGTTCATAGGTGTAAGGCAAGCTGTAGAACCATTGGAAGCCAATACGGTGTACGTACCTGCAGCGGTCTGCAAACCAAAATCTACACCTAAACCAGTGCCAGGTACAGCTGCACCTACTGGAGTAGCACCATTGTATAGCTGATAGTTAATTCCGATTTCAGAGTTATCGAGCCCTACTGATACTCCTGTCCCACCCACACAATAGCTACCACCACCTGTTACATTATAAACAGTTGGCAATGGATTGGCTACTAGAAATGCGGTATCGGCCATACCAGAAGTACAAAGCGTGATATTATTAGTGGCAACTACATTGTATGCTCCTGGCGTCGCGAACAAACCAAAATCGAGCGGTGCGCCAGTGCCAGCTACAGGTGTGCCTATAGGTGTAGCACTTTCGAATAACTGATAACTAATACCAGTGTCTGAGCCGCTTAAACCGACATGCGATCCTGTATCTCCCACACAAAATGCTACGCCACCTGTTACGTTGTATTGTGTAGGTAGCGGATTCTCAATAAGTATGGCTGTGCCATTCATATTGGCTGAGCAGATAGTACTAGCATCGCCAGCCACTACCGAATAGGTACCAGCCACATTGTACAGCCCAAAATCGAGCGCTATACCAGTACCTGCCAAAGGTGCACCTATTGCCACAGCACCATTGTACAACTGATAATCCACCCCTAAGTCAGAACCAGAAAGCCCTACATTCACACCAGCGTCGCCAGCGCAGAAAGAGCCACCACCTGTTACATCATACACGTTTGGTAAAGGATTTACGTTAATCGTTAATCCACCTACTGTGGTACAGCCAGCGGCAGCGGTAGTAACACTGTATATGTTCACACCAGCCAAAGCAGGCGTGATAGTTATTGTGTCGCAAGTGCTGCAAGAAAGACCGGTAGCGCCAGAAACGCCTACCCAAGCATAAGTAAGATCGGGTACCGCATTAACTTTGATGTTGTCTATTGCCCAAAACCAACCCCAAGCAGAATAATAATTCCAGCGAAGACGTACATCAGACTGACCTATAGTAGCTGCAGGTAAGTCTACAGTAAAGTTGGGGGTGGTAGATAACCAGTTAAGCACACCCGCAAATACTGTCGCCTGATTGAACACTGGTACCCATGTAGTGCCACCATCAATAGAGTAGTCGACGCCTACAGTAGTATCTTGGGCAAACTGAAGATAATACTGATTGAAAGATACTCTGGCAGACTGATAACCAGCCAAAGAAAAAGAAGGTGATGTAAAAAGAGTATTGGTTGGGATGGTAGAAGAGCCTGTAGCATCAGGTGCAGCTTCCATATAAGGTGTACCATCACCCGCTACGGCATTATTGTATCCGGGTGGATTGCGAATTTGAAAGAAACTGTTAGTAACACCTGCCAGGTTAGTGATAGACCAACCACCTAAACCGCTGTTGAAGTCTTGATGCAATACTTCTACTTCGGCAGCAGTGGCACTTACGGTAAATGTAGCACTATCGCCCAAGCAAAGTGTAGAAGTGGTAGTAGGCGTAATGGTTAGTGCAGAAGGCTGTAAATATATGGTAGCAGTAGCACTACCTTGGGCACCCCAGCAACCAGCTGCTGAGCGCGCTCTGAAATAATAAGTATTGGTGCCGGGTGTAGTAATAAACTGTGACGTAGATGGTGTAGCAGTAGATGTACCGTTAAACTGAACACCTTGGTAATAGATGGTACCTGCACCAGTGATACTGGCATTCAATGTAGTATTGTTACAAAAACTACCTCCACCTGTTACAGTAACTGCATTTGGAACTGCATTAACCGTCATAGTGGTAAGTGCTGATGTAGCAGATGTTGGTGCCACACAACCAGTAGCAGTCATCACTACACGCACCGTATTGCCGTTAGCAAGGGTAGCATTAGTATAGGTAGCATTGGTTGCACCAGCTACTGGCGCACCATTCAGTTGCCATTGGTAGGTAGGTGTTCCCCCATTAGTAGGTGTGGCGGTAAAAGTGACGCTAGTACCTGCACATATAGCACCAGCTGGGTTGGCACTCACAGCCACAGATGGTACCAAAGAAGGTGTAAGCGATAGGTTGCCAAAATTTGTGCCGGCATTTACACCATTAAAGCCAGTAAAAGCTGAGGCTCTAATAGTACCTGCTGCTGAGGCTGATGAGTTGGCCTCTACCTGCAGACCAGAAATGGTAAAGGCATCGAGCAGTGTAGTACCTGTTATACCTAGATTGATGGTCAACTGAGTAGTAGTAAAACCGGCATTATTTATAAACACTGCATTTCTACCAGGAGTGAATGCTAATGTGGGAGCAGCAGCTGTGTTGAACTGCCAACCAGCAGGGGCACTGATAGTTAATGTTAAGAAACCAAAAGCAAAATCAGTATTCAGACCTTCAGTTACCGTTATTACCCCTAGAGAAGTAAACGCGGGAGTGCTACCACCCAGTGCAAGATTGGCACAAATATTAGTGCCACCAGTAGCTGGCGTAACAGTGATTGCTGCATTAGCCTTCATAACCTGAAAACCAGCAAACCATACGAGAAAAAGTAATACTCTCTTCATTAATCTTTGTTTGAAGTATAAACAATGAACATCAAAATGTGTTAAAACGGGCAATTACAACTCGTTAACCAACCATTCTGACATTAAAATGACATTAAAGATAAGACAGTTTGTGATTAATCACAAACTGTCTTATGAAAAAAATCAATTAATATACTGGAAATAACTACTGTATTAACTAGGGGTTTATTTGCTTTCCCCGAATTTTGTTTTGTAGTCATTGATGCTGTGTTGCAAAATTTTGCGGGCAAGACGTGCATTTTCAAAATCTTCCACTTTAACTTCTTTTTTCTCTAGTCTTTTATATTCCTCAAAGAAATGGCGCAGCTCTTCGATAAAGTGGGGAGATAATTCATTGATATCATTAAAGTGTGCTACGCTCATATCATTAGCACAAACGGCTATAAGTTTATCATCAGCCTCACCTTGATCTAGCATTCGCATCACACCTATTATCTTAGCTTCTACCAAGCAAAGGGGTTGCATGTCTATCTGCGAGAGCACTAAAATATCCAGTGGGTCATTATCGTCGCAATAAGTACGTGGAATAAAGCCATAGTTGGCAGGGTAATAGACTGAAGAATACAATACCCTATCGAGTTTTAACAAACCTGTTTCTTTGTCCAACTCATATTTTGCCCTGGAGTTTCGGGGTATTTCTATGATTGCATTTACTGTATGGGGTACGTTGTCGCCGTAACTAACGTCGTGCCAGGGGTTAAAATTCATGATTTTGTGCGTTTTTAAAAAATTTTTGCAAAAATACAAAGGTTTTACCTCGAATCTACGTCTATAAACCATACCTACCTATGATTTTTGTATTACCCCCAGTTATACCTACCCTATTCGATAATTCTACAATAATAATTGACCCTATTACGTTTATCAGAAAAATGCGATTCCTAATAATCGGGGAATGTTATGATTAAGAAAATATTTTTTACTCAAAATTGTTTTTTTGAGTGGTACGTATATCTTTGCAAGCATACTATTATCAACAATTAACCAGCAAACTTTAAGCAAACAAAAAAAACAAAAACAAAATTATGGCAGACGTAAAAACAGCCGCAGCTAAACCAGCAAGTGCTAATGGAAGTGCAGGAAAACCAAGAAATTCTAACAATTTTTGGATTAACGCTCTAGTAGTAGCAGGCTGTATAACAGCAGGTGAGCTTATTTGGAAATTTGTGTTGGGTGCAGAAAGTAACTTCCTTGATGGCGCAACAAGGCACAAACCTGCTAATATAGCTGGTACGATGTATCAAGGTGGTTTTGTGGTACCGATACTTATGGCAACCTTTCTTACTCTTATTTGTTTTATAGTAGAGCGTGCACTTACTATTATCAAAGCTAAAGGTAAAATAGATGGTGGTGAGTTTGTGCGTAAAGTACAGTACCACCTTGCTAACAAAAATGTAGACGCAGCAATAGCTGAGTGCGACAAACAAGCAGGATCTGTGGGTAACGTAATGCGTGCAGGACTGGTGAGCTACAAAGAAATGACTACCAATCATGACCTGGATACAGATCAGAAAATAGCAGGTATACAGAAAGAAATAGAAGAAGCTACTGCACTGGAATTGCCAATGCTGGAGAAAAATCTAGTATTCCTTTCTACTATCGCTTCAGCAGCTACCCTTTTGGGTCTGTTTGGTACGGTATTGGGTATGATTCGTTCGTTTGCGGCTATGTCATCTGCAGGTGCTCCTGATGCTGCTGCTCTTGCGGCTGGTATCTCTGAGGCACTTATCAATACCGCTCTAGGTATCGGTACCTCATTCTTCGCTATCATATTCTACAACTTGTTTACCACTATTATAGATGGTATCACTTATTCTATAGATGAAAGCGGTTTCACTCTTACACAGAGCTACGCTTCTACACACAAGTAATAGTACTTCCCTGGCAAATTACCTGTTTAAAAAGCTAAACAGGTAATTTGCCATATTTTGCAATAAAATATGTGACGGGTGCGTATGGAATCAGAATGATATTGCATCTTATTAGTTTAACAGCAGAAGAATTATAACAATGCCAAAAGCAAAATTACCACGCAAAAGCACCCACATTGACATGACGGCTATGTGTGATGTGGCGTTCCTACTGCTCACCTTCTTCATGTTGGCTACCAAGTTTAAGCCAGAGGAACCAGTAGTTGTAAAAACACCATCATCTATATCAGATTTTCCTCTTCCTGATGAAAACATTATGTTGCTTACAGTGGACGCTAAGGGGAGAATATTTTTCTCAATAGATAATAAGCTGAAGAGAAAAGCACTGATAGAAAATGTAAACAGTGAACGCTCTCTGAACCTTACAGATGCTGAAATGAACAACTTTGCCATCGGAGCTTCACTAGGTATACAGTTTAACCAACTGAAGTCTTACCTGAATCTATCTTCCGACAAACAAGCAGAAATAGGAAAAACAGCATCGGGTATACCTGTAGACACATCGGTACTATCTGTAAACAATGAGTTGGCACAGTGGGTAAAAAGCGCACGTAATACCAACCCACTATTGCGTATCTGTATCAAAGCCGATGGCGAAGCTGCTTATCCGCATATCAAAAAAATCATCAGCACTCTAGAAGGTTGGAAAATTTTTAAGTTCAACCTTATAACTAATATGAGGGCTATTCCTGAAGGAACAGCTGCATATGAACAGAAAAACAGCGTGGCGAAAGCTGAATAACAGACAAAAGCCGCACAGCCCAAGAATAAAAAAATTATTAACCATGGTGCCTGCATGCAGGACCAACAATAAAACACTAGTGTCATGGCAGAAATGGATACCTCCGGTGGTGGGGGACATAAGAAAGGACCTGGGGTCAAAAAAGGAAAAAAACTAAGTACGCGTATAGATCTTACCCCAATGGTGGATCTAGGCTTTCTGTTGATTACATTCTTCATGTTTACCACTACCCTCTCCAAGCCCAAAACTATGGAGATAAACATGCCTTACAAGGATGAAAAGTTGACTGAAGAAGAGAAAAACAAATTGAAGGCAAGTGTTGCACTTACTGTGTTGCTCAGCAAAGACCATCGTGTATATTATTACGAGGGTATTGGTGATAACCCAGAAGTAGCACCAGACCTTAAAATAACTGGCTTCAAAGCAAAAGATGGCATCAGAGATGTGATCATTAAAAAGAAAAAAATGGTAGATGGTCTGAAGCGCTCTGGAGCACTGGGACCTAAAGACGAAACTACCGTACTGATAAAACCTGATGTAAACAGTACCTACAGCGATCTGGTAAATATGCTAGATGAAATGAGCATTAACGACGTAAAAGTATATGCTATCATTGACATATCGGATGTAGAAAAAGGTTTTATACAAGCTACTGAAGCTGCAAGTGCAGGACAGTAAACCATGAAATAACGCTATTAAGACACAGGGATAAGTAAAACTACTTATAACTCAAAAAGTAAAAAATGGATATTAATAAAATTCTTTCCAGCGACTATCTTGACATCATCTATGATGGTCGTAATAAACAATATGGAGGCTACGAACTGCGTAAAAACTACCGCAAGCGTATAGGCAGATCTATGTTGGTGCTTTTGTTTGTGGGCGTAGGCGTATTTGCTTATGCATTCATAAGTAGCAGGGCTAAAAACGAAAAAAAGGAAGTTTTTGTGGTGAAGCAGGTAACACTGGCTGAGGTACCACCTATGGACCCGAACAAGCCACCACCACCGCCGCCACCGCCACCACCACCGCCGGTGAAACCTACAGTAAAGTTCACTCCGCCTGTGATCAAAAAAGATGAAGAGGTAAAAGAAGAAGAAGTACCACCTCCACAGAAAGAAGTAACAGCATCGGGCAAAACCACTGAAGAAGGTGACCCCAATGGTATAGACCCAGGAATAGTAGCACCTAGTACTGGTACTGGTGTGGTAGAGGCACCACCACCACCTACAGTGTTCAACTATGTGGAGCAAATGCCAGCAGCACCCTATGATGTGCCATCGTACCTGCAAAAAACAATGAAGTACCCAGATGCTGCTCGTGAGAACAACATAGAAGGTAGGGTAATTGTAAAGTTTGTGGTGAATGAAGATGGAAGAATCAGCGATATACAGATAGCGAGAAGTCTGGAAAAAAGCTGCGATGAAGAAGCAAAACGCGTGGTAGCATCGATGCCACCATGGAAACCAGGTAAACAAAATGGTAAGGCAGTAAAAGTGTTATTCAATCTGCCTATCGTGTTCAAGTTAGAGTAACAGTAATTGTCAAGTATATTTATACAAATGGGGCTTTCTTTCGAAAGCCCCATTTGTATAATACCTAATAATGCCCAAAGGCTTTTGTGTAAAAACAACTTATACTACAAAGCTAATTGGTATACATGGTCGTTCATAAAGTAGCCATTACCTATATCAATATCCTCATCTCTGAGGTGTTGAAAGCCATACCTATTATAAAATGCAATTGCGGAGGCGTTATATATATTCACATTGAGAATCAGAGATTTGGCGCCTGTAGCTGACACCCCATTTTTTATATAATGCACCATTTGTTTACCTATCCCCTTACCCTGTACCTGTGGCAATATGTATAACTTATGTAGCTTCCATGTATCAGGATTGAGCGGTGAATAGGCAGCAAATGCAACTGGTATATCATCTTGGTAGGCTATTATAAACTGATGCGCTTGTTCTTCCATTTGAACCGTCAAAGCCTGAGGACTATAAAAACTATCTAACATATAGGCTACCTGTGCCTCTCCTATAATGGGTATATAGGTTTGAGGCCAAACCTGCATTACTAGTTTTTTTATTAAGGGGATATCTGCTACTGTTGCCTTGCGAATGACGATGGAAGTATTGCTATGCACGTGAATGAAAAAAATAGGTGAAAATGATTAGTACTTCAAAGATAAATAAACTAAATTCGCTTTTCATACAACCGAATATTGAAATGAAAAAGGTTATCTACTCTGCTATAATAGTGTGTCTTTGCATTTTGTCTACTACATCTTGCAAAAAATACTATCGTTGTAACTGTTCTTACAACAACAAAGTGGTATTTACCAAAGACCTGGGCGGTCAGTATGAAACAAAAGCTCAGGAAGAATGTAGCAGTTATGATACTACTATAGTGGGCGAAGTGTGGAACTGCTCTATTTATTAATTTCTTCAAGTCTTCCTGTTCCTACAATAGCCACATTGTATGGCTTCAATCCTTACTGGCGAAGGATAGCTCATAATTAGCAATGAGAATGTGCTGCTTATTGGTAAGGAGTATGTGAGCGAAGCAGCATTAATTATGACAAATTTATGAAACCCTGTATGTACATGTTATGTATATGCTATTACTTTTGGGCAACATAACTACACAATAAACTAATACATAATGAAAAATATAGCAACTATACTCAGCATACTGTCTTTGGTAGGCGTATTGGCACTTGGTGCACTGTACATGAATGGCAAAGATAAAAACACCACTACCCTAGCAGCACCAGTAGCCACAGGCACGGGTAGCAATCTGGCATATGTAGATATAGATTCGCTAGAGTCGCAATATGTGCTGCTGAAAACTAAGAGAGAAGATTTCAAACGCAGACAGGAACAGATGGAAAACGAACTGCAAAGGTCGTACGGACAAATGCAGAGCGACGCAAACGAAATACAGAAAAAAGCGCAAGCCAATACGCTGACACAATCGGAGTATGAGGGAGCTCAAAAAAGACTGATGCAAATGCAGCAGACACTGGAGAGCAGAAAACAGTCGCTGACTGAACAGTTGATGAAAGAGCAAGAAGAATTTAACAGCGACCTGAAGAAAAGACTAGACCAAATACTGGCTGAGTACAACAAGACCCATAATTACGATTTTATACTCTCTTACTCGGGCTCGGGCTCAGCAATACTGCACACCAAAGGTGCTAATAACATCACCAAAGACATAGTAGACGGGCTGAATGAAGCAGCTAAAAAAGATGAGAATAAGAAATAAGTAGTATATTTCTGCAAACTACCTGTTTTGGATAGCACAAACAATACCGACACTACAGGCGAAAGCCGATTTAAACAATCTCTAACCCTGCTAGATGGCACCCTGCTAGTGATAGGGTCTATGATAGGCAGCGGCATATTTATAGTAAGTGCTGGCATAGCTCAGGCTGTGGGCAGCGCTGGTTGGCTTATAGTGGTCTGGTTACTTTCGGGCTTCATTACCCTTACAGCAGCACTCAGTTATGGCGAACTTAGTGGCATGTTTCCACACGCTGGAGGACAATATGTGTACCTCCGCGAGGCATTTGGCAAGTTGTACGGGTTCTTATACGGCTGGTCGTTTTTTGCAGTGATACAAACAGGTACTATTGCAGCAGTAGGCGTAGCTTTTGGCAAGTTTGCCGGGTATTTACGCCCTTCATTGGGCGAAGAGAATATACTATTGGGCACATTTTCAGGGTTTCACATTACAGCCGCACAAATCACTGGTATAGCCACAGTAATACTGCTCACCTATATCAATACCCAAGGTGTAAAAAGCGGTAAGTGGATACAGTTCTTCTTTACGTTTACCAAGATAGCCGCTATGGCGGGCCTCATCATATTTGGGTTTGTATTTTTTGCGGGTCATGATACCTGGAACACCAACTGGCAAGATGCATGGTCGGCTAAGGAAATAAGCAAAAACATGCTGGCTATTATACACACCAGCGTCAACGGGCCCGCGCTAGTTATCGCTATTTGCACAGCGATGGTTGGGGCATTATTCTCCAGCGATGCATGGAACAGTGTGACCTTTATAGCTGGTGAAATGAAAAAACCAGAACGCAACATTGGGCTGAGTTTGTTTATAGGCACACTAGTAGTAACATTGATTTATGTGTGCATGAACCTGATGTACCTGAACGTAATGACCCTACCTGAAATAGCCCATGCGCCTGCTGAACGAGTAGCCACTGTGGCTGCGCTGAAGATTTTTGGTAGCGATGGTGCTAAGATTATTGCTTTGCTCATTATGGTGTCGACATTCGGATGCAATAATGGTCTTATACTATCTGGAGCGAGGGTATACTTTACAATGGCAAAAGATGGTTTGTTTTTGCCAGCAGCCAGCAAGCTGAATAGCAAGGGTGTACCAGCACAAGCACTATGGATGCAGTGCCTATGGGCATCACTGCTGTGCCTCAGTGGCCAATACGGCAATCTGCTAGATTTTATCATTTTTACTGTACTGCTTTTCTACATACTGACCATAGGTGGCATATTCAAGCTGAGGCGCACTATGCCTAATCATCCGCGCCCATACAAAGCTTTTGGGTATCCTGTAATACCGGCATTGTACATTGCACTGGCATCGTTTATATGTATAGTACTACTGAAATACAAACCCGACTATACCTGGCCAGGACTGATAATAGTGATAATGGGGTTGCCGATATATTATGTATTGCAAAAGAAAGCAG
Organism: Sphingobacteriales bacterium; assembly: GCA_027484425.1. Lineage (GTDB taxonomy): Bacteria > Bacteroidota > Bacteroidia > Chitinophagales > Chitinophagaceae > Nemorincola. Next base: position 24,437 of record JAIXSZ010000011.1, read on the forward strand.
CCATTAAAAACAAAGAATTATAAGAAGTAAAACCCTGATTTTGTACGCACCAGATTACAATATGAACAAAGCGGAATTACAACAAGTATTTGATAGCATGAATGGCCTGCACGTAGTAGTGGTAGGAGATGTAATGCTAGACAACTATTGGTGGGGAAATGTAGAACGTATATCGCCCGAAGCTCCAGTACCAATAGTAGCCATAACACACCGTGAAAGCCGGCTGGGTGGCGCGGCAAATGTGGCACTAAACTGCAGGGCACTGGGCGCAAAAGTAACCTTGGCAAGCGTGATAGGCGACGATACTGACGGTAACACACTGCTGAAACTAGCCGAAGAAGCTGGCATAGACACCACCTTGGTGATGAAAAGCAACAAACGCCCTACTACCACCAAGATGCGTATACTGAGCCGCAACCAGCAAATGCTGCGGGTAGATGATGAAGTAACACACGACCTTTATACAACTGAGGAACATCCTTTTATAGATGAGGTGCTGCGGTATCTACAAAAAGTAAAACCTCAAGCACTGATATTTGAAGATTATAACAAGGGGGTGCTGAAGGAAAATGTAATCAACCACATAACCGCTCACTGCAAGGAAATAGGGATAGTAACCATAGTAGACCCCAAACGCAAAAACTTTCTGGCGTACAAAGATGTAACCATCTTCAAGCCCAACCTGAAAGAAGTGCGTGAAGGTCTGAACCTAGATATAGCTACTACTGACAATGCCGAACTGAATGAGGCACACAACAAGCTGCATGATGCCCTACACCACAACATCACCTTCATAACACTATCTGAAAAAGGTGTGTTCTATAATGATGGCACAGAATCGGCTATACTGCCATCACATGTGCGCAACATAGCCGATGTATCGGGGGCAGGCGATACTGTGGTAGCCACTGCTACTATGGTATACACCATCACTAAAGATGTGCGGCTGATGGCTGAAATATCTAACCTGGCAGGCGGACTAGTGTGCGAAGAGGCGGGTGTAGTGGCGATAAACAAAACCAAACTACTGGCTGAAAGTCAACAATTGCTGTCTAGCTAAAATTGCAGTAGCACATGCCTCACCCCGAAATTGCACTAATTTTCCTGTTGATAGCATTCATCTATGCATCGGTTGGCTTTGGTGGAGGTTCTGGGTATCTGGCAGTGCTGGCATTGTATGCCATACCCTTCCCCGAGATGCGGCTGACCGCACTGGTGTGCAATATAGTAGTTGTAACTGGCGGCACACTACTATTTATTTCCAAGAAAGAATTACCCTTTCGCAAGGTATTGCCGTTGGTGATCACCAGTGTGCCAGCAGCTTTTGCAGGGGCCATACTACATATCAGCGAGCATACCTTTTACTTGCTGCTGGGCTGTAGTCTGCTATTAGCAGGGGTGACACTATGGCTAAAAGCCTTACCCAAGACCACAGATAGCGAAAGGGTAACCAAACCAAATATCCTCAGAGATGGTCTGATAGGTGGTGCAATTGGTTTTCTATCGGGAATGGTGGGTATAGGTGGCGGCATATTCCTAGCTCCTATACTACACCTCTTGCATTGGGACACACCAAGGCGCATAGCTGCCACAGCCAGCTTCTTTATCCTTATCAATTCTATCTCTGGCATTTCGGGCCAGCTAAGCACACTGCATACCAGCGTAGATTTTGGTCGAATTGGCATATTAGCGCTAGCAGTGCTGATAGGCGGACAAATAGGTTCGCGGATCAGCTCTGCTAAATTGAGTCAGCTGGCGGTGCGCAGGCTTACAGGCATACTTGTATTTGTTGCCGGTGTAGAAGTGTTACTGAAGCATATAAAAGCATAAGTGCTTATTTCTTCAGCACTATTATCACATCTTTACCTACAGTGGTGCTCGCATCCACATACTGCCCCACCCCTCCCGATGTTATCTTGATGCGTGCAGTGTTGAGTGGCTCAGTGCCTTCGTTTATGGCTACTAATTGTAGTTGTGTACTGCCCGCATCTGGTATGTGTACGTTAAGCACTTTGTGGCGGTAGGTTATCTTGTATTGTTCTAGCAGGGTTTTGCCGTCTTGCAGCAGCGTTATGATATCACCATCATTGCTTTTTGCATCCCATATATCTAACTCAACATCGGAACTGCTACATACTATTACTTTGCGGTCACCGGGCAATATTTTAGCTATGTCTGCCTCGTTTACTAGTTTTTCTGCGATGTCTGCAACCGCTTTGTGTGTGGATGTTGGCTGAGGTATACTGTCTTCTTTGGCTATTTCTAGAAGTTTATCTAGTATATCCTGCGCACAAACCAACATTAGTTTACCCTTACCACATTCTGTTTTCCCATCTGCTCTGTATCCTTTGAAGTTGCCCTTCAGGGTGGCCGCTCCCTGCATGGTACCTGCCTTTAGCGTACTGTGGAGGTAGCACATTTCGGTAGCAGACTTAGTGTACACCAGTTTTGTTTCTCTGAATATAAGCTGCTTTTTACTGGCGTTCTTACTGCCCTTTATCAGGGTTTTTGTTTCATCAGGACCAGCTATGTCAGACACAGAGTAACCAGTGAGTATGCCGTCAGAATCGTTTACAAACAACTTATAAGGGTAACTTTTGCCACCACTTACTGTGATACTTCCTAGAAAAACTACTTGTGAAGATTGAGCAAAGGCACTGTAAAACACATGACTGATAATGAACAATAAAATAAATATTCTATACACCTTGCTCGCTTTGTTTTATTATACTATAATTGTACAAAATAACAACAAATCCATTTATGAAAAAGAATCTGACAGCATTTATTGTTACCATCTTTATGATGGTTGCCGGTGCCTGCATAAGCTATGCAGCCTTCCCTGTTGCCAACAATGCCGCAACACAAACTGTAACTACTGCTAACACAACCACTAATGCTGAGCTAACAGCACAAATGGAAGAGTATAGCAACGCAATGGGCGTAGCACGTACAAGTGCTCCTGCCGCTCCAGCTCCAAGTGGTGGCAAAAGCCAAATAGTAGCACTTATTCTTTGTATCGTTGTAGGCGGATTGGGTATTCACCGTTTTTACCTTGGCTATACATGGCAGGGTGTGGTTCAATTGCTTACTGGTGGCGGTTGCGGTATATGGGCGCTTATCGACCTTATCCGTATAGCTACTGGAGATCTAGGACCAAAAGACGGCAGATATGCTAAAACGTTCTAAGCCAAAATACTCTAAAACTTTTTATATAGCCAAGGCATCCGCCTTGGCTATATTTCCATTAGTACTACTCTTATTACCTGTCAACACATTCGACACAGGCAGAGACATCTGTTTGTTTACCATCCTTTCGGGTTACAATTGCTGGGGATGCGGTATGACCCGCGCATGTATGCACATCATACACCTTGACCTTGCAGGGGCACTAGCCTATAACAAACTTGCTTTTATAGCACTGCCCATACTTAGCGGTCTAGTGTTAAAAGAGTTTATAGATACGATAAAGAAGATACGCTCGTTTTCGGCACCTGTAGCAGACGATGAGGGTACTGAAGAAATGCCCAGCGCATAAGACGTTGTTTTCCCCATTTTTCTAGGTACTTCCAGAGCAAACCATTAGAAAATCACACACTTCTCCGGATAGTCGGTAGCATGGCGCAACACCAGATTTCTGATGTAGTCATTGTCCTGCATAGGCTCTATGCTTGCCAACAAAGCATCTACACTTTTTAGCTGTTCTTGCTTATCGCTCAGGTAGCCCATACCATACAGGTTGCCATTGCGCACCAGTATGCAGCTATGCTCGTTATCATCTATTCCCTTGTCTATTAGCGCAAAGGTGGGTAGTTGTGCTTTTATCCTTGCTATTGCTGCTGCAGCTTTCTGATTATATATAATGGGGTCGGAATGGTCTGTAGCGCAACCACAATCGGGTGAAGTAGTAACATTGCACATACGGCTACACAGCCCAAACTCTTCTACCAGCGAGCGTAACATAAAGTGTCCTTCATTGATCGTATTGAAGGTATATACTGGCTGCACACTTCGTCTTATCTTCTCTACCGCCATGCGCATATATCCCTGCATATCTTCGTACACAAACAGCCCAAACTGCGCCAGATAGCCCCGCTGACTGCGATTGTGCACTGGCCAAAGTTTGCGTATCTCAGCACTCTCTAGTATGTGTGCCATCAGCTCTGTAGCACATTCTTTGTAGGTAATGCGGTGTGTCTCTTTCAGAAAATCTTGTTTCTGTCGGCTGGTTTTATTGTTAGAGAAGTGACTCTTCACCCGCTTGCGTATATTCAGCGCCTTGCCTATGTATATGGCCTTGCCAGCAGCATTATAAAAGTAGTATACACCAGGGCAAGGGGGTAGCTTATCGAGGTCGGTAACAGGCAAGTGAGGCGGCAGGTATTGCTCACTGTTGCGCCCCTTGAGCATACTAGCTATCACACCCTGCGAATCATTTTCGGTAATTATGGCCAACAAATCGGCAGTAGCCAGGGCATCGCCACCAGCACGGTGATGATTGGCATGATTGATGTGGAGCTGTGCTGTAAGCTTACCCAAACTGTATCCATTGAGCCCTGGCAGCACCTTGCGCGCTAGCCGCACAGTACATAGTTTTTTTGTATTGAGTTCGTAACCCGCATCCTGAAGGTGATGCTTCACAAACGAGTAATCAAAGTTGACGTTGTGTGCCACAAACACCTTGTCTTGCAGCAACTCATAGACCTGTGCTGCTATCTCGCTGAATGTAGGTGCATTGGCCACCATGCTATTGTCAATACCTGTAAGCCGCTGAATGAAGTAAGGAATAGGTATCTGTGGATTGACCAGACTCTCATAAAAGTGAAGTACCTGTTTACCATCGTGTATCACAATACCTATCTCTGTTATGCCATTTGCAGCCGCATAACTCCCAGTTGTTTCTATATCCACTATTGCATAAAGCACCTAATTCCCGTTTTACTTTAACTAACTAAAGATAAATACATTTTCCATTACCGTCATCTATGTATAATTTTTGCATCCAAATAGATACTCTCGAATAAGAAAATGACTAATAACGTTTCATTAATAATTTTTCGATAGGTAGCTACTAATTATTAAGTAACTTGCACGGCTGATGTTAGCAGTAATTTGCTGTTGACAGTAACACCCTATCTACAAACTATAAAGCACACAATTCCTATAATGACATTTTTATCCACCATAGGGCGATAATGAAAGCCAGTACATTATATGGTTTACTGTTGTGTGTAGTAGTAGCATTTTGTCCGCATTATGTTGCCGGGCAGCCGCTTGGGTTCAACATAAAATCTCCCGAACCCAAAAACAGTGCTAAGTACAAAAGAAACGATGCACTGATATTGCCTGGCCCTACAGCACCCAAACCAGCTTATAACATACCCTCCAAGCCTGCAAGTGTTTCCTTGCCTGCGCCATTTGCAATAAAAGAAAATGAATACACAGCAGACAGTATTGAAAAAGCGAACTATCGTTTTCCATTACTCACTACATCAACCATACCTACTTTCCTAACGATACCTGTAAAAGATACTGCAAAGGATGCAGTGAACAATATTATACTACCCTTGCAGTGGGCCACGAACGCCCAGCATAAAACAGACACCAGTGTAGTAACGATAAACAAACCAAGCACAGACACATCAGGCATACCTATCTCATCGCCGCAGAATATTGCACTTACCAATGCCACTAAAACAGCTGCGAACTCTAAGGAAACTGCAAACTTGATAGCAATACCCTCTAAACCACAGGTCGCTATAGCCACAATACCTACTGCGAAAAGAGACACTAACATAGCTACCCAAAAATCCGCTGTACCCTCAAAACCAGCAGCAGTAATAGCCAGTATCCCTGTGCAAAAAAAGGACAGTATTGCCCCTGCACTAAAGCCTACAGCATCTTCAAAAAAAGAAGTAAAAACATCCAATATCCCTACAAAAAAAGACAGTACAATCACTGCGTTTAAATCTACTGCACCAACAATAACAACGGTAACTGCTACACCCGCTATAAAAATAGACAGCAACATCACTGCACTAAAAACAAGTACACCACCACAAGCAGCAATCCCAATAGCCACTATACCTACTGCAAAAAAAGACAGCAGCATTACTGCACTAAAAAACACTATTGCAATAAAGCAGCCAGCCATAACTGAAGTAAAGCTTACAGATAGTGTAACCAACCTCAAAAAGAATGAAGGTACACGCCTACCGAATTATGCAAACACAGGGATGACTGCCCCCCCAAAACCACCAATAAAAAAAGGTGTATCTGGGCTACTTCAAGACGAGCTACAAAAACACACTGCTGCTAACACAAAAACCATAAAGCAATACCTAAACCAAGGTGCTGACATACGCACCACCTCCACCGACGGATTCACAGTATTACATGCTGCTGCGATAGCCAACGACTATCAACTGGCTGAAAAATGCCTGAATAAAAAAGTAAAAGCCAATGCTATTTGGCTCACAGCCACTAATGCCACTACCCCACTCTACTGGGCTATGAAATATAAAAGTGGCGATGTGGCACAGCTTATAATAGACAACTATGGCACATTGGGTGTAGCAAATGGTATAGTGACGCAACGATACGATAGCGGCAACTTCTACACAGGCACTATAAAAAATGGCGACAGAAACGGCAATGGCAGCATGTACTATGCAGATGGCGAAAAGTATGATGGCAACTGGGTGAATGGTGAGATGAGTGGCTTCGGTATATTCTATTACGCCGAAGGTACTGTGTATGAAGGCAACTGGAAAAATGACAAAATGAATGGGCAAGGCATCATTCATTTATCTAATGGCGACAGGTATGAAGGTATATGGGAAAATGGTGTGCTGCAAGGTAAGGGGATCTTTGTGTGGGATAATGGCAACCGCTATGAGGGCTCGTTTGACAAAGGAAAACTGTCAGGGCAAGGCATCTTTTACTGGATAAAGGGAGACAAATATGTGGGCAGTTTCCGCAATGGCAAAATGTGGGGTAAGGGTATAAAGTACTGCACCAATGGTGACGTATTGGAGGGTACTTGGGTGGATGATAGCTTGACTGGTACAGCCACCTGCACTAGCAAAAAAGGTGATAAATATGTAGGTGAGTTCAGAAATGATATGCTGAATGGTAAAGGAATTGCCTACTTCAAAAACGGCGACAAATACGAAGGCGAGTGGAAAAACAGCATGTACCATGGCTATGGAGTATTCAAATGGAAGAATGGCAATATGTACAAAGGCCAGTTTGAGAACAACAAAATGCATGGCAAAGGTGAATTCTTATGGAGCACTTGCGAGCGATATGTAGGCGAATTTGCCAATGACAAAAAAGAAGGAAAAGGCACCATGTACTACACTACCGACGATAGGTATATAGGCGAATGGAGCAATGACATGGAGAATGGACAAGGCATATTTGTATGGCAGAATGGCGATAAATATGTAGGCGAGTTCAAAGACGACCGTATAAGCGGCTGGGGAGTGTGTACTTGGCAAAATGGCGATAAGTATGAAGGTAATTACTTGAATAGTAACCGCCACGGCAGGGGCACCTATACTTGGTATAATGGCGACAAGTATGTAGGGAGTTTTGAAAACAATATGCGTTGGGGCGAAGAGGGCACTTATTACTGGACCTTTGGCGACATGTATACCGGACAATGGGTACACGATCGCAAAAACGGATGTGGCACCTTTATGTGGACAGATGGCAGCCGCTATGTGGGCGACTTTGACAATGACCGCAGACAGGGCAACGGCACCTATACTATAACCACGGTAGGTACCATAAAAAACTGCCCCCGCAGCGTAAAATATACGGGTGACTGGAAAAATGGCCAGAAACATGGCAAAGGAAAATGCTACGATGCACAGGGCCATTTAGTGTACGAAGGGCCATTTGAGAACGACAAACCCACTGGATTCTACCCCTACAGGCAGGCTATGTAAAGAGGAGTACCGATTCACCAAAAGCACTAGCGCTCTTGGTTACCGCAATCAATTACTATCTTGTGTTGTAGGTTGCTTTATTTTCCAAAGGCAAATAATATCTTCACTCTGATGAGAATCTTGTTTTTAGTAGCACTCTGTTGCTGTAGTGCCACTTATGCGCAGCATAGGAGCCTGATACAATATGTAAATCCTATAGTAGGCACCCACAGGATGGGGCATACCTACCCAGGCGCTACGGTACCCTTTGGTGCGGTACAACTGAGCCCCGATACCGATACCCTGCCCTACGAGGTGAATGCTACCTACAACAAAGACGTGTATAAATATTGCGCCGGTTATCAGTACTCCGATAAAACCATCGTAGGGTTCAGCCATACACACTTTAGCGGCACTGGTCACTCAGATTTGGGCGACTTTCTGGTAATGCCCACCACAGGCAAGCTGCTACTGAACCCCGGCACTGCTGCTAACCCAGAGAGTGGTTATAGATCCACATTCAGTCATGCTACCGAAATAGCCCAACCCAACTACTACAGCGTGATGCTGGATAAATACAACATCAAAGCAGAGCTCACCACTACTACTCGGGTAGGCTTGCACCAATATACTTTCCCTGCTACCGATAGTGCCCAAATCATACTGGATATGGTACATGGCATCTACAACTATTCCGACAAAAACGTGTGGTCTTTCCTACGAGTAGAAAACGACACACTGGTAACAGGCTACAGACAAACAAATGGTTGGGGACGCACACGTACCGTATATTTTGCAATGGCTTTCTCAAAACCTATCACATCTTACGGCTATGAGAACAACTCTAAAAAGCAGGTGTACCGCGGCTTCTGGCGAAAGTTTGATGAACTTCATAATTTCCCCGAAATAGCTGGCACACAGATAAAAGCCTATTTCAACTTCAGTACTACCGCAGGCGAAAAAATTAAAATCAAGTTTGCCATCTCTCCCGTCAGTACCCGCAATGCGGTGTTAAACATGACCACCGAAGTACCACACTGGAACTTTGAAAAAACAAAACAACAAGGGCAAGATGAATGGGAGAAAGAACTAGCCAAAACAGAAGTACAGGGCGATACCGAAACCATGAAAAATTTCTACACTGCAATATACCATACGCTCATCAATCCTACGGTGTACATGGATGTAAATAGTGAATATAAAGGACTCGACCAAAACATACACACCGCTACTAGCTTCACTAACTACACTACTTTTTCACTTTGGGACACTTACCGTGCACTACACCCATTGTACAACTTGCTCCAACCCCAGCGCAATGCCGATATGGTGAGCTCTATGCTGGCACACTACGACCAAAGTGCCCATAAAATGCTGCCTGTGTGGAGCAACAGTGCCAACGAAAACTGGTGTATGATAGGCTACCACAGCGTGTCTGTAATAGCCGATGCAGTGGTAAAGGGCACCTACTATGCTGACGCACAAAAAGCACTAGAGGCATGCATAGCCACCGCAAACCACAAAAACTATGATGGCATAGCCTACTACCTGCAACTGGGTTATGTACCCGAAGACAAAAACAGAGCATCAGTATCTAAAACACTGGAATATGCCTATGACGACTGGTGTATAGCCCAACTGGCACAGAAGATAGGCCGAACAGACATCTACAACGAATACTCGAAGCGCGCAAACAACTACCAGAATGTATATGATGCTAGCACCGGATACATGCACCCCCGTATGAGCGATGGTAGTTTCAAAAAAGACTTTGATGTGCTGAACACAGATGAAGCAGGCTATATAGAGGGCAACGCATGGAACTATAGCCTGTATGTGCCACACCAGCCCGCGGCTATGATAGCACTGATGGGTGGCAAAAAACGATTTGTAGCACACCTCGATTCACTGTTCAGCATGCAACTGCCCGATAGCTATTTTGCCAATACGGAAGACATAAGCCGCGATGGCATAATAGGCAACTATGTGCATGGCAATGAGCCAGCCCATCATGTAGCCTATCTCTACAACTACACCAATGAACCCCACAAAACACAAGAACGAGTGCGGATGATACTGAACAAAATGTACCACCCCACACCCGGCGGACTAGGAGGCAACGACGATTGCGGACAAATGAGTGCTTGGTATATATTCAGCTCACTGGGCTTCTACCCTATGGCACCAGGCAGCGACAGGTATGAGCTGGGCAGTCCTGCCATACAAAGTGCCGTCCTGCATTTGCAAAACGGCAAAACACTGACCATAAGCACCAAAAACCAAAGCAAGAAAAATGTGTATGTGCGCAGTGTAACGCTAAATGGAATTAAACTCAACCAAACATACATTACCCACAACGACCTAATGAATGGTGGCACACTGGTTTTTGAAATGAGTGCCAAGTGGTAATGCCTGCAAGCTCGCCAGTACTATTGTTATAGCACACTGGTTATCCACCAGGTATTGCCATAGGGGTCTGTTACACCACATGTTCTGCCATAGTCTTGCGTGCTAGGCTCCATTACCACGGTAGCACCAGCACTGAGTGCGGCAGTATAGGTATCATCTGCATTGGGTACATACACAAACAGATTGGCAGTTTGTGGTGCCCACTGCTCCGTAGCATCGCAATACATGATGGTGCTGCCACCTATCTGTAGCTCAGAGTGCATCACCTGATTGCTACCCTCTCTGAGGCGGGTCATTATAACAGTAGCACCAAAAACCTGCGCTGCAAATGCTGCAAAACCCGCTGCCCCAGCTACCATCAGGTAGGGCATCACAGACTGGTGTGTAGTAGGAATATTCATTTTAATACGTTGTTTTATTACTGGTTATCAATACTACAAATGTACTGGGGTAGTATCATGCATAATTGTAAAAATGCGACATTCTTTTTGAGGGGAGGGGGTGGTACCACATAAAAATCTTCTAGCAAAATAGATTTTACCTAATCATTTATTATAGCTAAGATTTTACATGGATTATTTTCTTTAATAGCATTGGATAATTGATTGTTGATTGAAGTATAGTAAGGCTTACCAGATGCAATTTTTATCACCCAAGGAAACCCACCAACAACTTTCTGATCATATAAAAGTCTATTCACAATCCGATAGTTTACTTCAGTATGAACTGCCTTCCCTTCGATGTAGATAACTTGAATTTCTTTGTCAAGATTAGGGAGTATTTCATTTTCCACAAACGCTTTACTCTTCGTTTTGTTAGTGTATACTAGAAACTTGCCTTCGTTTTGTGTTCTTAAAAAGTCTTGATACTCAAGTTCATTTTCTTTGTCCTTTGACCTTAAAAATGGTAGTGCTAAAATGAATATTGGCAGAAATAGCAAAAACATAATTGCTCCAATTGCCAATAAAAAGGCAACAAGGCTAATGTCTCTAAATTTTTCAAGCCATTTCAAAAGGAAATAGTTTTTTAATTAAAGTTATAAGAATGCTTTATTAGGTTATACCTAAATCTCTTTTTATAACTCCTGAATCTTTAATGCTTATTCATTATTTAGTCTTTTCATTAACCATATCACCCTTTCTTCTACAAACAATATTTGCGGATGATAAACACTCAAATATTCAACTTCTTTCCACTCGTTTTGTTCTAAATCGAATTTCTTTTCAGTATCTCTATACAGTTGTTTGAAGTAAGCATCTCTTTTCTTTAGCCATTGTCTTTGCTGCAGTTTCAATTCCTGCATTTCTTCAGGCGAAAGAGTTTGCCGCAATTTGTTGTAAACTACATTTAGCAAACTATCCAACTTGTTATAATATGCAGCAGTGTACCCCAACATGTTTACTCCTTTATCCATCAGTTCTTGATGCTCCCTATCTAAATCTCTTACAGTTTGTAAACTTTGGGCACCACAAAAAGTGGGCAATAAAGAGAATAAAAAGAGTAAGTATTTAGTAAATTTCATTCCAAACAATAAGGACAATTTTGACATTAATAGTTACAAGCGTAGACTAAATTTATAACGGAAATTCTGATTTTTGATAAAACAGAAAAATACTATATTGAACTCTGTATTTCGTTTGGCTATTGTGTCGAAGGACTATTTAGTTAAATAGTTTAGTGTATCAAACCTCCACTATTATTTAAGCAAGGTAGCAACACTTTATTGTCATTTACGTATTTACAACTAGCAAGTTTGATCTTAGACCTTCTCACTTTTTGTGGATGAATGTCGAAGAAATATCAGCGATCCGCACAACAAAAAAAAGCTGCTAAATTTGCAACATCTAAATCAGTACTAGGTTTTGCACTAAAAACGTTTTGTCGTGAAAATATAGCAACTTTGCAATATGAAAACAGCGAATATTCTAATAGCACACCCAGCAAATAGTACTAAAATGAATGCCTTAATGGCGGTTATGAAGGCATTAGACATAGAATACGAAGTATCTAAATATGATCCTCAATATGTGGATATGATACTTCAGGGAGATAAGGACAGAATAGCTGGGAAAGGAAAAACAATTACAATTGATGAATTGGATGCATTATGGAAATAATTCTGCTTCCGAAAGCTGAAGAGCATTTGCATTTTTGGCAAAAAACAAACAACAAGGCACTTCTGAAGCGGATAGCTACACTTATTAGAGCTATAACAGACGAGCCATATCATGGTATCGGCAAACCCGAACAGTTGAAGTATGAACTAGCAGGTAAATGGTCGCGCAGAATAGACAAAGAAAATCGTATAGTTTATGCTATTTCAGATAATGTGCTATATATCTATGCTTTAAAAGGGCATTACCAATAATATCTATTGTGTAAAATGAAAACAATTAGCGCAATACTCCAACTAAAATCTTATTTTTGTACTTAAATAAGTACGTATATGCAAGTCGTCAACTATAGTGAATTCCGAAACAATCTGGCTGATAACCTGAATATGGTAAACGACAACGGTGAAATAGTCATTGTGTCGCGGAGCAAGGGTAAGAATGTAGTAGTAATGTCGCTGGAGGAATATAACTCCATAAACGAAACCTTACATTTAATCAGCAGTGAGCACAATCAGACCCGCCTCGATGAATCGATAGCAGAGATGCGCGCTGGCAAATCTTCAAAACATAAACTAATTGAAGAGTAATGGAGTTGGTTTGGCAGACCCATGCATGGGAAGATTACCTTTATTGGCAGCAAACTGATAAAAGTGTTTTGCAGAAAATAAACGAACTGATTAAAGATAGCATGAGAGATCCCTTTAAAGGCAAAGGAAAACCAGAGCCACTAAAAGGAAAGTATGCAGGTTTTTGGAGCCGCAGAATTACCGATGAGCATAGGCTGGTATATGCTGTAAGAGATAAACAAATATTTATTCTACAGTGCCGCTTTCATTATGATAAATAGTGAAACTACTATAGATGACTGTTTATTCAAGACATTTAGCATTACGGGAGCTTTTTGGAGGATGATTGGGGAGGTGCGAGTAACAACTGGAAATAGCTGCCAATGTATTTACCAATGGTTTGCTGGATAGCTTTCGAAACATTTTCTAACTGGTATAACGTGTTTTACAAAAACTTTTGGAAGCACAATTTTCGACTATTGACAACAAACAGTATAGTATGTTTTTTACTACGTTTACACATCTATTTATCGGTATGACTGGCCTAGCTTTAAATGTGTTTTCAGAATCAAAAAATGTAAAGATATTCGTACAAGTACTTTTATCTCTGTTTATACTTAGTGGGTTTCCGCCATTTCTACAGCAATGTTCTGCGCAGCAATTTGATAAATTCGCATATCGTCCATATGAAACATATGGAATTGACCAGCAGCGCATTGATAAATGGATAGTAAGGAATTACTACACTAAACAACTTCATTTAATAGATAGCGCTTATATAGCTAAAACCGACACTTCAATCGAATGTGAATCAATCGAATTTTTTATAGCCAAGACGTCAGTCTTTTCTCCATTGTTCACTAAAGGTGTAATATCATGCAACAAGTTAAATCAGATGTTCACAAACCTTCCTTGTTGGAAAATTGACTTTGCTCAGTATGATGTGCCTGGTTCGCAGAGGAAACCCAAAATAGACTTACGCGGCGTTCAATTGTTAGATTTTATAAGCACGAAAAAAAACCAGAGATTTTTAAAGTTCCGCATGTATAAAAGCATATTTTATGTCGAATTGACCAATGAAAAAGCAAATAAACATACGCCCTTGCAAGATTTTATTAAGAACGCGAGCCTAACCTGGCTTTACAAGAGCCCACAGTATGTGCCGAACATGTAATTATTCTTTCTGAATCGCTTGTTCGCTTCCAAAAAAGCGGAGAAACCGCTCTTCGCTCTGTTTTTTTCGTTCTCAATTTCTGTCGGGACGACATGATCCGAACCTGCCCACACACGTCAACCAGCTATATTGCATCAATTACCTTGAAAGCCTTTGCATCATCAGCGTATCTATAACCAATATCTTTTGCACTAGTTGGCAAAACGAGGTTATTGCGAATAACAAAAATAATCCCAGCAGAACAAACTTCATGCTATAAATATAGCCAGCAATGTTTAACCGTTGGTGCTACATTTATTGCTTTAACTTAGGAACTCATGTATTTTGTTGTTAGATTTCTTAAATTTGTATAATGACAATGACAGCAATAGTAGAAGAAATAAACAAGCTACCTATTAGGGAAAAACTACTGCTTGTTGAAAAAACGCTGAAAGCTATTAGGAAAGAGAAGGAAAATGCTAGTGACAATGCCGTTCAAGCGCTATATGATGAATACGTTACTAATACCGAACTAACTTCATTCACCAAATTAGATGCCGAATCCTTTTATGAAGCAAGGTGAAGTATGGTGAATAAATCTTGACCCAACCGTGGGGGGCAGAGATAAAGAAAACACGGCCGGCAGTTATAGTTAATGACAATGTTTTAGGAAAACTGCCTTTAAAAATTATAGTTCCGCTTACAGATTGGAAAGAACGGTATGATGTTGCACCATGGATGGTAAAAATTACGCCTGATAGTGCCAATAATCTGAGCAAAACATCATCGGCCGATTGTTTTCAGATACGCTCTGTAGCTGAGGAACGACTCATTAAACGCATAGGAACTGTTGACATAAATTCAATGAATGAAATACGCAAAGCGTTAGCTATTGTATTGAGTATTGAATAAATCTCACCTTATTCCTCCTTTTTTGTCTTATATATTATCAATCAATACCAAACTTATAATTATTGTTCCAGAATCTGTAAGCATTATCATGTAGGCAAAGCAGTTGAAAACCTATCAGCCAATACTCTTTAATACATTACCACTCACTACTCACTGGCAGCTACACCATTACAACCATCACCTATCATCAACACTACACTCTCTGTAAAGTGAGTACTTGAGCCTACTACTACACGACACTACTTCACTGCTACAGATATAATATTCTGGGTAAAGATCCCAGCAGGGCTGCCGGTTTCTACCATCTTCCAGAATTTCAGTTTCCATACCATCAGTTTCCACAGCACATACCTTATTCTCGATACCACACCATGTGGCACTGGCCCTGTGGGGTAGCACCTCACCCCCTCAAAACCCGTATTCAGCATCACCTGCCTTATAGAGCTTTCGGTGTAGGCCATCTCGTGGGTATAGTCGCCATAATAGATGCTGGTGTAGAATAGCCCCTGCCCATTGGGCACCTGCATGATGAAAATACCACCTTTTTTCAGGTGTTTACTCACTGCCGCCAGTATCTCAAAAACTTCGTTTCTGGTAAAGTGCTCTATTACATCTTTAGCCACCACTACATCCAGTGGCTGCTGGTTAGCAGCCAGGTATTGCAGCAGGTCGCCGCAGTAAAGGTTGTTAATGCCCATACTCCTACCCTTGTTTATCTGCTCCTCCGATACGTCTATACCCATCGCATTCACATAACCCAGCTGCTGCAAGTGGTACACAAAGTTGCCATCGCCACAACCTATATCTAGTATGCGGGCATTTTTATCAGCTGGCAGGTGGCGGCAATAGTAATGGTTGAGCGCAGGAGCGTATGCCTTGATGCGGGCAATAGACATGTCACCATAAAGATTACTGTTATGTTTCGAAATGTAATTTTCGTAAATAATTTTTTTATAGTTCTCCATTTATTGCCCTTGTTTAAGGTGGTTGAGTATGGTTGCTGCTCTTACATCAAGCGAGTGGTCACTGCAGGCTCTTTTGTGCCCTGCCAGTCTTATAGCATTGCGGGCATCTGCTGCCACAAGATAGTGTTTTACTTTTTGTACCAGTTCATCCGGACCATCAAAGAATCCTGCCTCTACATCCTCTTTAAAGTATAGCACCGATTCCTCATTGCGCTCATGCAGCATAAACCCCCCAGCACCCGGTATATGAAAAGTGCGAGAGGTAATGAGGTCGCCTGATGACGCCCCAGATACCTGCTCAGACAATATACCTAAGTTAATGGTAGAGCACTGTATGGCCAGTGCATACAGGTCGCCCACTATAGGTTTGCCTTGTATGCAGGTTTTCAGTGAGTCGGTAGTTACTTTATTCCATTGGTCACCCCATATTTTTAGGTCCAGTTGGGGTATTTGTTCCTTGAGCTGAGCTAGCCATTTTTCTTTTTTCACAGACCATGTACCTATAAACGACGCATCGCACCCAAACAATGCACGCTCTTCATCGCCTATCTTCAGCGGACGGTGTATATCTGGGTCATAACCATGAGGTATAAACACGGCATTATCAGTACCATACTTATCCTTCATATCTTTAATTCCAAATGTTTTGGTGGTAAATATGAGATCATAAAGGGGAATGCATTGAGGTATGTTGCCGCCATGCGTGGTCATGCTCACATCAGGGTAAAACAGCACTAGTTTACATCCCTTGCTGCGAGCATAAGTGAGCGTTTCTGCCCGCACAAATGCCCCTTTGTATACCAATAGTACATCTGGCTTAAAGGTTACTATCGTACTCTTTATAGCGTCGTTGAATTCAGTCTCCTGATAGTTGCGTATTAATCGTTCGGCAATCTTTGTGGTTTTACTCCTAGACCGCAAACTGATATAGTAAAACTCATCTATTATCTCTATCAGGCAGCCTGCACGAGATAATGCTCTAAACAAACCACCAGCATTACTACCTCGCCACAGAGGTCCTACTGAGAATACCCTCATACGATTTAGCAATTTTTTTGATAACCAGAAAGATAATGTAAGTAGAGAAAAGCGTCACTATTATCTGCAAATCAGCACCAATCCCAAAAAGAGCGAATAACAGTAAATATCCTCCCCAAAGTGCCCCAAGAATATTAAATGCTGATTCGTTGAATTTTGATGAATTCCAGAACAATGCTATCAATCCTCCAAAAAAAATACCTCCTAAAACCACCCCAAACCATCCAAAATCTAAATACAACTCACCAGGAATTGTCATGTTTACCGAGTTATTTGCCCTACCCGTGGATGCTGTAATAGAAGCAGCCCCAATCTCTAATGCAAACCAGGTACCCAACTGAATCTGTGGTTTGTCGGGCCACAAAAATCGGGGCACCAAAGCTGCGATAAGTGGTGCTGATGCCTGACCTAAGTACAATCCTTTTTTCTCAACCAGATTCACAACATTTGAAATTTGTGCAATATTAGAACTTCGCTCTAGTAGGCCTCCTCGTTCGTTTTTGTCAGCACTAAGGTCCGCATAGGAGTTACGAGACTCATATTCCACGTCCTCACTCTTGAAACTATCAATAAAGTGTGCTCTGTTACCTCCCAAAGTATTGAAGAACTGTGAGAAAACCACTAATATGAATATCGGAACAAATATCTTAGAGGAAAATATAGCCTTCAAGTTGCTCTTGCCTATGAAATAACCTCCATAATAAATAATCGTTGGCGTCAATAAATCTATCCTCAGGTAAGAGCTGTACAATGCATTGAAGGTCTGCATTACAGCAAGAAATACTGCATAATTCCTATACTTCTTAACCCCCAACTCACCCCACAATCGGGCATAGAACAATATACCCATTACGCTAAACAACCCCAACACTTTCTGCAATCCACCCGATATAAAACCGAAGTTTACTATGTTTCCGGAGAGATTTAGCACTGCCAAGGCAATGATGAACTTAAAGTAACCTTCTATTATTTTTACATTCTTCACTTCCACACTTATAGTGGGCAAACTACTCTTGAGAAACAACTCATAACCCAGAAAAATAGAAGCATTTCCCACCGCCCAAATCAATGTGCCATCATTTATATACTCAATAATAATGTATTTATACATGGACTCCTCGCTCAATCCATACGTGTATATCCTGTTTATATAACTTAGATTGGCAAAAGTGATCAGCATTATACCTACATTAAATGTAGACATAATATATACCCCTCTTTTATCTTTTCTGGTAATATCAACTAACAAATTAATGATGCAGTGTGCAATCAACAACGCAGAAATACCCACACCATCTAGCACGCCCGTAAGCGATACATACAATGCAATGAATAAAATGTGTACTCCCACTACTTAATCTTTGTTTTATTAATACGTCCTTACCAATGATTAATTCCCTAAATGCCAACGCAGCCCAAATAGCGGTTAACATAAATCTGAATCCCAAAATTAATCATTAAAAATCAGTACAGGTCAATTTGTTTGGTAGCTGCACGCAACCATAATATACCAAATTTCCTTACTACCCTTAATTCAGGCTCCTAAAGTCAACAGGCACCAGCTTGCTCACACCGGGCTCCTGCATTGTCACCCCGTATATCACATCCACCGCCGCCATCGTCTGCTTGTTGTGGGTCACTATAATGAATTGCGAGTTGTCAGAAAACTTGCGAATCATTTGTGTGAACTTGCCAACATTAGCATCATCCAGCGGTGCATCCACCTCATCCAGTATGCAGAAGGGTGCTGGCTTTATAAGGTATATCGCAAACAGAAATGCAGTAGAGGTCAGCGTCTTTTCCCCGCCCGATAGCTGAGTGAGCGTACTCGGCTTTTTGCCCTTGGGCTGCGCATATATCTCTATACCACTATCGGCTATATTGTCGGGGTCTGTCAGGCGTAGGTCACAGTTATCCTCGGCAGTAAACAGCGCCTTGAATACCTGCACAAAATTCTCCCGCACCATATCAAATGTCTCCCTGAATTTTGCATTCGCAGTATTCTCCACTTCCTGTATCGTACTTAGCAGCGATTCTTTAGCATTCACCAGGTCATCGCGCTGCTCAGCTATAAAGTCATGCCTTACCTTCATTTCGGTGTAGGCCTCTATGGCTGTTGGGTTTATTTCGCCCATGTTATCCAGCCTCTTTTTAATCTTATCCGCATCCGCGGTCAGCTCTTCTATAGTCAGTTCGGTGGTTCTGGGTTCATCCAGTATATCATCTAGAGCCACCTTAAACTCTATCGACAGTCTTTCACTCATACCCGCCACTTGCACCTTCATGGTGCTCAGTTTGTCTTTTATACCATTCAGCAGCGTGTCCACCTGGTCTTTTTCTCTTCTTTTTTGGTTCAGGTTGCTTTCCTGTGCACTTATGTTGTTGCGCATCGCATAGAAGTCTCTGTCCTTTTCGTTCAGTTCTTTCTCTTCGTTTTCCTTGCGTGTCAGCAGTTCATACAGTTCGTTGTCCCCACTGTGCAGCAGTTTACCGGTTTCTTCCAGTTGTGTAGTCACCAGTGCCAGTTGTTCGGTATTGCTGGTTATCTGGCGTTTCAGGTCGGTTAGCTGGTTATTCCTGAATCTCAGTTCCTGTTTCAGGTTTTCCAGCTTGCTTTGCTGGCGTGTCACAGCTAGGTTCTGGTTGTTATAGTGTTGGGTCACTTCATTAAAGGTCACCTCCACTGTTCTGAATTCCTCTTCTGCCCCCCTTATCGTGTCTTGCAGCGTTTGCAACTGTGCCGTTATATCTTCCAGTGCCTCGCGGGTGTCTTGTATGCTTTCGTGGGTTATGTCCAGTTGTTCTTGCAGGTCAGCTATTCGTTTTTCACCCGTTTGGTTCAGGTGGTCAAAGTTTTCAATCCTGTGACCCACATTCACTATGTGATTCTGCAGTGTGTTCACATCGCGCCTTGCCTGCTCTATAGCCCTGTCATTCAGCTCCATATTGAAGCCGCTTATCAGCGTTTGCGTATCAGCTATGTACTGTTTCAGGCTGGTAGTGGTGTCGGTCAGGTCTTTTATCTCCTGTGCCAGTCGCTCCAGGTTTTTAGCCCTGCCTATCTTATTACCCTCAAACAATCCTATCGATCCTCCGCCCACTGTATACTTGCCCCGTATCATCTTGCCGGTTTTGCTCACCAGCACATTGCCATTGTGCAGCACTGCGCCAGCTATATCAGTGTTGTCTTCGGTTATGTACACATGCCCCAGCAGTCTTTTAGCCAGTCCCGCATATTGCTCATCTACCGTCACCACATCTAGTGCAGGTATA
Organism: Sphingobacteriales bacterium; assembly: GCA_027484425.1. Classification (GTDB taxonomy): domain Bacteria; phylum Bacteroidota; class Bacteroidia; order Chitinophagales; family Chitinophagaceae; genus Nemorincola. Next base: position 44,801 of record JAIXSZ010000011.1, read on the forward strand.
GCACCCTGTGGTGCCTCAGCAGTATTCAGGTTATACTCACCTAGGTGATCCGTCACAAAAAAGTTGGCTTTACCCTTTTTGTTCACATCCAGTAGCGATATCGCTTTGGCAGCCTCCTGCGGGTTCGATACTATGTAGTAGTTCAGGTAGTTATCCAGCACATTCTCCAGTGCCGTACGGTATTCGTTTTTCACCACAAACACATCACTCAGCAGTGGTGCGGTATTATTCCACTCTTTGTTCTTTTTCAGAAACTTTATACTATCAGGGTAGCCCTCTAGGCTCTCCACAAGGCTTTTCAGCAGGTCGTGCTCATTGCGGCGGCTATCCAGCTTTCGGTTTTCCTCCACTAGCTTAGCCCTTAGGCTCTCCATCTGCTCCTGACTGGCCAGTATTTTGGCTTTTACTTCCTCCTGTTGGGTCACCAGGTCTTGCAGTTCGTTCTGCTTGTCTTCCAGTTTTTCTTCAGTGTCTTGTTTTTCTGCCTTTAGCTGGGTTATCTGTGAGCCTCTTTGTGCCATTTCAGTCTGCATCTGCTGCATACTGCGTTGCAGGTTCATCACCGATGTATCGGCCACAGCTACTTTCTTTTCTGCCTCAAACTGGCCTCTCTGCCGCTGCTGATAGTCGGCACGTAGCTGCTCCAGCGTTCTTTTTTTGTCGTCAAATGCCTTCCTCTTTTCATCGGCCGATGCCCGCAGGCTGTCAAGCTCTGCCTTTATCGCATCCAGCGCAGCCGTTTCTTCGGCTATCTGTTTGTCTGCAAACGCTATCGACTCTTCCAGCTTTTGCGACTGCCCATCCGCACCCGCCAGAAACTCATTCAGTGTTTTATTGCGCTCCTGTAGGTGCTCAAGTTTCTGAGCAGCCAGTTTTTTATCACTTTCCAGTTGCCTTATCCGGTTTATCAGGTCGTTAAACCGCTTTTGCAATCCATTCAGCTCCTGTTCTTTTTCTATCAGCTTCACCTTTTGCTGCTCCACAGCCGCCTCTTCCGTAGCCACTATCGCCTCTAGCTGTGTGCGACGGTCAGTTTCGCCATCGTTTTGCTCATTCAGCGTCCGGTATTGGTCGTTAAAGTGCTCTAGCGATGCCTTTGTCAGCTCTATACTTACCGTTTTGTACTCCCCCTTTATCTGAAAATAACGCTCCGCCTTCTTCGCCTGACTTTCCAGCGTGCGCAGGTTATTACCTATCTCAAACAGCAAATCCTCTATCCTCGATATATCCTGCTCCGTAGCCTCTAGCTTCTGTTTAGCCTCTTTTTTGCGGGTTTTATATATCGATATTCCAGCAGCCTGCTCCAGCATACGCCTGCGGCTACCTTCCTTATCTTTTATGATATCATCTACCATCCCCAGCTCTATTATCGCATACGAGTCATTGCTCACACCCGTATCCAGAAACAAGTTGTGAATATCCTTCAGCCTGCACGATACATCATTCAGCCTATACTCACTCTCGCCATTTTTATAAAACTTGCGGGTGATCGTCACCGTCGTAAACTCCGTAGGCAGCAGATTGCGCGTATTCTCAAACGTCAGCGACACCTCTGCCATACCCGACGCACTCCGTGTCCGCGACCCATTAAAAATCAGGTCCTCCAGATTGTCCGATCTTAGTGCCTTTATCTTATGCTCGCCTATCACCCAGCGTATTGCATCTACTATATTAGACTTGCCACACCCATTCGGACCCACAATACCCGTTATCGGATTGTCCAGAATGATGTGGGTCTTATCCGCAAACGACTTAAACCCCTTTATTTCCAGCGATTTTAATTTCACAGCACTTTCTTTTATTTACTACCCCAACAAAAGTAACTAAATTAGAAATGAAAAGATAATAGGTTACCTCCCTCTACCTCACAGCTCACTCAGTTCCCTACTTATATTATTTCGGGCTTGCTCCTCCAGTAGTGTACGGAAATGATGGGTTTTAAAGATGTGTTGCATACCCACAAAGTGCTGCAATACTTTTTTCCTGCCCGGTTTATACAGCAGATCGGGGTATATACTGTATTCTTTTCTTATGTTGGTGGTGTACTTGTAGTATACTTCCCATGGCTCACCCAGTATAGCCAGGTCAGCATCTGTTAGCAGGTCCGTATCATTATCGCCCGTCAGGTGGTGTTTTTGCGTAGCCAGTATTTGTGCCATGCATCGGTTTACGGTGTGTTCCGGCACATGTATCAATCTCATCTGCTCCGCAGCATAGTTTGCACTATCCTGTTCGTTAGTGCCAGACGTAGCACTATATATCACATCATGATAAAACACCGAAAACAATACCGCATCCCAATCAGCTATATCCTGCCGCACACCCCATAGCTGTGCATACATATGCTGCAGGTGACTCAGGTTGTGGTAGTAACGGTTAGGACGCTCATACCGCTCTGCTATCTCTTGCCATAGCACCAACGGCAACCCACCCGATGGTGCATAAGTACTTACTAGGTCTATAAACACCTGCTTCATTGGGCTACTCATAGGCTATATTTGTAAGGTAAAGGTACTTAATGTCAATTTTGCTCCGCTATACATCCATGAATTGTAGATATTTGCAGCAGATACACTATGTCGGCTATCAGCTATCATACCATACCACCACCGGCCATCCTCGCCCCCTATGTGCGCTACTATTGGGTATTAGAGGGCGCTGGCGCATACACCCATCGGTCTATGGCAGACGGCTGTGCCGAACTACTGTTTCATTACCACGGAGTATTCAATGAATTGCTACCCAATGGCACTACCGAATCCTCGTTCACCTGTGGCCTTTCTGGTCCATCGCAGCAGCACAGGCGTTTTGCTATAGGCAGTAGTTTTGGCATGTTTGGCGTTTACCTCTATCCTTATGCAGTTTATCAGTTGCTAGGTGTGCCCGCATCAGCAGTCAGCAACCACATGCCTCACCTCGCCCACCTACCCGCTATCAGAGCCGCCGAGCTCCAAGACAAAATGATGCTTGCCACCACCCATGCCCAGCGAGCCACCATTATATCGCAGCACCTCATAGGGCTGCTACACCATGCAAAGCCCGCACGCCCCGGCATCACCCAAACCATAAAACACATAATAGACACACAAGGCACAGCCGACGTAGCCACACTAGCTAGCCAGAGTTGCCTATCAGTGCGGCAGTTCGAACGCAGCTTTAAAGAATATGCAGGCTTCAGCCCCAAACTCTTCACACGCATCATTCGCTTCCAGAAAACACTCGCTCAGTACGGCACTCCCCACCTATCGCTCACCCACATAGCCCATGCCGCCGGCTATTACGACCAGTCACACTTCATACAAGATTTCAAATCCTTCTCCGGTCACAACCCCAAAACCTACTTCAGCGGCGGCGAAGGCACAGAATGGAAGTAACACCTATTATTCTGTTTGCTCCCAGCTACAGTACTCCCCTCAGCGGGCATTGTGTCACGCTCTTGTACCGGCGGGGCAATGATGGGCTTTGTCCTATCACACCCCGACCCATAAATCAAATAAAAATCCCTTAATTTTAGCATACATACATCCCTTTGCCATGAAAAAGCTCCTTTTCCTACTACTTTTCCTACCTTTTATCTCTCAGGCGCAGATCATTGTTACCGTGGCTGGTGGCGGCCCTGCTACTCCCAATGGTGTACCCGCTACTTCTGCCAATATAGGTGAGCCTTATGCAATAGCAATGTACAACAATGGCGATTTGATAATTCCTAATGCTTATGGTCATAAAATTTACAAAGTTAGTCCCGCTTACAATGGCACTATCACTACAATAGTGGGTACCGGTTTTAGTGGCTACAGTGGCGATGGTGGACCAGCTACTAACGCAGAAATTGGGTATCCACAGTTTATAGCTACTGACAATAGTAATAATATATACATAGCAGATGGTAACAGACTAAGGAAAATTGCTACTACAGGTATCATCACTACCATTGTGGGCACGGGTGTAGCTGGGTACAATGGCGATGGTATTCCTGCTACTTCCGCGCAGGTAAATGTGGTGAATGGCATAGCTATAGACGATACAGGCAATGTATATTTTGTTGATAGGGTAAA
>JAIXSZ010000051.1 GCA_027484425.1 Sphingobacteriales bacterium
CCCGCAAACCCAGGCACATCTGTAACCATAACAGGCACCAACTTCAACACCACCCCAGCCAATAACATAGTATACTTCGGTGCTACAAAGGCTACGGTGACGGCGGCTGGCAGTACATCGCTTACTGCTACTGTGCCTACAGGTGCTACATTTATGCCTGTGAGTGTGAATAATACAGCAACTGCATTGGCTGGTTATTCACAGCATCCGTTTTTGCCTGTTTTTGATAATAGCAATCACCTCAATAGTGTTCCAAATTTTGATCCAAAAGTTGATTTTGCTACCGGTTCCACACCTTTTGGTGTTGCCATAGGAGATCTAGACGGGGACGGCAAGACAGATATTGTTGCTGCAAATTATAACTCAAACACAGTATCAGTTTACCGTAACACCAGCACCTCTGGGGCTGTTACTTCTTCGTCTTTCGCTACTAAGGTTGATTTTGCTACCACCTCTGGCACATACGCGGTCTCCATCGCTGATGTAAATGGTGATGGTAAACTGGATATCATTGCATCGAATGCCACTGCCAACAGTGTGTCAGTACTCCAAAACACTGCGAGTGCCGGAACCATTAATACTTCTTCATTTGCAGCTAAAGTTGATTTTAGCACTGGTTCCAGTCCTTACAGTATTGCCATGGTAGACATGGACAGCGATGGTAAGCCCGAAATTGTTACAGCCAACTATAGCTCTAATTCTATATCACTGTTGCGCAATACATGCGGTACTACTGTCTCCGCATCTTCTTTTGCAAGCAAAGTTGATTTTGTAGCCGGAACTCTTCCTATCAGTATAGTATCAGCTGATTTTGATGGCGACAATAAGCCAGACTTAGCAGTAGCCAACTATAATTCGAATTCTGTATCAGTTTTCAGAAATACATCTACTGTTGGAACAATTAACAGCACATCACTGGCTGCGAAAGTTGATTTTGCCACCGGCACCAATCCGTTTGCTTTAGCAGCAGGCGACCTGAATGGCGATGGCAAACTGGACATTGCTGTGACCAACTATGGATTATATACGCTCTCACTGATCCGGAACACCGCAACGAGCGGCACTATTTCATCTGGTTCCTTTGCAGCAAAGGTGGACTTCACTACAAGCGCGGGCCCAGATGGTTTAGCGATAGCTGATATGAATGGGGATGGCAAGGCAGATGTGGTAGTAAGCAATCTTACCGCAGGCAGTCTGTCTGTATTCAGGAATACCACCACCTCAGGGGCGTTTACCTCAGGCTCCCTCGCATCTCGATCTGATTTTACAACCGGGTCTACCCCGGAGTATGTTGCACTCGGCGACCTTGACGGAGACAACAAGCCTGACATTGTGGTTAGTAACAATGCTTCTAACAGCATATCTGTAATTCGTAACAGCCCATTACTACTACCCCCAACTATCACTTCCGTTGCCCCCAACCCCGCAAACCCAGGCACATCTGTAACCATAACAGGTGCTAACTTTAACACCACCCCAGCCAATAACATAGTATACTTCGGTGCTACAAAGGCTACGGTGACGGCGGCTGGCAGTACATCGCTTACGGCTACTGTGCCAGTCGGGGCTACTTATGCCCCGGTGAGTGTGCTGAATACGGGCATCTCTGTATCTGGATATTCACAGTATCCGTTTTTGCCTACGTATGATAATGGCGGGTATGTATCGGGTGTTGTGAATTTTGATCCAAAAGTGGACTTTACTTATACTGATGGCCACTTTGACCTAATCAATTGTGATATTGATGGCGATGGAAAAGCTGACCTGATAACTTGTAACAGTAATTCCGGAACTGTGTCGGTGTATAGGAATTTGAGCTCGACTGGATCTTTGGCTTCTGGATCTTTGGCTTCTGTGGTGAATTTTTCAGTAGGGACAAATCCATCGAATATTGCAGTGGGCGACATCGATGGAGACGGCAAGCCGGACATCGTGGCAACCAATTATACTTCCAATACCACTTCGGTCCTTCGCAACATATCTGTTTCCGGGACAATTAATTCGGGTTCTTTTGCAGCGAAAGTTGATTTCGTGACTGCCAATGAACCAAGGGGTGTGGTTTTGCACGATGTAGACCGAGACGGCAAGCCGGATGTGATTATCGCCAATGCTACGTCAAACTCAGTTTCAATTTTCCGGAATGTCACAAACATCGGAGCTATCAACAGTTCTTCTTTCGAAGCGAGGGTTGATTTTGCAGTTGGTACTGCTCCATTCCGTGTAGTATTTCAAGACCTTGACGGAGACGGCAAAGCCGAAATGATAGTGACTAATTCAGGAAGCAATACAATATCTGTTCTTCGCAATATTTCTTTACCTGGCCATATTTCAGCAACTTCTTTTGCTACAAAGGTGGACTTTTCAACCGGAACTACTCCTTTTGATGTCGTTTTGAGCGATTTGGATATAGATGGGAAGCAAGAGGTAATTGTTTCGAACATAGGCTCCAACAATATTTCGGTATTAAGGAATACTGCATCGGCTGGTTCAATTACTACTTCTTCGTTTGCCACAAAGGTAGACTTTCCGACAGGGGCAACACCTCGTGCGATTGCCGTGGGCGATTTGGATGGAGATGGCAAACCTGATGTTATTTCTTCTAATTCAGGTTCTGCGAATTTGTCGCTTTTAAGGAATATAAGTACTGTGGGAACGATAGATGCCGGGACTTTTGCAGCCCGCGTGGATTACAGCATTGGGGGAGTGCCCCGGAAGCTTACGATCGGTGATGTTGATGGAGATGGCAGGCCAGATCTTACAACGGTTAACCAAAATGCAACGGTGGCCATTTCATTATTGCGCAACAATCCCCTATCTCCCATAATCGGCACAACTTCAGTTTGCGTAGGCGTTACAACCACCCTCACAAACCCCACAACAGGCGGCACATGGAGCAGCAGCGCTACCGGAATTGCAACTGTAGGTTCTACTGGAGTTGTGACAGGTGTAGCAGCAGGTACTGCTACCATATCTTATACAGTTGCAGGCGGGAGCGCTACTGCTGTAGTAACCGTAAATCCACTCCCTAATCCTGGTACAATAACTGGTGCATCCTCAGTATGTGCAGGCAGCAATACAACTCTTAGCAATACTATATCTGGTGGTGTATGGAGCAGCAGTGCTACTACTATAGCCACAGTTGGAAGCACTGGTGTTATAACTGGTATAAGTGCTGGATTGGTTACTGTTTCTTACACTGTTAGCAATGCTTGTGGAAGCGCTTCAGCTATGAGGATAGTAACGGTTAACCAATTGCCTACTCCGGGAATACAAACTGGCAGTGCATTGGTAGCAGTAGGAGCCACTGTATCACTTAGTGATGTGCATCTGTCTGTTTCCGGTCCGGCAACAATAGCATCAGACCTTGCGTTTGGTGCTGCAAATTATAATGACGGTACGTCAACTTCTTGGGGCGGCATTCCTGCTTCATTTACCAATATTCCTGTTAAGCTTGCGCCATCAACAGATGTAGTAGCTTGCAGTACAATTCCAGGCGGTTACTTCTCAGGTAAAATTGCACTTATTTATCGAGGTTCGTGTGAGTTTAGCTACAAGGCTTTAGAAGCGCAGAGTGCAGGTGCTGTAGCGTGTGTTATTATCAATAATGTTGCCGGAATATCTGATATGGGTGCAGGTACTTATGGATCTTCAGTAACAATACCTGTATATATGATCACGTTGGCTGATGGTAACAAAATTGCGGCCCGCCTCAATGCTGGAGATACCGTGCTGATGAATATGAGCTACGGCGGCGGAGGTGGTACATTCAGTAGTCTTTCTCCATCGGTAGCCACCGTCACAACTGCCGGCCTTGTTACTGGTGTCGATACAGGCCTAGCAACTATTCATTACACAGTAACTAATGGATGTGGTTCGCAGTCTTCCTCAACAAATATGGTTGTTGTATCAGCAGCAGCTATTGCTGGTTCAGCTACATTGTGCTCAGGTAGCAATTCAACGCTTACTGGTACACCAGTTGGCGGCACTTGGTCTAGCTCTGTTGTATCAGTAGCCACAGTGGGTAGTACGGGCATAGTAAATGGCGTTTCGCCAGGTACTGCTGTTATCAGTTATGTATATGCTAGCAGTATTGCTACTACTGTAGTTACAGTCAACGCTCTGCCTAATGCAGGAACTGTAACTGGCACAGGAATTGTATGTGCTGGTAGCACTACAACTCTTAGCTCTACTGCATCTGGTGGTGTATGGAGCAGCAGTGCTACTGGTATCGCAACTGTTGGTAGCAGTGGTGTTGTAAGTGGCGTAGCAGCGGGTACTGCTGTTATTTCTTATACAGTCACCAATGGTTGTGGCAGTGCGACGGCTACTATAGTTGTAAGTGTCAACCCGTTGCCAGGTGCCGGTGGAATATCAGGGTCGTCTGCGATCTGCCTTGGCAGCATCACCTCATTGAGTGGGGGCACGCCAGGTGGTACCTGGAGCAGCAGTAACACCGCAGTAGCCACGGTAGGTACCGGAGGCCTAGTAACCTCGCATACGGGAGGCACTACGATTATCAGCTACACCGTAACGTCGTCGTGCGGCAGCAACAGCTCCACTTTTGAGCTGACGGTTGATGTCACACCTACGTTGTCGGTAATTTCAGGCGGTACCACCACTACAGTAGGCGCTACAACTATCCTTGGCAACTCTTTTGCAGGCGGCACTTGGAGTAGCAGCAATACTGCGGTAGCGGTAGCGGTGCCATCATCGGGGCTGGTGATGGGCATCGGCGAAGGCACAGCGTCCATAAGCTATATTGTTGCAAATACATGCGGCAGCGCCACTACGAACGTGACAGTAACCGTTGGCGTCGGATCTTCCTGTGTTCCCACAATCAACACCTTTGCAGGCGACGGCACATCCGGATATGGCGGTGATGGCGGGCCAGCAACTGCTGCACAAATGGCGTATCCCAGCGGCCTTGCATTTGACGCATCGGGTAATCTGTACGTTGCGGACCGTCACAATAACCGGATCCGTAAAATAAACACCTCAGGCGTTATTACTACATATGCCGGTGATGGCACTGCGGGCTACGGCGGCGATGGTGGCCCCGCGACAGCAGCAAAACTGAATAATCCAGAGGGGATGACAATTGACAATGCAGGTAACATTTACTTCTGCGATTATTACAATAACCGTGTACGCAAGATAACTGCCGCAGGCATTATTTCTACTGTTGCAGGAAATGGTACAGGGGGCTATGGAGGAGATGGCGGACCCGCTACTTCAGCCATGCTACATTCGCCCGTGGATGTCGATGTTGATGGTTCAGGCAATATTTATATCGCGGATTTCAGCAACTACCGAATCAGGAAAGTGAACACCGAAGGTATTATCAGCACATTTGCAGGTGGTACTCCGGGTTTTGGCGGAGATGGTGGCCCTGCAACAGCGGCGAGTATGCTTTATGTGTCCGGGCTGGGCCTGGATGGGGGCGGCAATGTGTACATAGGCGATGGCTACAACCGGCGATTAAGAAAGGTCAATACAGCCGGTATCATCACCACGATTGCCGGTAATGGCACAGCCGGATACGGTGGCGATGGCGGCCCTGCTACTGCTGCGCGTGTGCAGGCAGCCGGCGACATTGTTGTTGATGCTTCGGGTAATATTTATTTTGCTGATCCCGGCAATGGCAGGGTGCGAAAAATAGATCCGTCCGGCACAATATTTACATCAGCCGGCAGCGGGTCACATTCTTATGGCGGCGATGGCGGCCCTGCCATCCTGGCTGGATTGGACTACCCTCTGAACATAACGCTGAGCCCTACGGGACAGTTGTACATTTCTGATCTTGATAATAACAGAGTACGTTATATCAATTGTATAAATCCAGTTTCACCAATTACCGGTACTCTAAGTATTTGTGCTGGAGCTACAATCACCCTCTCAAATGCTACAGCAGGGGGCACGTGGTCAAGCAGCAATGCTGATATTGCCACAGTGGGCACATCAGGCGTTGTGACCGGCATTTCCGGAGGTACTGCTATTATCTCGTATACGGTTTCAGGCAGTTTTACTACCAGTATCTTTACAGTTAACCCTCTACCAACCGCCGGAACAATAACTGGCACTCCCACAGTTTGCCCAGGCAGCACTACAACACTCAGCAATGCCACTTCAGGAGGTGTATGGAGCAGTAGTGCCACATCTGTTGCTACGGTAGGCAGCTCAGGTATAATAACTGGAGTAAGTGCAGGTACTGCTATAATATCTTATACAGTCACAAATAGTTGTGGTAGTACATCTACAACAACAATAGTAACTGTCAACCCACTCCCCAATTCAGGCACCGTTACTGGCACTCCCACAGTCTGCCTAGGCAATACCACAACGCTCAGCAATGCCATATCAGGCGGCGTATGGAGCAGCAGTGCTACAGGGGTAGCTACTGTAGGTAGCACAGGGGTTGTGAGTGGCGTAGCAGCGGGTACTGCATTTATTTCTTACACTGTAACTAATGGCTGTGGTAGTACATCTGCTACAATTGTAGTAACAGTAAATCCACTCCCTGCCGCTGGCACTATCACTGGCACTGCATCTCTATGCGCAGGCAGCACTACTATGCTCAGCAATACTACAACTGGTGGTTTATGGAACAGCAGTGCTACTGGTACAGCAGCAGTGGGTTCTACAGGATTAACAACTGGCGTAGCCGCTGGAACTACAATAATCTCGTACACGGTTACCAATAGCTGTGGCAGTGTATCAGCTACCAAAACACTAACTGTAAACCCATTACCTAATGCTGGCACAATCATCGGTCTATCCTCTGTAAATGCAGGTTCAACAATAGCCCTCTCAAGCACAACCACTGGAGGTATATGGTCATCATCTAATACAGCTGTGGCTACAGTAGGCTCCACTGGCGTGGTTACCGGTATGGCAGCTGGTACTACAACTATTTCTTATAATGTTACAAACAGCTGCGGCAGTGTGGCCGCTACCAAGATTGTGACGGTTAATGCAGTATTGGAAACATCTATTACCGGCACGTTAACCGTATGTCAGGGCAGCACCACTACCCTCAGCAATGCCACCAGCGGTGGCAGCTGGAGTAGCAGCAATACAGCGGTGGCTACAATAGGTAGCACAGGTATTGTAGCTGGTATATCGGCGGGCACTTCTGTTGTTAGTTACACTATTTCCGGCACTAGTGTCACTGCTATCGTTACTGTCAATCCACTACCCA
>JAIXSZ010000091.1 GCA_027484425.1 Sphingobacteriales bacterium
ACGCTGAACCCAGTACCCGTAAACGGTGGTACAGCACCTACATACGTATGGAAAGTGAATGGAGTAACAGTAGGCACAGGCAGCAGTTACAGCTTCATCCCAGCAAATGGCGATGTAGCCTCAGTAACCATGACCAGCAATGGCACTTGTATCAGCACACCAACAGCCACAGGCAACAAAACACTAACAGTACTTCCTGACGCAACTCCAGTAGCAGGTGTACTGGTATCACCCAATGATACAGTATGTCAGTTCAACCCAGTAACGTTTACAGCAGCACCAACATACGGTGGTACAGCTCCCACATACAGATGGTTTGTAGATGGCACATTTAAAGCCACAGGCGATACTTACACGTTCATACCAGTAGATGGAGAAGTAGTGACTTGCGAGCTAACTAGCAACTACCGTTGCCGTCTCGCAACCACAGTAACGAGCACAGGCGTAGTAATGAGTGTAGACTCGGTATTGATACCCACGGTGAACATTTATCCAGAACCCGGACTGGTGACAGTAGCCGGCAGCCCAGTGACACTGATAGCGGTAGCGAGCAATGCAGGCCCTGACCCAAGGTATCAATGGAAGAAGAACGGTACACCGATAGCAGGTGCAACGAGCGACAGATACACAGGCATCTTTGCAGACTATGACTCTATCAGCTGTGTAGTAACCAGCAGTGGAGTATGTGCCAACATTGGCACTCACGACTGGGTGTTCATCACCGTGTTCCCATTGACGGTCCAACCCACCAACACAGCGATGGATGTGAAATTGATACCGAACCCGAACAAAGGCGCGTTCAGCATCAAGGGCAACATAGGCAGCAACACCACAGGCGACTTGGAAGTAGAAGTAACCAACATGCTAGGCCAGGTAGTGTACAAAGGCACAGTGAAAGCGAACCAAGGTAGGATCGACACGGGCATTCAGCTCGACAACACCCTCGCCAACGGCATGTATCTACTCACCCTCCACCACGGCACAGAGCACAAAGTGTTCCACTTTGTATTGGAGCAGTAGAGGATGATTAAAAAATAATACAGAAAAGGTGAAAGCATTCGTGCATTCACCTTTTTTTATGACCATAGATAGATTACGCTCTGTATCTTTGTATCAAATTTCGTGATATTTATATGAAAGAGTTTTTTAGGTCATTTTTCGCCTCTTTGCTGGCAATAATTGTTTCTAGCGTATTATTCGTTGTTTTTATTGTAATGATTATTGTAGGAGTAGCAAAATCTGTGACCGAAAAAGATGATAAGAAGGCAGTTGGGGATATTCTTACCATAGATATTTCTAAAAGAATAAATGAGCAAGGTGAAACTAACCCATTTGCAGCTTTTGGAGAGGGCGCAGCTTACAAAGCAGGCTTGTACGATATTACTAAAGCAATCAATTATGCAAAGTATGATGATGATATTAAGGGCATATATCTGAAATTGGGTAGTTCGCCAAATGGTTGGGCGGCCTTACAAGAGTTGCGCAGTGCATTGAGTGATTTCAAAGAATCAGGTAAGTTCATTTACAGTTATGGTGAAAACATTACACAAGGTGCCTATTTTGCTGCAACTGCATCTGATAGCATTTTTCTAAATCCGGCAGGAAGTATCGATTTGAAAGGATTTGCCACTGTGCTTGCTTTTTTTAAGGGTACGCTTGATAAACTGGAACTGGAACCTGAAATATTTTATGCCGGTAGGTTTAAAAGTGCCACTGAGCCTTTCCGCTCTGACCGTATGAGCGAACCTAACAGAATTCAGATTAAGGCTTTTCAAGATGGTATGTGGGATCAGTTTGCAGACGCAGCCGCTACTTACATGCATACTTCAAAAGATACCGTTCATCAATTAGCTCTAACTGGAGCTATTCATTTTCCCACAGATGCACTAAAATACAACATGGTAGCTGGTCTTAGATATCAAGATGAAATAGAGCAACTTTTACGTAAAAAAACGGGTCGTGGTGAAAAAGAGAAGTTAGGCTTTGTCGCTATTAACGATTATGCAGATGCAGTAAAAAGTGATGTTGTAACAGGTTCAGAAGGCAGAGTGGCAGTCCTATTTGCTGAGGGAGAGATAACAGATGGCGAACAAACCGAAGACAGAGAAATTGCCTCCAAAACATTATGTGAGGAAATTCGTAAAATCAGGTTGAATGATAAAATTAAGGCAGTAGTGCTTCGTGTAAATTCTCCAGGAGGCAGTGCACAGGCTTCAGAAGTTATTTTGCGTGAATTGACATTGTTGAAAGAAGCTAAACCACTTGTAGTATCTATGGGCAACTATGCAGCGTCGGGCGGCTACTATATAGCCAGCAATGCCGATAGCATCTTTGCTTTGCCCAATACTATAACCGGAAGTATAGGTGTATTTGGGATGTTGTTTAATATAGACAAGATGGTTAAAAATAAATTTGGAGTAACTTTTGATGAGGTGAAAAATGCGCCTTACGCTGATTTCCCTTCAACGACCAGGGCGCTCACCCCAGATGAAGGATTAAGAATGCAACGCTCAATTGATACTATATATGCACAGTTTAAAGGTCATGTGGCTCATGGTAGAAGACTGCCACCAGAGGTAGTTGACTCTATAGCACAGGGTAGAGTATGGACGGGTGTAGATGCGCTGGAGATAGGGTTGGTAGATGGTTTGGGTGGGTTGGATAGAGCATTGGAAAGTGCTGCAGCAATGGCGAAACTGAAATCATATAAAGTAGTTACTTATCCAGAACCAACTGATAAGTTAAGTACTTTTATGAAAAAATTGAATGCTAATACCGAAACTAAGGCAGCATTGAAAGCGGCCATACGTGAAGAAGTGGGTGATAGTTACGACTGGTACAAAAAGCTGAAAGGCTTGCAAAATATGAATGGTAGAGCTATGATGGCTATGCCGTTTGTGATGACTGTGCAGTAATAGGTACAATGTTTGTTTTTCTTAGATTTTCTGTTTTAGAATTTTATGCAAAAAGATACTCCAGTAATATTAATTACGAATGATGATGGCATTACTGCACCTGGTATAAAGGCGCTGGTAGATGCTGTGAGAGGATTGGGAAGGGTGGTAGTGGTGGCACCAGATAGTCCGCAGTCGGGAATGGGACATGCTATTACTATTGGTCAGCCGTTGCGGCTTGATAAGGTAGAAATGTTTGATGGAATAGAGTCGTGGCAATGTAGTGGTACACCTGCAGACTGTGTGAAACTGGCTAGAGATAAAATACTACATGTGCAGCCAGATATATGCCTTAGCGGTATCAACCATGGTGCCAATCATTCTATAAACGTGATTTACTCCGGCACAATGAGTGCTGCAATGGAAGCAGCTATAGAGGGGATTCCTTCAATTGGGTTTTCGTCGCTTGATTATGGGTTTAATGTAGATTTTACTGTGGCTGCTCAGGTGGCTAGGCAACTGGCTATAAAGATGCTGTCGCAGAAAATGCCCGACCATATACTATTGAACGTGAATATACCCATAGTAACCCCTGAAACTTTTAAGGGTCTGAAAATATGCAGGCAAGCATATGCTAAATGGGAAGAACAGTTTGACCATCGCAAAGACCCAAGGGGTAAGGACTACTACTGGATGGTGGGTAGGTTTATAAATATGGATACGGGTACAGGGACAGATGTAGAAGCACTAAAAGATGGATACGCATCGGTAGTGCCAGTAACAATAGACTTTACAGATAGGAAAGCTAAAGAATGGCTGGAAAAGGAATGGCAGTTTTGATGAACGGATAAAAGGATTTGTTCATTTTTTGTATTTTGTGAGTAGCATTTAGTAAAAACTACAAAATGAAATACTTATGGACAAGCGCACTTTTCTGAAAAACGCATCACTGCTAGGATTGGGGACAATTGGGGCAATACCAGCACTAGGTAGAATGGCTTATACTGTGGGTGCAATCCCTGCGGCTGGTGCGGATAATGAAGATTACTGGGCGCAGGTGCGTAATGGCTACAAACTGAAAAGTGACTACATAAACCTGGAAAATGGCTACTACTGCATACAGCCCCAGGAGATACTAGATAAATACATCAATCATATAAGGGAGGTGAACTTGCAGGGGGCATACTACTTGCGTACTGTGCAGTTTGAGAATAAGCATGCCATGGCTGCAAAACTGGCTGTGCTAGCGGGTTGCAGTGTAAATGACTTGATTATTACCCGAAATACTACCGAATCGCTGGATATGATAATAGCCGGTATAGACTGGAAACCCGGTGATGAGGCTGTAATGGCGCATCAGGACTATGGTGCTATGCTAGATATGTTTAAGCAGGTGGGTAGGCGGCATGGAGTGGTAAACAAGCTGATATCGGTGCCTGCAAACCCTACTAGTGATGATGAGGTAGTGGAGGTATATGAAAAGGCTATAACACCCAAAACACGCCTTCTGATGGTGTGCCACATGATAAACATAACGGGGCATATACTGCCTGTGCGCAAAATATGCGATATGGCACACAGCAAGGGTGTGCAGGTGCTGGTAGATGGCGCTCACGCATTGGCGCATATACAATTTAGCATACCAGACCTGAACTGCGACTACTATGGCTGCAGCCTGCATAAGTGGCTGAGTGTGCCTATAGGTGCAGGGCTGCTGTATGTGCGCCGAGAGCATGTGCCCAAAATATGGCCGCTACTGGGCGAAGAAGGTAAAACACAAGATGATATACTGCGCCTGAACCATACGGGTACCCACCCACCTGCTACCGACCTGACTATAGCTGACGCAATAGACTATTACTACCGCATGGGGGCTGCCCGCAAGGAAGACAGGCTGCGGTACCTGCAGCAATACTGGACTAATAAGGTGCGCCCTATGAGTCATGTGGTGCTGAATACGCCCCAAGACCCTATGCGGGTATGTGCTATAGCCAACGTGGGAATAAAGGGCTTAAAACCTGCCCAAATGGCCGAAACGCTGCTAAAAAAGTATGGCATATACACTGTAGCTATAGACAATGAAATGGCTGGTGTGCAGGGGTGCCGTATAACGCCTAATGTGTACACTACTACTCAGGAACTAGATGTACTGGTGAAGGCACTAGCAGATATGGGTAAGTAGTGAAATACAGAGTAAAAGTGTAAAGGTTTTCTTAAAACGGTGATATGATAGATTTGTCGGCATAGTTTTTGGGTGGTAGGGGGAAAACTATATATGAACAAACATATTTCTACTGTGGCCATAGCTGCTGCATCTGCACTTTTTACGATGGGTATTTTTTCGTTTCGTAGCCCAGCACCTGATAACAACGCACCTGTGACTTATGTGTATAAACAGATAACTGCTGTGGAGTCGGTGGTGCCGGGAGGGCTAGGTAGGAGCCGCTTACTGACTACTGATGATAATGGGCAAATGCTGGAAAAGGAGTTGAAAAACTTTTATAGCATGGTGGGTATCAACTTTGAGAATGTGGCTAATAATGACCGTGTGATAGTGGACAGACTGAATGAATATAGTGCGCAAGGATGGGAGCTGGTGCAGGTGAGTACTGCTACCAATCAGCAGAGCTCTGGTGGCAGCAGTAGCGGAGGTATATTTATAACTCGTTATATTTTTAGGAAGGCTAAATAATAGTTGGTAAAAACAGATAACATGTAAATGGGGCTAACTGTGATGGTTAGCCCCATTTATATTATGTATTATAATAATTAGTTATGCTTGTTATTTTCTGATGGTTAGAATGCGCTGATAATGAGTGAATAATCGGCGGTATCGGGTAGGGTGACGGGTGGGTTGTTGTTGGGTAAACCAGCCTTGATGTTGGTGGAGTCGAGGCGGGTGGTTTTGAAGGAGAAGTTGAGTTTGAAAGATGATTCGGTGAAGTCGGTGATCTCTGCTCCGAATATGTCGAATTTCCCTAATGGATATTTATTGAAGCGCAGTTCGCGGATGGTATCCAACACGATAAACTCTTTGAGGAAGCCAGGTATGGTGTCGAGGCGACCAATGAGGGTATCGAGTTTGAGCGGTGATGTAGAAAGGGTTTCGATACGATAGGGCTCTATGGTGGTATTAACTGCAAATATTACATTGAAGCCATCACTGAGGTCGATGAACTTATCGTTGTTTCTGAGGCGCCAAGTGAAAAAGCGAGAAGCAGGGTCGGCAGGATTGCAACGGATGTCGCTAGAAAACAGGCTGCCGAAATTGAGTGAGTCGAACTTAATATAATCGTCGAGATAGCAAGAGTCAACAAAATTGAGGTATTGAAGATTGGTGTCAATACCGTTTGGTTTGCGTACTGTGAGTGTGCCGCCTGATATTCTCCATTTTTTGGCACGCATGAGGTTTTCCCTGCTAGGGGTGACAGTAGGTTTTTTTTCGCAAGATGCAAATAGGAGCACTGCGGTGAGTGCCAGTAAAAAGTACTTCATGCTATATATGATATATTTAACGGTTAAAGCTACAAATTATAATTGAGTAGTTGAAAATATGGACTAAAAATATTGTGTTGGTATTGATTTGTTGATGGCTTGTTTGGGTAATTTGCTCATAGAAATAATCAACGTAAACAGTAAGACGAGATCTATATAAGGTTTATCACTCATTTCTTGTTTTGCCGTAGCCTTCGCTAAAAAGCTATGGCTACTAATAGGTGTTTTCATGTGTTTTGGTACATAAGTAGTTGATTGTCAATGCTGTTTCATTTTCCGGTATTGATGCAGTTTTGCCAGTTGTTTTGGGTTTGTCATAGTCGGGATGGACGGGGTGGTTTTGAAGAAATGCTTTTCTGATACGTGTCAGCATGCTTTCCAGATTTTCCGTAGCCTTCGCTACAGAGCTATGGCTACTAAAAGGTTCGTTGCTGGTTGTTTCATGGGTTTTTGGGGCTAAGTCGTTGACTATTAATGGTAATCTACTTTCCATAACTGGCTTTAGGATTTGTGACAATTCGGCATAGGTTTTTTGTTGTTCAGGTGGCATGTTTTTGATGGCTTCGTGGTTGCTGAGTTCTTCGTTGATTGCAATGAGCATTTCATCGGTCCAAGTACTGGTATCGATGACGTGTGTTCTTTTGCTGGTTGGCGGTGGAGTGGTGTTTGGTGGTTCGTAAAATCTTGGGATTACTGGTTCGGTGGTTTCTTTGGCTATGGTATCGACGTATGGACTGTACAATGTATCGATGTGCTGTATTTTTTCTACTCCGAATTCTAATTCGAAGGGGGAGTAGCCGAAACGCGAGCGTGCCTCGATGAAGCCGTCGATAAGGTCGGCTACGCCTTGGGCGTAGGGTTTTGAGCGGTTGTCGAAAACGAAAGCACGGAACATGCGCATCATCTGTGTGACTTGTGGTAGACTGACGGTTTTTTTGGTATTGGCTATGCAGACGGTTAGCTTGCGCATGATTTCCATTTCCTGCATGGTAGGTATACGTTTGCCGGGCTCACGGGCAGCGATGTTATTTTGTAATTCTACTAGTTGGCTGCTGAAATTATCTGCAATCAATGCAGGTGCCTGGTGGGTAGCTAGACGGAGGCGATCCCAGGCGTGTTGTTTTACCCAGTTGTGGACAGTGCGGGCGGTGACACCTATGGCATCGGCTATTTGCTGCTGGGTGAAGGATTGGTTGACATACAAATCTAGGGCTGTTTGTTTCTGTTCTGTTAGGGTCATGGTTTCGGATTTTTAGTGTATCAAAGTTGAGATGGGTATTTGAAACTGACAAATGTGGTGAAATTAGTATTTGATTTGCATGGTGGGCTGTATGGTTCTGTGGGCTTGTGTTTGGGATGGTTTGTGGTGTGATTTTGGCGATTGAAAATTGTGGATAAGTGGTTTTATTTTCAGAAGTTTAATGTGTTTTTATGTCTGAACACGATTACAAGATTTTGGGAAGGACAGGATGTGGGATGTGTGGGTATGGTATGTTTTTATGTTTGTTATGGAAGTAGTTTTTGGTGGGCGGATACTTGTTGCTATGATATTGCGCCCCTTTTGGGCTGAGGCTATATACTTGTGATTTTCGGTGGGCTACACCCACAGTTATTATATTTCGCCCCATTGGGGCTGGGAGCATGTGATAGGTATGTTTTAGGTAGTTGTGGAAATTAGCGGCTGGAGATTGTAGGCGTTGGGAGAAGGATTTTTATCGGCAGTTACAGTTGACCAGAAGGAACAAATGGGAGAACGGTAGGGTGCAAGAGGTTACTTGAATACATTGATGGGTACAAACTTGAGATTATGAGGTTTTGATGCTCATTATACTTATGGCATTTCTATGCCCACCAACTAAAATTGCTTTGGATCTCATCCATAATGGCTAGCGGATTCTCAAATACTAGTCTATTTTCAAATCTTAATATTCTGTTGCCAAGTTCAATTAGTATTTTACTCCTTTCTTCATCATGGGCAGATTGAATTGGGTCATTATGTACCGCTCCATCTAGTTCGATAATAAGTCGCTCTGCGGGGCAATAAAAGTCAACAATATAGTTTTGAATACTATGTTGCCGTCTAAATTTCCGGCCTTTCAGACCACTATTTTTCAAAATTCTCCATAGTGCAGCTTCTGCGGGTGTTAGGTTGTTTCTTAGTTCCTTTCGACGGTCTTTAAGACAAGTGCGGTTGTGTACTGGCTGTGACATAGCGCAATAGTTTTACTGATTGCAAATTATTACAACCGCTGTAAATATTTACCACCCCAGCTGTAAAAAAGGCTACGCTTTTTTACAGCGTCCCCTCCTTAAAAAAGGAGGGGAGTTTCCGTGTTTTGTGCTCGTGTTGAGTGCCCTCAAATTGTTTTGTGTGCTGTGATATTTACCACCCCAGCTGTAAAAAAGGCTGCGCTTTTTTACAGCGTCCCCTCCTTAAAAAAGGAGGGGAGTTTCCGTGTTTTGTGCTCGTGTTGAGTTCCCTCAGACTGTTTTGTGTGCTGTGATATTTACCACCCCAGCTGTAAAAAAGGCTACGCTTTTTTTCAGCGTCCCCTCCTAAAAAAGGAGGGGAGTTTCCGTG
>JAIXSZ010000063.1 GCA_027484425.1 Sphingobacteriales bacterium
CAGCAGGTGTGGCTACCTATACACTACCTACCGGGTGTAGCCGTACGGGTGTAGTAACAGTAAACAGACAGCCATCATCCATATATGGGGGTAGTGGTTTATTATGCACCGGAAATACATTGGCACAATTATCAAGTACAACTGGATGCATATGGTCGAGTGCAACACCATCGGTGGCTACAATATCGTCTACGGGTGTAGTGACTGGAGTATCGGCAGGTAATGCTGTAATCAGTTATACGAGTGCGGCAGGCTGTGCATCACAACGCGTGATAACTGTAAATGCAACACCGGCACCGATAACAGGTGCAACCTCCGTAACAGTAGGTGGAAGTACAACGCTTTCAGATACGACAATTGGTGGCACATGGAGTAGCAGTACAACATCGAGAGCTACGATAGGCTCGGCGAGTGGTGTAGTGACTGGTGTGAGTATAGGGGCCACTACCATTACTTATATGATGCCAACCGGCTGTTTTGTGACGCGTGCTATGAACGTTGCGGCAGCAAGAGGAGTAGAAGGTGTGATCTCAGAAGTTGGGGTATCGGAAGTTAGGATATATCCTAACCCTACTACTGGTACATTCTCGATAGCTACAGAAACTGATGGTGCAATAAGTGTGTATACGATAGATGGCAAAGAGGTGTTGCAACATGAAGTGAAAGCAGGTACTACAAGTATCTCGTTACCTTCAGGAATCGCCAGTGGTGTGTATATGTTGCGCTTTAATGGTGTCGATGGTAGTAACAAGATGGTGAGATTGGTTTATCAACAGTAGGCAAACACTGATTTTAGATCCGTGAAGTGTGTTTGTTGTTTAATTTGAAAACATAAGTGGGGCTGCCTCGAAATGGCAGCCCCACTTATGTAAATGTAAAAGGTGAATGACGTGGTAGTTGATTTCTATGAGCCCAGCCCCTCACTGCCCCGCCAGTAGAAGCGAGTGACACAAAGCCCGCTGCTAGAAGTGCTTTGGCTGGTGACCTAAATAACTGCTATCTGTGGGTGAAATGAAATAGCTGATGTAATACATTACCTTTGCGGGTCTGAGTGCGTGGTATGTGCTGCCTGAGTGGGTGGTGTGTGCTGTGCGATAACTATAGTAAGGACTGAATAATGAACGAAAAAGAGATAGCGCAGCGGCGCACATTTGCGATAATATCGCACCCGGATGCGGGTAAGACTACGCTTACTGAGAAGCTGCTACTGTTTGGTGGTGCGATACAGGTGGCGGGTGCTGTGAAGAGTAATAAGATAAAAAAACATGCTACGAGCGACTTTATGGAGATAGAGCGGCAGAGGGGTATATCTGTGGCTACATCGGTAATGAGTTTTGCGTATGATGGTGCACTGATAAATCTGCTGGATACTCCTGGTCACAAAGACTTTGCGGAGGATACGTACCGGACGCTGACGGCTGTGGATAGTGTGATACTGGTGATAGATAGTGTGAATGGTGTGGAAGACCAAACTAGGAAGCTGGTGGAGGTGTGTAGGATGCGGGATACACCGATAATAGTTTTTGTGAATAAGCTGGACAGGGATGGTAAGTTTCCGTTTGACCTGATGGATGAGATAGAAAAGGAGCTCAAGATATCGCTGCATCCGCTGTCGTGGCCTATAAACATGGGTAAGGAGTTTAAGGGGGTGTATAACCTGTATGATAGTAGCCTGAACTTGTTTACACCCAACCAGAAGTCGACGGAGGAAAATACGGTGCCTATCAATGACCTGAGTGATGGTCTGCTGGATGCACGCGTGGGTGAGCGCAATGCGGCACAACTGCGTGAGGATGTGGAGCTGCTGCAGGGTGTGTATGGTGAGCTGGATAAGGAGGCGTATTTGGAGGGTAAGATAGCGCCGGTGTTCTTTGGTAGTGCGGTTAATAACTTTGGGGTGAAGGAGCTGCTGGATACGTTTATAGCTATAGCACCGGCACCGCAGGGGCGCAACACTGATAAGCGGTACGTGGCACCAGAGGAAGATAAGTTTACGGGTTTTATATTTAAGATACATGCTAACCTAGACCCAAGGCACAGAGACCGAATTGCGTTTTTGAGGGTATGCTCTGGTAGGTTTGCACGCAATACATATTACAAACATGCGAGGCTGGGTAAGGATGTGCGGTTTAGCAATCCGTATTCGTTTATGGCGCGCGAAAAGGATGTAATAGAGGAGGCTTTTCCAGGCGATGTGGTGGGGTTGTTTGATACAGGTACGTTTAAGATAGGAGATACACTGACTGAGGGAGAGGTGATGCAGTTTACGGGTATTCCCACCTTCTCTCCAGAGATATTTAAGGAGCTGGTGAATAAGGACCCTATGAAGACGAAGCAACTGGAGAAGGGTGTGCAGCAGTTGACTGACGAAGGTGTGGCGCAGCTGTTTACCCAGCATGGTGGCAACCGTAAGATAATAGGGTGTGTGGGTGAGCTACAGTTTGAGGTGATACAGTACCGATTGCTACAGGAGTATGGGGCATCGTGTGCGTTTATGCCACTGTCGTTTTATAAGGCGTGCTGGATAACGGGCGATAAGAAGGCGATTGAGGATTTTGCGCGATTTAAGCAGAACAACATCATGTATGACAAGGATGGAAACATCGTCTATTTGGCACAGAGCGAGTGGTTCTTGAATACAGAGCGGCAGAACAACCCAGCGATAGAGTTTCACTTTACATCGGAGTTTAAGACGGCTATGAGCAAATAATGGCTTAGAAGCTGATGGCTATGGATGTGGTGGCTAGGTAGCTGGTGGTACTGGCTGTGCCAGTGGCTGTGGTGTAGAGTGGGGTGGTGCTATGGTACATCTTGGCCTCGGTGCGCCAGCGTACATTTGGTCCTAGGGCATAGTCGAAATTGGCCGAGTAAGCACGGGTGTCGACGAAGCCACCTGGTAGTGGAGCTATAATGACGGAATGTTTGTCTTGGTAATACTCGGCACGGGCGGCTATGGTGGTGCGTGGAGAAGTGCGGTAGCTGGCTATGATGGCTGCGCCCATCCACGAATGCCATTTGGGCTCGTAGCCTGAGGATTGCTGGTTGCCGTAGTCTATTTCTGCAATAATATTGGTTTTACTGTTGAGGTTTATAAGGGCGTATAGGTTGTGGAAAACCCTCAGCTCTGCAATGCTATCTGGGTATACATTGCCGGCAAAGGTGCTATAGTTGATGGTGAGTGATGATGAAGGAGTGTAGGTGAATTGTGTGCCAGTGCTGATGCTACTACTGCCGGATGTGCGTTGTATTTGTTGCCAGCCATTGAGCAGCATTAGTGCCATATACCATTTGTTTTTTGGGGAGGTATAGTTGAGGCTTACGCCAGACTCGTAGTAGGGCGAGTTGTCGGCAATGATGCTGCGTGTGAGGGTGCTGCAGGCGAGGCTGTTGGCACTCTCGAAGCCTAAGTGCGAGGGCATGATGCCGGCATCTATCCAAAGGTTTTGGCGGGGAGTGAGTTTGATACCTATGTTGGCTTCATATATGTTTTTCAGTACGCCGGGTTCATTGGCATAGTTGGCAGCAATGTAGGTACCTGTGGCCAAGGCTAGGTTGGCACGTATATAGGAGGTTTGGTAGTGTGCTTTGGTGTAGGCGAGATTGAGATTAACCTCGTTGTGGCGATTGTGCGAGTATACGAATGAAGGTCGGGTATTGGTGGTGGGCTGGGCGAAGTCGAAGCTATAGTACACTTCTGCCATTGCACTGAATGTTAGTGTTTTGGTAACTATAGTATCGGCACCCCAAGTGATAGTGGTGTAACTAATAGCTGCAAAAACAAATAACAGAAGTTTTTTCATGGACTGCGAGACAACTGGCAGCCAAAGTAGGGAATAATGCGGAGTAAGTAAAATGAATAGGATGGAAACTGATGAGGATCAGTAAATTAGCAGCAATAGTAGAGAACAATTTACTTACCCCTACCCTGAAAGATAACCATAAAGGTGTACATGATGATTTTGATATCGAGTGCCAGAGAGCAATTTTCGATGTAGAGTAGGTCGTATTTCATGCGTTCTATCATTTCGTTGACGTTCTCGGCATAGCCAAACTGTACCATGCCCCAAGAGGTGAGTCCTGGTTTTACTTTGTGTAGGTACTTGTAGTGTGGGTGGCTTTCGCTGATGATGTCTATATAATGGCGGCGTTCGGGTCTGGGACCTACGAGCGACATATCGCCTTTGAGGATATTGAGAAACTGAGGTACTTCGTCAATGCGCCATTTGCGCATAAATCTGCCCCAAGGTGTGATGCGAGGGTCGAGCTTGCTAGAGAGTGCTGGTCCGGCTTTTTCGGCCTCAAGGTACATGGATCTGAACTTATATATGTAGAATGGCCTGCCGAAAAGGCCTATACGCTCTTGTTTGTAAATAATGCCACCCTTTGATGATAGCTTAACCATAATGGCGGTAAAGACCAGAAACGGTGTGAGCACTATAAGTGATGTGCCAGATATGAGTATATCTATGAGCCGCTTGCATACGCGCTGCCAGTCGGGCATAAGGTCGGGGTGTATGTGAATTAGTACCGCATCGTACACGTTGCTGGTTTTTACAGAGCCAGATAGTATGTCGTAATAGTCGGGCAGCACCTTTACTACTACGGGCCTATAGCTGAGGCGGGTAAGTATGTTTTCGAGTAGGTGATGTTCTGAAGAGTCTACCGCTACTATTACTTCTTCAATTTCGTGATTGTCTATTATTTTTTCAAGCTCAGAAAGGTGGCCCAATTGTGGTAGGAATTTGCTCATTCCATTGCTGGCTTCTTTGTTGGAGTAGATGAAACCTTTGAAAATATTTCCCAATACTCTAGGGTTGTCTAGTACTTGTTTGTATATATTGATAGCCTGTTGGTTGCCACCTATAATTAGCGTATTAAAACCTACTTTGCCATTTATGAGATTTAGTTTTACTCTATATAGTATCCATAAGCGAGATACAAGAGCAAATGTAGTGTGAATGAGTAGATATCGGCTGATAGTATTAATGAAGTAGGAATAATCGCCAGTATCGTTGCCAAAGACGATAACAGAAACAGCAATACAACCCAGGATGCAAGAAATAAGTGTACGATTGATTTCGTTGAGTCGGGACTTGCGATAAAGATCAAAGTACGTACCGGATAACAAGTAAGCAAGCAGCCAGCCTGATGGAATGACGAATAATATATTTAGATAATCACGAGCATGAAGGTGGTTTAAAGTATCTGAATACGGCATTCCAGTTAGGAGGTGTTGCCTATACATCCAAAAACAAAACCACGCCAGAGCAGAAGCTATGTAGTCGAGCAGAGCCAGTTGCCTGATGGCATTTCGTTTCATTTTGTTCAGGCGCATGCTGTCTAAAAAGTTACAAGTTTTACGTTATCTATCAGCATTCTGCCATTTGTTTGCCCTGCAGGCATGGATGTTTTTATGTAAAGGTGGTAATTATCGGCTGGGTATTGATTGATAAAGGCCGACACATTAAGATAGAATTTTTTCCACCCTGTACTTGGAAGAACCCCTGCCAGATAATTGACTGAAGAAGAGTAGAGGCTACCTAGATTGGCCTGCATGCCGAGGATGAATGGTATAGAGGTATTGTAGTCGAATTCAATAAAGGCTGCACCGGGTTTGATAACAAATGGGGTAGTGGTACTATCAATAGAGCTATCGGCAGCGCTTACTAAAAATACCGCTCCACTTCCGGTTCCTTCATATGTGAGGGAGTCAGCGGTTACACCTATAATATTAGTAGTGCCACCCCAACGCGAGAATTTTGTGATTCCGGCTTCAAATTCAGATATCGTAAAGAATTTCACCGAATCAAAATATTTTGTTTTGGGAGTGTAGTAAACAATTTTGCCAGGTTGCTCGGTAAGGGTAGAAACGTCAATTTTGTAAAAAGGGTAGGTGAGTGGGCGTTCGTTGCGTCCATTGATAGAAATTCCAGGAGCGATTTCTAGTGAGCCAGTGGTACCAGATGTGATGATTGGAACTGTTGCGGGCAGGTCGAAGGCTCCCACAGGATTGTTATTGTAGTAAACCCAAATATGTTTGATTTCGTGTGATGTTGTTCCTTCAAAAATAAAGGAATCAATGTGCACGTATGTAGGTGTTTTTTCTTTAGGGTTGATGGCATTACACCCCCACAGCACAGACAGAGCAATTGACGCGGATATAAGTAATAGTAACCTACTGTACAGTTTCGGCATGATAATCGTTTCCTCAGTACTAACGTAAAAAAATGTTAAACATTGTGTAACTCATTGTGCAAACTCATTTTTTTTAAAATTTGATGAGCTACATCCATAGCTTGATAGCCATCATACACTGATACTCGTTCAGGTTTGTTTTGCAAAATAGAGGAAGTAAATTCAGAGAGCTCAGTTTTTATAGCATTTATCTCAGAAATTTCGGGTAACTGCACAGAAATAATCTTTTGCTCGCCATTTCCTAGTGATATAGGTATATCTAGTAATTCTTGGGGAGCATCGTTTTCCTTCATTTTTATGATTTCTGTTTTTTTCTCCAGAAAATCAATTCCTATATAAGCATCCCTTTGAAAGAGACGCATTTTACGCATTCTTTTTAGCGATATTCTGCTGGATGTGAGGTTTGCTACGCAGCCATTATCAAATTCTATTCGTGCATTTGCTATATCGGCTGTTTCGCTGAGCACAGATACTCCGCTTGCAGAAATTCGTTTCACTGGTGACTTTACCAGACTCATCACTATATCTATATCGTGTATCATAAGGTCTAGTATCACAGATACGTCCGTTCCTCTGGGGTTGAACTGAGCTAATCTGTGCGCTTCAATAAACATTGGTCTGATGTTTAGGTCAGCAAGCGCCAAAAATGCAGGATTATATCGCTCTACATGACCTATTTGGCATTTTACATTTGCTTCTTTAACTAGCTTTACTAATTCTTTCCCTTCTTCAAGTGTATGTGCAAGCGGCTTTTCTATAAATAGGTGTTTGCCAGCAAGCAGGCACTTTTTAGCTATTTCGTAGTGAGTAGTAGTAGTGGATACAATGTCCAAAGCATCGCACTCTGTAATAAGTTCATCTATGTTTACAAATCTTTTGATATTAAATTCTGATATTGTCGCATTTGCTTGAGAGTCATCGGGGTCGAAAAAGCCTACAAGTGTAATGTTTTCAATTTCTTTCCACTGCCTAATGTGTATTTTGCCTAGATGGCCCGCACCAAAAACTCCTATTTTTAGCATTTCCAAATTAAAGTATTGTTGATGTTGGTAGTAAAAAACTTAATTATTTCGTGCAAGTTAACAATTATACCAAATATTCGAAACCACAGTACTTATTTTGATTCTGATAAAATATCAAATGCTATCATGTGCAGTTCAATGCAGCCTTTGATTTTTTGTGTAGCAAGCAAGTTGAATGAATATTATTTTCGCGAATGCGTTGATATTGATGATTTAAAATGTATTAACATAGACTAGTCTAACAGTGGGTAGTTTTATGCAGTTCGGTCTTCAATAAAACGGAATGCAATGCAATGCAAATATTTATACATTATTTTTAGCCTATTTATGGGGTTAAAATACACAATCGGTAATTATTTAAATGGTAAATAATACAATTCGATTGGGAATATGTTACTTTTAAACGAAAAATAGTAGTTGTAAATAGGTAAAACATCTGTATAATGGGTGTTTTTTTGGGAAATGTTTTTGCTTTTTAAAGAACTTATCTATCTTTACGCAAAATAGTTAGATTTTAGCATTTGATTGTAAAGAATGTTAGCCTGAATTATTTGTGATTCCGGAAGGGTGGATAACTAAAATTTGTTGTCAATTAATTAGCACAGCAATGTGCTTGATGATGTTTATTAGTTTATATTTGCACCATGTTAGCGGATATAGTCAAATATTTCAGCTATTGTTTTGTTAGTTAGTAAGCACATTATTAAATTAAATAAATATAACACGTATGTACATAAAGAGATCCTTGTTACTCGCTGGAGTTCTATTTGTCACCGCATCCTCTTTATCAACAACTTCTATCGCTCAAGAGAACCCCAATTACCACAAATCACGTACTCGTCCTGTTATCCCATTCAGGCACCTTACACTTGCTGCACCTCCCGGAATGGTATATATACCTGGTGGTTCGGTGACTATTAAGTACAGTCAATCTTCTACAGATACAAATAGTAAGAAACGTGTTAGTTTGAGTTCGTTTTACATTGACAAAACAGAAGTTACTAACCAGCAGTATCGTATGTTTAGTGAGTGGGTGATTGATTCTATAGCAATCGTAAAATACCTAAAAGACGATAAATATTTTATTGACCCGCCCGCAACTGCTGCAGGTGCTGAAGAAGAGAAAGGAAAAGGGAAGAAAAGAAAAGGTAAAAACAAAAACGAAGACACAGCTACAGCACCTGTTGTAATGTTGGATTCAGCTTCTACCCCAACTACCGACACTATTCCTACTGCTTTGGGTGGCGATATAGCAACTACAACGCCTCCTGTCACGGATACTTCGGCATTAAAAATCGTCGATACCTCAAAAACAGCGGCAGCAATTGATACCAGCGGACCTGTTAAAAGACGCATCAATTGGGCAAAAGTGAAACATAAAAACATTTTTGAGAGCAATGATGATGAAATAAAAGCTAAGATTGCTCCAATGTATGACCCAGTAACGGGCAAGATTCGTGAAGAGTTGTACGTTTACAACTTCACATATTTGAGAGCAACTGGTACTAACAAAAATGCCAAAATTGGTGAATACGTTACTGAGCAAATCAACATTTATCCTGACACTAAAATATGGTTTAAGGATCTGGTGAATTCGCAAGTTGAAATTTTGGTTGAAAATTACTTCACTCAACCTCCGTTTGATGACTATCCAGTAGTAGGTGTAACATGGAAACAAGCACGTGCTTTTGCAGCTTGGAGAAGTCATACCAACTTTGATTATGCTACTATCGCTGAATATCTAAAATATTACCGTTTGCAATTCAGTTTGCCATCAGAAGCACAATGGGTATATGCTGCCGGTAAAGATATCAAGGATTCCAAGCAACCTGTAATGGAAAAAGAACCAGAACCAGAAGCAACTCCAGAACCAGTTGTTGTTACTGACTCTGCTACTCTAGCTACTACTAATCCAGACGGCAGCACTACTCCAGTTACTGACAGCACAGCGACTATAACCCCAGCTGTAGACACTACGGCGGTAGCGATCACTGATACCGAGGATGGTAACGATAAGAAGAGCAAAAAAGATAAAAAGAAGAAGAAAAAGAATAGAAAGAATAAAGATGACGAAGAAAACGACGAAGAGCCTAATCCAGAAACAGTAATTGCTGTCAACGACAAAGATGCAATACCACTAGACAGAGACCGCGACGGTAATCTTTTGGTTAACTTCAAACAAGAAGAAGGTGATTATACTGAAGATGGTTCTAACTTTACATTGCCAGTTATGTCTTATGCTCCTAATGAGTTTGGCGTATATAATATGATAGGTAACGTTGCTGAGTGGGTTTTAGATGCTTACAGTCCATCTGCGTTTGCTTTTGTTTCGGATATAAATCCAGTGTTAATGTATGATGCTGACAGTACAGAAGCTGACCCTATGAAACGTAAAGTTGTTAGAGGTGGTTCATTTGTAAGTAATGCAAAAGCATTGAGTCCTTTTACACGTGATTTCGAGTTGCAAGATCAAGTACACTGCTACATAGGTTTCAGATGTGTAATGTCAGCTCCAGAAATACTTACAAAGTATGTAGCTACTCGTAGAGTACAGACAGGAAGCAAAAAGCCTAACATGACGTCTATGGACAAAGCTAAACCTACTTCTTCTTCAACTACTAAAGCTAAACCAGCTGAAACAAAACCAGCTACAACTACTAAAAAATAATTTTTCAGTCTAAACAACAACAATTTAAAAACTAAAACAATTTCTCACTCACAAATCCAACACAATTATGAGCAACAGTAAAAGCAAAAAAATCGGTTTAAATTCGATAATCTCCTTCGGAGCGAGTGTGGTTATCTTGGGTCTTATGTTCAAAATTCTTCACTGGAAGGGTGGTGAAATTATGATTGGTCTTGGTCTTGCTACAGAGGCAGTTCTGTTTGCGATATTAGGTTGGGCTGCACGTGAAGTGCCAGGTGAAGCAGAAGCTGCAGAAGGTGGTACTAATTTAAATGAATTGTTATCATCAGCAGTAACTCCAAAGGTTGTTGAAGGTCTTACTAAAGGTTTCCAACAGTTTACTCAAACAGTTCAATCTGTTAATCAAATTGCTGGTTCTGCAAACTCTACTGGTAATTTCGTAAAAGAAATCGAAACTGCTACAACTGACATCAAAAAATTCCGTGATAACATGGGTACAGTTTCTACTGGTTTTGATTCTTTCAACAAATCACTTCAAGCAGTAAGCCAGATGTCAGGAATATCTGTAACAATGATGAAAGAATTCGAAACTGCTGGTCAGGGTATGAAATCTTTTTCAAAGAACATAGGTGATATGAATGCGAATTTTGATCAGTTCAACAAGACGCTTGGAGCCATCAATCAGATGACTGCATCTTCTCAGAACATGATGAAAGAATTCGAAGCTGCTACTAATGGTATCAAAGTGTACAACAAAAACCTTGGTGAATTAGCTAAAATCTACCAAGCTCAGGTTGACGCTTTCAGAAAAAACTAATCAACTTATAGATTGGTATTTTAGTACAGTATTAATTAACGTCTTTTCAAAAGAAAGACCCATTCAAATCACTATTATAAAATCATAATCGCATGGCAGGTTTACATGAAACTCCCCGGCAGAAGATGATGGGTATACTATATCTAGTACTGTTAGGATTAGCAGCTACTACGGTTACCGATCACGTTCTTGATGCCTTTAGAAATCTTACAGTTAGTCTTGAAACATCATCTAAGAATGTTAGCGCTACTGTAGAAACATCAATGTCAAGTTTTGAAGCAACAAAATTGAAGAATGAACCAGAGCGTGCCAAACCAGTTTGGGATAAAGCGCAAACTGTTAAGACCTCTGTTGCTGACCTTGATAAGATGATAAATAGTATTAAAGAAGAATTGATAACTTTTGGTGGTGGAAGAGATAAGGAGTCAGGTGATGTTGCAAACAGAGCTGACATTGACATCTCTGCACGTGAAATGGTACGTAAAGGTCGTGCCAAACAACTGAAAGCAAAAATCGAAGAGACACGTAAGAAAATACTTTCCTGCTTGCCTCCAGACAAAAACAACCCAGGTAAAGAACCACAATTAGCTCTTAGCGCGCAGGATCCACCACGTGGTAGAGGTGGTGTTATCAGCTCTTGGGAGGAATCAAACTTCGGTGAGGGTATTCCTTTGACAGCTGCATTAACTGCTCTTACTAAAATACAAGCAGACATGCGTAATACAGAGGCTGACGCTATCAAAAAAATACTGGGTGAAGTTGACAAAGCAGTAATCAACCTTGACCGTTTCGATGCGGTTGCTGTTGCCCCTACCTCTTACATACTTGTAGGTCAGCAATATACAGCAGATGTATTCCTTACAGCATCTGACTCTAAAGCTAACCCAGAAGTATCAGTAGGTGGTCAGTCACTGAAAATTGTTGACGGTAAAGGTCTTTATACTGTTTCTGCTTCACGTGAAGGTGAGTTCAAATGGGTAGGTACTGTAAAAGTTAAACAGGCTGATGGTACAATGAAGGAATACAAAACGAAAGAGCAGGTTTATACTGTAGCTCGTCCTTCAGCTGTTGTATCTCCTGACAAAATGAACGTATTCTATATCGGTGTTCCAAACCCAGTGTCGGTTTCTGCTCCTGGTTTTGCTAAAGACAAAATTAAAGTTAGCATTAGTGCAGGTAGCATTTCTGGTACTGGTGGCGCTTTCACTGTTAATGTAGCTCAGCCTGGTAAGGTTACAGTTACAGTTACTGGTGTATTAGATGGTGGTAAAAGCACTGTATTGGGTTCTACTGAATTCCGTACTAAACGTATTCCTCCGCCAATAGTTAAATTTAGTGGTAAACCAGGTGGTACGATTTCAGCTGCTGAGGCAAAAGTACAAAACCGTATATTTGCAATATTGGAAGACTTTGATTTTGATGCGCCATTTACAATACAGCACTTCAAAATGTACATAGTAAAACCACGCGCTGATGCGATAGCTCTTGAGGCCAATAGTAATGCATTTACACCAGCTATGACTGCAGCAATGCAGGGTCTTATACCAGGTTCACGTGTGTTCTTTGATGACATCTACGCTACTGGTCCAGATAAAGTTAAGCGTTCATTGAACCCTATTACGTTCACTATTAAGTAGTGTTTTATTTACAAAATTATTTGAGTGATTATGAAAAAAGGTACATTATTAATATTGTTTGTTCTGCTTTCTCTAGGAGCTACTACTTACATTGGTGCACAAACAACTCCTAAGAAAAAGAAGAAGAAAAAAGTGGAAAATAAAATCAACGCAGACAGTCTTGCAGCCGCCCGTGCTGCAGACAGTCTGGCTGCGATTGCTGCTGCCACTCCTGCGGTTGTTGAAGAGCCAGATCCTTTCCCAGATCTAGTTTCTTTCGATACTGGTTATCAAGATGACTTTGTGTTAGATACATCAAAGCCAATCGTTGATGGTCATTATCGTGAGACCAACCTGAAAGGTGCTAAGCCGTTTGCTTTCCCTAAAGAAAACAAAAACAATATTAAGTTCTATAAGCGTATATGGAGAGAGATTGATCTTACAGATTCGTCTAACAAAATATTTGCTATGCCAGGCGAAACCCTGATCGCATTGATACTTGATGCAATCAAGCATAAAAAATTGATAGCTTACACGGATCAGACCTTCAGAAAACAAATGACTTATCAGAAAGTTATGAAATCACTTTCTTCTGATAGTAGTCTTGTTCCAATCCTTGATTCTATCACTGGTGATAACATTGGCTTCAAGTCAGTTTACAACGAATTCAACCCCGATTCTTTATTGAAATATGAATTGAAGGAAGATATTTATTTCGACAAAACAAGAGGTCGTGTAATTACTCAGGTTGTTGGTATTTCTCCTGTATTGAAATTGAAGAATAGCGTTGGTGAGTACATAGGTGATACGCACCCCTTCTGGTTGTATTATCCACAGTGTCGCAATCTGTTTGCAGCAAGAGAAGTAGTTGATCCTCAGCGCGATATCTATAATGAGAGTTATGACGACATGTTTGTGCAACGTAGATATGTAGCAAGAATAATTAAAGAATCTAATCCTGCAGATCTAAGCATTAAGGATAAATATCCGGGCGATATAGAGCGTCAGAAAAAAGAGTCTGAAAGGATTGAACGCGAAATACAGAACTACAAAAAGAATCTGTGGAAGTATTAATTCCGTATATTTGCTTTAACCTAAATCTTTAACCATGGTTTCTAAATTTAAACTACTTCTTCTTTCATCTGTTCTTGGCTGTATTACAGCTGGGGCACAGGTGAGAACAGAAATTAGCTTACGCGATCTGAATAACAGTGCATATGGTGTTGGTGAACAGGGTTATAATTCGCACAACTATAGTGTTGGATTTGGCATTGGTTCCAGCAAATTATATGGTGATTGGGCTTACTCAAACCCTCAACCAGTTTACATAGGGTACTTTGAGAAGAACATTTCTCATGCTGTTAGTATTGGTTGGACAGTTTCGGTAGGTGATTTATCCACACGCGATCCTTATACATTCTATCGTGCTTTTAACCACTTTACTTCTGTTGATCAGCATATTACTATTCAATTAGGTTCTATTTTTAATCTTGTGACACAAGACTATTATGATAATCTGTTGTTTAGATACATTGGTGGTGTATATGGTGGTATTGGTTTAGGTATCATAAATAATGATGTTAAGCGTATAGCTAATTTTAATGAAGATATACCTGGTAAGATCATAACAGGTAATCCTACAATGCTTACGAACACTACATCTCTTTATGTTCCAGTTAATGTTGGATACAATTTGTACATACCTAAGTTGTTATTCTTTAAGGGTTGTGTTTTCAACGCTAACTTTCAGTACGCTACTGCTATGAGTGATTATTTGGATGGTTATAAACCACCATTGAATGCAAACAAGAAAAATGATGTTTTCACTGTAATGTCTGTAGGTTTCAGGTTTTACATTATGCAACCTGCAGAATATTAATAAGAGTTTAAAGAGTATAAGAAAAAAGCTACCTTCCGGTAGCTTTTTTTATGCTCTAAACTATTAGTATTGTTAGTTTTTCATTGTTAGCTTTATTACGTTTTCTATTTTCTTGAGTTCTGCTATTTTGTTATTATCGTTCTTGTATTGGAAACATTGGGATAGTTGGTTTATCAGTTTACAGATCACTTCTTTGTTGGTCAGCGGAACAATACTTTTTGTTTTATCTATTTGGTTGAGCTTTTTTAGGTAGTTTTCAAGATCAGTTTGTGTATACGCCATACCTGTTGTGGGATCCAAATAAAACTGTATTTGCTGTATTCCGTTAGGATCGTTACTGAAAAAGCTATATAACGTATCTATGTATGCAAAAAGGAATAACTGAGGAACCTCTATTGCAAAAACAGGTATATCTAATAGCTCGCAGATAGATAGATATACTATTCCTATAGAGTAGCTATTACCTTGCTTAGTATCAAATAACTTATTGACAAAGAAATTGCCAATATTTCTGTCTGTTAATTCGTTGCCTATAAATTTGTAATGATTATAGATGATAGTATTTAGGACATTAACCTGCTCTAGTGGTGTGAGATAGTTATTAAGCTCTAACCATACACTTCTACGCAGCTGGTCGAATTCAGCTAGTAATGCGGGTATGTTTACATCAGGATACTCATATTTAGCTATTAGTATTGCACCTCGCAGTAGATCCGGATTACTGCTTTTACTCCATTCTTTTACTTCCTCCAGCAAGTCGTTGTAGCGCACCTGATGTATCAGTAGCTCCATACGGTCTTGTGTCAGTTTGTCAAAAGTAGATTCCCAGACTGTTTCTAGTTTGGGGATTATTTGCCTTCCATAACGAATGATTTTTGCAGCTACTGTCTCAAATACTTCATCATCAGGGTCATCTACCAGTTGCAATAATGCATTTATCTCTTTATCGGGCAACATATTTATCTATTTGTGAGTGGTTTTAGTAATAGGTAATACTCACTTAGTAAAACAGCAAGTAGCAAATAGCGTTAGTTAGTTGAGCTATTGCTAGATATTTTAGTTATTTCTTTTTTCTTACTGGTTTTTTAGGTGGATTTGCTTTGTTTTCTTCTATAATTACCTTTACCTCTTCAATAGTTAAAGCTGTAGCATTTTCAGCTTGTTCTTTTGGTATCTTGTAGTTGCGCAAGCCCTGTTTAATGTAGGGGCCGTAAGGTCCTTTAAGTATCCGAATTTTTTCTTTCTCAAATACTTTCAATTCGCTCTCTGCTTTTGATTTTCTTTTTTCGTCTATAAGTACGGCTACTTCATCAAGCCCCACTGAGTACGGATCCATTTCTTTTTTCAAGGAATAGAACTGACCTGCATGCTGTGCATATGGACCAAACCGACCTATGTTCACTGTCACATCTTCATTTTCGTAGCTGCCTATATTTCGTGGTAGTCTGAAAAGTTCAAGTGCTTCTTCAAGAGAAATTGTTTCTATACTTTGATTGGTTCTTAGTTTTGAGAATCTTGGTTTTTCTTCGCCCTCGGCAACGCCTATTTGCACCATAGGGCCAAATTTGCCCAACCTGGCTACTACTGGCTTACCGCTTGTAGGGTCGGTACCTAACTCACGCTCACCTTTAGCTCTTCCGGCATTTTCTATGGTATGTGTAACGTTTTCATGAAATGGATGATAGAAATTGTCTATCATTTTGTTCCATACCTGATTGCCTTCGGCTATCTGGTCAAACTCAGCTTCTATTCGAGCGGTGAAATCGTAATCCATCACTTTAGTAAAGTGCTCTCTCAGAAAGTCTGTTACTACCATCCCTAAGTCGGTAGGGAATAGTTTGCTTTTCTCAGCACCGAAGTTTTCAGCTTCTGTTACTTTAGCTATCTTATCATTTTGCAGTGTCAGCTGCACATATTCTCTTCTAGTGCCGTCTTTATCTCTTTTCTCTACATAGCCTCTTTGTTGGATAGTGCTGATTGTAGGGGCGTAGGTCGACGGACGACCTATTCCTAGCTCTTCTAGTTTTTTAACCAGTGAAGCCTCTGTGTAGCGCGGTAATGGGCGGGTGAAACGCTCTGTAGCTAGCATCTTTTGTAAGCCCGGCTGCTGACCCACCACTAACGGAGGTAACATACCTTCGTTTTTGTCCTCTCCATCTTCGTCATCATTGCCCTCGCTGTATATTTTCAAGAACCCATCAAAACGCAATACTTCGCCAGTAGCAGTAAGTTGCTCTTGCTGGGTAGATATGCCTATTTTGGCTATGGTACGCTCTATCTGTGCATCTGCCATTTGGCTAGCCATTGTGCGCTTCCATATCAGGTCGTAGAGACGGGTAGTGTCGGCATCGCCAGCAGATGTTACATTCATATCTGTTGGGCGAATAGCTTCGTGTGCCTCTTGTGCCGATTCATTTTTGTTTTTAAATGCTCTTTTGTAGTGATACTTTTCGCCATAAAGGTTCAGTATCGACTCTCGAGCACTGTCTAGTGCAGTGTCTGAAAGGTTCACAGAGTCGGTACGCATATAGGTGATATGCCCATTTTCGTACAGTTTCTGAGCCAATAGCATGGTTTTAGAGACTGAGTACCCTAGTTTTCTGCTGGCCTCTTGTTGTAAGGTAGAGGTTGTGAATGGTGCCGATGGCGATTTTTTGGCTGGTTTCACTTGTATATCCTTCACAGTGTAGGTAGCACCTACACACTGCTCCAGAAAACTCATAGCACCAGTAGTATCTTTTATCTTATCTGGTCCTTCTGCCTTGAAGGTTACTTTCTTTTTGTTGATATCTTCGGCACTAAAGAATGCTTCTATCTTGAAGCTGCTTGTTACCCCAAACTGATTTATTTCGCGTTCGCGCTCCACTATCAGTCTTACAGATACAGATTGTACCCTACCTGCCGACAGATTGTTGCGCATACTCATTTTGCGCCACAACACTGGCGATAGCTCAAAGCCCACTATCCTATCTAGTATGCGGCGGGCTTGCTGTGCATTTACCAGATTCATGTTCACATTGCGTGGGTTTTGTACTGCACGCTGTATGGCTGGTTTGGTGATTTCATGAAATACTATACGCTTTGTAGTATAGGGGTCAAGATCTAGCACCTCGCACAGATGCCACGATATAGCCTCTCCTTCACGGTCCTCATCCGTTGCTAGCCAAACCTCGCCCGATTTTTTGGCTAGCGACCTCAATTCTTTTACTACCTTTTGTTTGTCTTCAGATATGGTGTAGGTAGGCTTATACCCATTTTTTAAGTCAATACCCATGTCTTCCTTCTCCAGATCACGTATATGACCATAGCAAGACTTCACCTCAAAATCGCTGCCCAGTATCTTTTCTATGGTCTTGGCTTTCGCCGGAGACTCCACTATCAATAAGTTTTTAGCCATTACTTTTAGTCATTAATGCTGCCACAATCATGTGGCAAGCGTGTGCAATAATAGAATATTGTTTCCAAAAACAAAAAACGACCCTAAAATCAATGTTGGCTTTACTCCATTACCGCCTACATTATACAAGCAGCAAGTACCTACATTACCTTATGTTGTGTAAGCCAATAGTTGATTGCCATTTCATAGCAAATTTATCGTTTCTGGCACTTATATAATGGTAGGGTAGGATACACAATTATAATTAACTCAATGTTTTTTCGGTATTACCTCAGTCTATTGTACTTTCGGTGTGCCTGTATAACATGCAGCTATACTTCTATGGCCAACAACTCACCCAAACCCAATATGGCCCTGAGATATGCAGGGTTGGCTACACAGTGGATGGTGATGCTGCTGCTAGCAGTGTATGTGGGATACAGGTTAGATAGACTTACAAATTTGCCCTTACCTTTGTTCTTAATTTTATTCCCTTTACTTTCATTGACTTTTTCGCTCTGGCAGCTTATAAAGCAATTAAACAAATCTCGTTAATGAAGCGGCAGTACACTATTACTATTATTATTACACTATTGGTGCTCGATGTCACCTTCAGGCTGCTAAAAGTGTATGCGCCCGATTTCCACATTGCCGCATTGCAGATAGCTAACTTTACTATGGCGGCACTTTCGCTAGCAGTCTATGCCCTCGTTACTCGGCAGGTGGCCAACAGGCCTCAAGCTTTTGTAAGGGGTGTGTATGGTGCGTCCCTGCTGCGACTCATGGTGAGTATGACGGCTATGCTCATATATATAGTTATCAACCGCGACACTATACACAAGCCATCTGTGTTTGTGCTGTTTGGTATATATGCGGTGTACACTGCTATAGAAACTGTGATATTGTCTAAAACTGCTAAAAAGAAATCAACACCCTAGCGTATAAAGCTTACCCCTTCACTACCTTAACTATGTGACAATGAAAAAGCAGGAAAAATCATTCAGCTTTTTAGAACAATTTCTGCCGCCCGGCTCTTATCAGCAGGTAGCGCCTTTTTTCGATACACACGCCATACACCTTACCATTACCAATGAGCGCAAGTCTGTGCTGGGCGATTACCGGCACCCAGTGCGCGATGCTCCGTATCACCGCATCAGCATCAATGCCAACCTGAATCCGTATAGTTTTCTCATCACCCTCCTGCACGAGCTCGCACACCTATTTACGTATGTACACTTTCAGCGCAAGGCCGCCCCACATGGCAAGGAATGGAAAACGCAGTTCAGGCACATACTCATACCGTTTCTAGGCAAAAAATACTTTCCGCCCGATGTAGAGAAGGCGCTATTTGCCTACCTGCACAATCCTGCTGCCAGCACCTGCACCGACCCAGACCTTTATAAGGCACTCTACCGCTACGACGAGCAGCGTCCAGGTTACGCATTGGTAGATGACCTACCCGTAAATCAGTACTTTGAGACCGAAGATGGTACAGTGTATCGTAAGCTGGAAAAGCTGCGCACCCGCACCAAGTGTATGAACATGGTGAATGGCAGGATGTACTTGTTTCAAGGCATAATGGAGGTGAAAATCACTAAAAAACGACCTCAACCCGGTGTGTGACCTGCCGCACCACGCTATGCGGTGTATATGAGTAGTGTGCCCTATCTTTGCAGCCTAATAAGCACAAATATGCAACGTGACCTAGCCATTTTCGGGCTGATACAAGAAGAACTGGAAAGACAAAGACATGGATTGGAACTGATAGCTTCCGAAAACTTTACCAGCATGCAGGTAATGCAGGCTATGGGTAGTGTAATGACCAATAAATATGCAGAGGGCTACCCAGGGCGCAGATACTACGGTGGCTGCGAGGTGGTAGACAAAAGCGAACAACTGGCTATAGACCGTGCAAAAGAGATGTTTGGGGTAGACTATGCCAATGTGCAGCCACACAGTGGTGCGCAGGCCAATGCCGCCCTGATGCTGGCTATACTGAAGCCAGGCGATGCTATACTGGGCCTAGACCTCAGCATGGGTGGCCACCTTACACATGGCTCTCCGGTCAATTTCAGCGGCAAGCTCTACAACGCCCATTTCTATGGTGTACATGCCGATACCGGATTGATAGATTATGAATCGATGGAGCGCCAAGCACTGGAACACAAGCCTCGCTTGCTCATATGCGGAGCATCTGCCTATAGCCGCGACTGGGACTATGTCCGCATACGTGCGATAGCTGATAGCGTAGGCGCACTGGTGCTAGCAGATATATCGCACCCTGCTGCACTGATACAAACAGGATTGCTGAGCAGTCCGTTCGATCATTGTCACTTTGTGACTACTACTACCCACAAAACCCTGCGCGGCCCTCGTGGTGGACTCATAATGATGAAGACCGACTTTGAAAACCCAATGGGCATAAAAGGACCCAAGGGCGAGGTGCGCCTGATGAGCCAACTGATAGACCTGGCGGTGTTTCCAGGTACACAGGGTGGCCCACTAGAGCATGTGATAGCTGCTAAGGCAGTAGCGTTCTACGAGATACTACAGCCAGAATTTGCAGCCTACACCCGCCAGGTGGTGGCAAATGCACAAACCATGGCTCAGGCATTTACAGATAAGGGCTATAATATAATATCTGGTGGCACCGACAACCACCTGATGCTGATAGACCTGCGCAACAAAAACATAAGCGGTAAAAAGGCAGAAAACACACTGGTAAAGGCAGATATAACCCTCAACAAAAACATGGTACCTTACGACGACAAATCGCCATTCGTTACATCGGGTATACGCATAGGGGTGCCAGCTATAACCACTCGTGGGCTACGCCAAGGTGATATGCAGCAGGTGGTAAACTGGCTAGACCGTGTACTGCTATCGCCCGACGATGAGGCGGTAATAGCCACCGTAAAGGGCGAGGTAAATGAGTTTATGAAAGCCTTCCCGCTATACCCCGAAATGGCATAAAATAGGCGCATTTATTAGGATAAAAAGATTCTGAAAAACAACCTAAATATCATTTTGTATTCTCAATCTCACTTCCTATCTTTGCAATCCCAAAACGGGACGGTGTGGTAGCTCAGTTGGTAGAGCAAAGGACTGAAAATCCTTGTGTCGGGGGTTCAATTCCCTCCCACACCACCACTTACACCAAACGCCTTTCAGCATCGCTGAAAGGCGTTTTTGCTTTTAGGGGTTATGTTTATCTTAATTCTAGTTTTTTTCTACTACTTAATGTTATCTACTGTAAAAGAAGTTAAAATCATACTTCAATCCTTGAATATCACTAAAAAGATTTTTGCCTATTAAATCCTTTCTTTTTAGAAATTGAAAAGCAGAAATATTTTCTATCCCGTCCTTATTAAATCTATTTCTTGCATTCATGAATGAATTGTAACCTATTTTGAAAATTGTAACAACTGGCTCAGGTAACGTCAGTTTATAATACTGTTCATGAATTTCTAAAAATCGAATAAAATCTATGTTTTGGTTTCTATTGCAATCTAAATCTATTCCTTTCTCATTATCGAATAATAAAAAGCACCCTTTCTGTGTAAGTAAGTTGTAATTATTATTGTTTAGGTGTTCTTTTTGTGGGTTTATTATTAATCCGATTTTTACATTAACATCTTTAGATAAATGGTAGTGTGTAGCATAGGAGTTGAGAAAGGAATCGAAATTTTCCGAGTCAATATCTTTTGTACAAAAATGCTTCCTTAATATGTTGCAATTCAAACGGTATATAGAAACAAAGTCTCGTTCTACATCGTTTGAGAAATGTATGCAATTTCCATCGCCATCATATATTAAAGAACTAGTTCCTTGAATTGCTGACATAGCAAAATACATTGCAATAAGCGGATCTGTAGTAAAATCAATTAGGCATGTAGGCAAGCCATAATGCTGAAGATAAAAACATTTTTGAAGGGAATTTAACATGGCTAAATTTGTTATGTTTCCATAAGAGTATTGGCTGTAATAGAATTTAAACAGGTCTGTTTCTAAATGCTGATTAAGCATATTGCTAAATTGCAGTGAGAATTTTTTTGTATAGAATCTGTTGAATGATGATTCAACCCGCCATTTAATAAAATCTCCATTAGGACCAATACTATTAGATTGACCTCTGAAAATGTAAGGGGTAGTGTCTGTATTTTCATGAAGAGTTACATAGTCTTGCCATGAATTTAAATTTATTGTCGCTATGTACATTTGTTAATTTATTGTATAATAATTTCGAAAATAAGCACTGTTACCCGCCGGTAAAAGCCTATTTCGACTTTTCTACGCTAGGGGTTACTATTGGGCGATTATGTTGCCATAACAATATTTACCTATCCTCTCGATTCAACATTGTTTACAAAAAAAATAAAGTTAAAAATTCTTCCAATTTTAATGAAAAAACATTTCTTGAAACAACTTTATACTCACACTTGAACTATTTTTACATCTCGATATCTATAAAATTCAATACCACATTAACCATGAAACATCTGATTACACTTATTGCATTGCTATTGCTGATACTTTCCTCTCGTGCCCAAGTACCTAATGCTATACCCTATCAAGCTGTAGCCCGTAATAGTAGCGGTGCAATACTTGCCAGTACAAACATATCAGTTAGGTTTACTGTTAGAGATAGCATAGCTACAGGTGTAATAAAGTATCGTGAAACACATGCTGTTACTACAACAACACAGGGTATGTTTTCGCTCAATATTGGTCAGGGTACACCCGTTACAGGTACTTTTAATGGTATTAATTGGGGTGTAAATTCAAAGTTTATGCAGGTAGAAATGGACCAAGCTGGAGGTAGTAGTTATATAGAGTTGGGTACTCAGCAAATGTTAAGTGTACCGTATGCGTTACATGCTGGTAGTGCAAGTAATATCACAAATAATGGTTCTGCTATCATAAATAACGTACTCATTACCACAAATACACCTGTCTATACTCCTAACACACCAAGTGCCTATACAGGTGGTGGAAATATCATTTGTGATGGTGGAAAACCTGTTTTACAAAGAGGGGTGTGTTGGAGTGCTTCTCCCAATCCTACAGCAATGTTATCCACTAAAACAATTGATAGTTTTGGTGCGGGTAGTTTTATTAGTAAATTTGGCAATCTTTTAAACACCTCTACTACTTACTATGTTAGAGCATATCTGATAAATTCTGTAGATACTTTTTATGGA
This sequence comes from Sphingobacteriales bacterium, assembly GCA_027484425.1. Classification (GTDB taxonomy): domain Bacteria; phylum Bacteroidota; class Bacteroidia; order Chitinophagales; family Chitinophagaceae; genus Nemorincola. The sequence continues at coordinate 22,754 of JAIXSZ010000063.1, forward strand.
AATGAAGTTAGTTTTACAACACTTGAATTTGCTGTTGGTTTAACTTATCGTGGTGGTGTTATTGCATATATTCTACAGCCTGAAGACACTGGATATGTAACAGGTGAAACACACGGATTAATAATTACTCCAAGTGATCTTGGTACATTGCAGTGGGGGTGTCTTGGAACTATAGTTGGTACATCCACGGCATTTGGTACAGGGGCGGCGAATACAGCTGCAATATCGGCTATTTGTGGTGCTGGAACTGCTGCAAGATTTTGCTCAGACTTAGTTTTAAATGATTACGATGATTGGTATTTGCCAAGTGTTGATGAGTTGTATAAGATATATTCAAATAGAAATATTATATCTTTAGGTAGATATTGGTTGTGGACTAGTTCCGAAACAAATTCTTATTTTCCTGAGCATAGTGCATTTAATATTGATAATTATGATGTTCATGGTGTTGAATATTTCTCTAAAAACTTTGGATTGCCAGAGATGGGTTACGAAGAATATTTAAGATTTTATGCTGTACGTTCATTTTAAAAAAAACTCTCCTTCCTATTTGCTAAGGAGACGATACGGAATGGTATTTATGACGCCACTCGACCAAGTCTACAAATGCTGACCAATGGTTATTTTGAGATTTATTTACCTTTGCAAAATGAAAAAACTAATTACTATTCTGATTTTATCTACCTTTTTTTCATGTAGTAAAATTCCTAAATGTTGGAATTGCACACGTACCACTACAAGTAAAGGTGTTGTATACGTAACATCGCCAGAGGTCAAAACAGAACAATGTAAAAAGACAAAAAAGGAAATAGAAGATTATGAGAAAACGAATACTTACGAAACTTCAAGTCTTTATGTTTTAACTGAATGTAATTAGGTGTTATGTTTCTTTTTCATTCACTCCCTCACCCGTCCCAGTTTAAAACATACTGTGAAATCAGCTCGGCTTAGACTCCTGTATATTTCACAGTCTCATCTGGTCTTCTGACGTGCGTACTATGCTCCTCTTATTCCCTGTTTGTAACGGGATGCAACGGTAAGTCGTTATATACGCCATTACAATACACCACTTTAGCCTTTCTACTCACCAGCAATTGTTACTACTATGTACTAGTATATAGGTTTGGGTTGTAGTCAGCGGTGGTGAGTGCCCAAACAATTATTATAGCAGCAGTAGTGCTTCTAAAATGGCTAATTGCCATTTCAAAGATCTTTACACCCTCTCGCTGAAAGTACTATTTCTATAGCTTCCACTAGCGGAACACCAGTTGCTTCCAATTTCTTTATTTCAATGCTGTCATACTCCAATTGAGATTTATTTTCTCTATCTGCAAAATAGTAGCAAAATGCAATTTCTTTGATAATGCCATCTACAACGTCTATCATAAAACCTGTTTTTGCTCGTTCACGGGAATCCTCCTGTCTGATAAGGAAACCATCATTAAATAATACGACTGGATTACCCATTTTGCACAATATGCACTGGTCGTATTCTATCGAAGTAACAGACTGTTTGGTTAAAACAAACTTGAGCCAATCCATAAATGTAGACTTACTACTGCTTTCAATAGTATTCAGGTCTGCATCCTGAGTATTGAATTCTCCATCATTAGCTAGCAGATTTTCTATGATGGTAAAATCTTTATTCTGAATAGCTTTTGCAAACTGCCTTGTAATTTCCCTTGGGTCGATAATAGTTGCTATGTGAACCATGCTTTTTTAGTTAGGTTTATGTGTGATAGTGCTGTGTAATTTATATGGCAAATATGACTATTAATCTGTCAATTCAACATGGTAAACATCTGTATCATTTCTTCTAAGACCACTGAAATAGAAGCCACCTGATTCGGGTATTTCTTCTACAAGATCAAAGACTTTTGTAGACTGTGGTAAGGGTGAGAAAATAAGCGAAAATCTCAAAGTGCTTTTTGGTGGAATAAGTGTCCAGCTCGGATAGTTTGACACACCTATCGTATGTAGTAGAGTGCTTTTTTGCTTAGATATTTTGTCTACAAGGTAGGTACTTTTCCATATTCGTGCGGCAGTACCGTCGTTACCTCCGTTTATTATACAATTGACTATAATCTGCTTTTCTTCATCAACAATGGAAAATAGTTCTTTCTTTACGTCTTCATCTATAACTACTTCGGTAGTTGTTATTGTATTTAGTGCCATATTTTGTGTGTATGTGTAATGTTAGTAATTCGTTCATTGGTTTTCCATCACCGTCCATAAATTGTAATGTATAATTTTAGGCTTACTCGTCCCCGATTTTTCTTTGGCAGATATGCCAGTTTACAGAGTTTATAACGCCTGTTACAATCTACTCACTATTTATCAGGATCTCCTTCTTCCTCATAGTCACCAAGTAAAATAATGTCCATATCCAACGCAATATCTAACTGGCTCATTACCTGATGGTATCGTTTTGTAAGGTGTATAGATGGTGTGCTTTCGTCTATGTTCGAATAAAGGAATAGAGCCAAAGATATCTCACACTTGTGTTTTCTGCATATGATATTGAACCCTTCCATATTCCCTTCAATGATGTCAAGAAGAATATTTATTTGCTGCTCAAATGACAACTTCCTTTTCGTGTCCGCCTCAAAGTACCATCCGTCGAATCTTGCTATAGAAACTCTTTTCGGTTCTATTGGTAACCCTTTGGTAAATGTCAGGGTAGGCTTAATGCCAAGTACTTCGGATATTTCATCATGAGTTTTTCCATTAAACTCCCAAACACAGAACCGGACTGATAGTTCATTTTTTATCAAATAAATTGTTTATTAACTTTAAAATTACGAATCATTTGTCGAAGTTTGCAATCTGACGATTGGAAAAGAATAAGTTTTTCCAAGTCATTGCATACATTTACTTACTATCAAATTCATAGTCACCTTATGAAACAAACCTTAGCATTATTAATATTTCTACCCCTTTTTGCATCCTCCCAACAAATAGTAGACAAAGTAACCACTACCAAATCTAAAAAATTTGAGATTTGGGCAGGTGTGGGATATGGAAATAGTACGCCACTGAAAGTAAAAAAGCTTGACCCTAATTATGTGGGTTATGCTGCGTCTTATGACAAGTACTTTTCTACCTACCTAAAAAGTAATTACACCCCTGTTTATTCGTTAAAAATAGGCGTTAGGTTGTCAGAGCGTGTTTCTGTAGGTGTCAGGTGCAACATACAAACTGTATTGTATCAGTATGAGCAAAAAATACCTCCTAATGTTAGGCTGAGTTCTAATTTCCCTCTTTACGAAAACAATGACCGTTATTTTGGTAACCCAATGTTGCAGCTCGGTGCATATGGTAAATATGTGTTACCATTGGGTAAATTTTCACCTTACGTTTCATTACAAACTTCTTGGGTTCATTCTGATGTCAAAGTTACTTTTAACAACCTGAATCCAGGATCTGAACAATATAATGCAATAGGTTATGGTGGGGCATTGGGTACACAATATCAACTCATTGATCGTTTGCATCTAACTGCTCAGGCTGAGGTAACTCAAATGCAATTCGGTAAATATTACAGCATGTCGCAAAAATCTATGTCTTTGGGAATGATATTTTTGTTCTAGAGCCTAGGTGTTTTTGTTTGCAAACTTCAGTGTTAACAACAGCAGAATCAACAAACCGCCTTTCGTTAATCAATTCCTCCAGACGCTGTTTCTCTAAAGAGAGTTTTTTGTTGGCAGGGTAGTAGAATATAAGTTGCCACGCTTCCCATGTAGTATCAGAATGTACCAATTTATAATGCTGGTTATCATTCACTCATAAGCACCTACCAGCTTACACCGTCCACTCCACAATACTATTTACCAGTCGGTCTTGGTAGGGCACTTGTATGCGTATATAGTTATCAGTATAGCCTTCCATCATGCCATTTTTATCTGCGTGTTCAAACAGCACTTTGCGGCTGGCACCTCGTTGCTGCTCTGTAAAGTATTGCAGCTTCTGGTAAGACAGGTTGCGCAGTGTTTTGTTGCGCTCATTGCGGATGTGCACTGGTACCACAGGTTTCATTTCTGCAGCTAATGTGTTGGTGCGCTCAGAATAGGTGAATACGTGCAGGTAAGACACATCTACGTTATGCAGAAAATCGAAAGTTTCTCTGAATTCCGTGTCTCCCTCGCCAGGGAAGCCGACTATCACATCGGCACCTATACAGCAATGTGGCATCAGTTCTTTTATACGTGTCACGCGCTCGGCATAGAGCTCGCGCTTGTAGCGGCGGCGCATTTGCCCTAATATAGTATTACTACCACTCTGCAGCGGAATATGAAAGTGCGGCATAAACCTGCGAGACGAAGCCACAAAACTTATTACCTCATCGCTGAGTAGATTAGGTTCTATCGACGATATTCTGAATCGCTCCACTCCCTCAGCAGCTTCGGCGTCTATAGCCTGTATTAGTTCCAGAAACGAACTATCACGGGTTTTACCCCCATCAGCACCCTTACCAAAGTCGCCTAGATTAATACCCGTCAATACTACTTCTTTCACGCCACTAGCTGCCAGCTCTGCTATATTTGCCAGCACACCCGCTATACTATCGCTACGGCTATGACCACGTGCCAGCGGAATGGTACAAAAGCTACAATTATAGTCGCAGCCATCTTGCACCTTCAAGAAGGTACGTGTACGGTCTGATACCGAAAACGAGCTATGAAAACCAGCTACCTCTTCTATATCGCAAGAGCATATTTTAGCACCATTGCGGTCAGCAGGCCCTTCGGCTATGTCGCGCAGGTGTGCTACTATATTGAATTTTTCGGCAGCTCCCAGCACCAGGTCCACACCCTCTATATTGGCTATTTCCTGTGGTTTCAGTTGTGCATAACAGCCCGTTATCACCACCATGGCGTCAGGTGCACGGCGCTGTATACGGCGCACTAGTTGCCGGCACTCCTTATCGGCATTGTCGGTAACAGAACAGGTGTTTATAACATACACATCAGCGGCCTCATCAAAATCGCGTTTCTCAAACCCATCAGCCTCCAACATGCGGCTTAGTGCCGATGTCTCCGAGTAGTTGAGCTTGCAACCCAATGTATGAAATGCTACTGATTTGTTCATTTGTATAGTACTGTGCTTGTGTTTGGCGGGCAAAGTTACAGATAAAACAACTTAGGAGCGTTGACACTATGTTTTAAATTAAAGCATTGTATCCTAGCTATATCCTTGCAAATACTACTAAAGTGTAATTGACTATCGGTATAGTAAAAAATACATTTGTACTCACCCGAAAACGATATTACTGATGAAGATTTTCACAACAAAATTAGGTGGCTCGGCATATATGAGCATTATAGTACTGGCAGCCATGGCAATATTTTTTGTAAGTATGGGTTTGGTGCCTTATTTCAAACAAGCCAACCATATTAGCTACTACGATTTCATAAGACTGCAGAAAAATAATATAGCAATACCATATGTTATCCTAACACCCTTATTTATAGCAGTTTGTCTAGCCTACAGTTATTGGAATAGGGTTAGACTACTCACTATTGCCGAGGGTAAACTTATAATTGAGCGCAAGCGTAAAACAGTGTCCATAGCGCTAGGTGAGGTTGATAACATTCTTCTCGTTCCTACAAAAGATATCATGTTTTCCACCTATCAGGACAGCACCTGGCGTAGAAGTCTGGTAGGCTTCACTGGCAAGTATTACAACAAAAATTACGGTGAGATGCAGTGGTACTGCACCAAAAGTAAAAACTACGTGCTGCTTACCCTCAAAGACAAACGAAAAATAGCCTTTACTCCCGACGAACCAGAGCGTTTTGTGAACGAGGTGAAGAGGTGGTTGAATGATTAAAAATAACACTGTTAGAATTGAATTTTCCAGATACCAGTGGCTATTTTAGCTAACTTTTCTTGTCGGTTCTTAATGTGTGCAATTGTCCAATTTATGTCGTCAATGGTGTTAGTTATATGATATTTGCTAGTTTGATACACCGCTTTTTTGTCTTCAAAAGGTTTATTAGCAGCATCTTTATTATTCTTATTGGCTTCTAGCAGTGTTAAATTTCCTATCATATATACATTACGTTCATATTCTTCTTTACTGAAAAACTCTTCCCAGTTTTCTCCATAGCTTTCGGGCAATATATGCTCTATAGTTCCTTTATCAGTTTCATAGTCATACAAATTACCATCACTTATTTGCGACTCTAATTTGTATAATGTGTAACGAGCCATTTTTTTATCGTTAGAGTTGTTTGTGTCAAACTGTTTCAACTCAAAGTATTTTTTAAAATCGTCGTCGTTTACATACAAGTCTTTAAGGTCGTTTATCGCGTTTTTTATAGAACGGGTTTGTGAATTATGTAAATTGATAGCTGCATTGCTGTACACTTTTTCCATTTCATTAGTTTGCATTTTAGCAATTACATTATACCTGTAGGATATAGCAATTATTGCTTTTAGCAATTTTTTGAATTCTGGAGAGTTTGGTTTGAATTTTTCAGTGGCTACCATAGCTAGTGGTTTCCATTGAGTTACCCGCAAAGTTTTAAGAATAGTGATAGCAGAAGTGATTTCTTTGTCGTTTTTCCAAGTGTCATCATCTGCATTGCCCAAGGCAACGTAATTGTATGCATACTTTTCCAGATTTTCTAGGAGCTCAAAAACCTCATCAGCATTTTTAATGTAATTTTTTATTTCCTTAAAAAGGTATTCTTTTGTTAGTTGTTTTCTGGTAGCCAACAGGTAGTATCGCAAAAAAGTAGGGAAATCTTTTAGGCCAATAATGGTTATTATTTTCTTCCATAATTCTTTGACGTTGTTTAAATCTGTTTCGCTTCCTGCTACCTTTGAAAATAGATAATTTTTTAGTAAGTCAGTAGAAGTAAGATCAACTCCCCTCGAATTCAATGTTTCAAACACAGTGTAAGCATTCATTTCATCTTCTACTGTTATTTGTATAAACATCATTAATTCACCTACGGCTGTAGTTAGGAAGGAACTAAGCTTATCGCCAGAATAATCTTGAAAATTTTCACTAATTTTATTCTGGTAAAACTTATATGCTTCCCACAATAATGATTCTGAATGAGATAGTTTTATCTCATTTATCGGCCCTTTGAATTTCAATAATCTTGTTTGGTAAAAGTTGTTATTATTTTCATTCAAAAACAGTTTGCTTGAATTTCGGAGAGATGATGGTTCTTTTTGCTCAATAAACTGATTCATCAATAATTTTTCCCTCTCCTCGTTGTCAGTAGTTTCGATCCCATTGATGGCTAAATTCCTGATTGCATTTATGATTGCTAGTATCAGTATACTTATTGTTGCAAACCTTTGCTGACCATCTATGATCTCAAACTCTTTATTACTATTGGCTTTTAGTACCACTGCACCCATGTAGTGTGGTGTTTCACTGGAATAAGCATTTAGGAGATCGTTCCACAAGTCTTCTAATTGATCTTGTCCCCACGAGTAGTCGCGCTGAAAGAGAGGCACTTTATATATCTTGCCATTTCCCAGTATTTCATATACACTTACTGTTTTAGTGTCCAGAAGATGTTTAGATGCCATTTATCGATAGTTACTTTGTAAATTTACTTCTATTATAACACAAATGCCTTCTCTCTCTCATTTCACCAATTCATAAAATGCTGGGTCAACTTTCGTCCCTCTTTGTTTAGCGTCTTCTATGTCTTTTAAGGCTTGAGTTTTGTTGCCATTGCGGGCGTGTGCTTGTGCCCTCAGGTAGTAGGGGTCTGCCATTTCTGGTTTCAGCATACAGGCACGGTCTAGGTCTTTTACTGCTTCTGCAGGTTTATTTAGCCTCAGGTATATGCGGGCTCTGTTCATATAAGGTATATAGGCATCAGGGTTTTGGTCAATGGCTTTTTGATACACTATGATTGCAGAGTCGGGCTTGCCTACTATGTCCAGAAAGTTGGCATAGTTACTATATCCCTCCGGAAAATAAGCCTTTAATGATAGTGCTTTGCGGAATGCAGGCCCTGCAGAGTCGTATTGTTGTTTCATGCTATACACAACAGCGAGCCCTAGGTAGGCACTTTCCAGATTGTCTTTGATAGCTAGCGCTTTCAGGTAGGTTGTTTTCGCTTCATCTATTCTACCGGTGCTGCGCTGATACTCGCCTATACACACCAGCGGGCTGGTATAGTCAGGTTTGCGCTGCACAGACTGCACAAAGTAGTAATAAGCAGAGTCGCCATATCGCTGCCTGTCTTGCTGAGTGGTGGCACCTTCAAATCGGGTATAATAGTCTTGCCCTAGATAAAAATAAGCAATAGGCGATTCCGGATTATTCTTTATCGCAGAGTTCCACAGGCTTATCGAGTCACACCAATCTTTATTACGCGCTTGTGTCACGACACCAAACATCAAACTTGCCGCTACGCACACTCCAAGTGCCACATTAGCCGATGGTCGCTTGTTGTCTACCAATTGCCCCACTATACTACCTATTATCAAAAATAAACCCGCATAGGGTATATAGGTATACCTGTCCGACATTACAGCTCCACCCACTGGCATAAACTGTAATAACAACAGCAGATTAATGACGAAAAAGCCTACACCCAGCAACACTAATCTGTTCTGTCTGAAGTATTTCCATAGCACAAACAACAAACCCACAACTACTACCGGATACAAGTAAAATGCCGCAGGCAATGCATCATTTACCTTGGCAGGGTAGGGGTAGAAGTTAGTAAGGCCCACAGGAGCTATCAGTTTCCACAGATACGTACACAAGCCATAACAACCCAGTGCTAAACGCTCCAATGGATTAAAACTCACATCAAGCGTACCCAATGCGCCGATGTCTTTTTGAGCGTGTATAGATATCAATCCAAACGTTACCGATAGGGCAAACAGAGGTAACTTTTCTATAAGCAGTTGTAGGCTCAGTCTGCGGTTTTCGTAATAGTCTATCAGTAACAGCACCACTGGTAGTGTCACCCCCACCGACTTACACATCAGCGACAACGCAAACAATACAATTGCACTTGCATACCATATCATTTTTTTACCGCCTTCGTTGCGTATGTACCATATATGTGCCGTGCATGCCAACATGTAAAACATACCATACAGCAAATCTTTCCTGCCAGCTACCCACGTCACAGACTCTACGCGCATGGGGTGCAGCGCAAACAACAATCCAGCCACCAAAGCTGCCACAGAGCTACGTGTAAGCACCCTTACAAACCCAAACACTGTAGCAGTACACAATATATGAAACAGCAAACTATGTACATGATACATATGAGGTTCCAGTCCGTACTTGCCATATTCATACCAGTAGGTCACTATCGTCAAAGGGTGATAGTTACCCATTACAGTGCTCGATAGTTCAAACAACCTCTTAAGCCCTTCGGTACTACTGTCTTTTATGAGTGGGTTAGTAAGCACATATCCCAGATCATCCCAGTTAGTCATTTGGTTGTTCAGCGAGCCTGCATAAAATATATATGTCACCACCGCTATGCCAGCCAGCATCAGCAGGTGAGCATACTTTTTCATAGCACTGTTTTGGTTTTTTGTAGTGCTATTAGTCTGCTGTTTCTGTACTTGTGGATTAGCAGCCACAGCAGGTTTTGGTTTGGGTGGGGTGTTTTGTTTCTTTGCCATGCCTCAGGTGCGTATGTAAATGCGAAACTAATGTGTAAAGCTGAAATTGAGTAATTTATATGATTGCCATTCAGGTACAGCCCTTACCACTACTAAAAATCCACCCTATAATAGAATATCGGCAGAAAGCCCAGTTGATACTGTGTGTAGAAAGGGTAGGCTACCCCCTGTGCTGCTAGGTCTGCGCTATAGGTCAATGCAAGTATGTTTTTGGTGTTGGTCACATTCACTAGGTCCAGTGCTATTTCGTGGGTCAGTCGTTTTGAGTTCAGTCTAATCCCTAGCTTCAGGTCAGTACGAAAGTATGATTCAAAGCGAAGTGTGTTACGCTCATTGTCTATCACTACCATATCGCCCAGTGCATTAGATGCCGTAGTGTCTACCGGCGAGTATAGTTTGCCACCTATCACCGTAGCCTTTATGCCGCTTGTAAAGGTGCTATACTTACCTATCTTCTTTTCATAACCCACCAGCACATTGGCAGCATATTGTGTGTTATAGTCTGTATTCCTGTACACACCATCATTGCCCGCCGCCTTAGAGTCGAAAGCCGATGCAGTAAATAGCACATAGTAGCCCCTGCTGTAGGTTTTTTCTAGTGTCAGCTCCAATCCATAGTTATAACCTGTACCAGTGTTTTGCAGCGTATCCGGGAAGTTGCGCGAGAACGTAGACCCCTGATTGAGCCCCGAGTAAGACGAACCCACTCGCACCTCTACTGGCACATTAAACAGGTACTGCCCGTAGCCCTCTACTCTCAGCCGCACACCTTGCCCCAGTGGTCGCTCATAACCCGTTACTAAGTGATGACTTCTCGTGAAACCCAGATTATAATTCTGCAATAGTCCCTTAGGGTCTTGCGGTAGCTGTGCAAAGTACTGATACAATGGTTGCATTTGGCTGTGCAGTCCGTAGCCAGCGGTAAGAGTCCCGGCATTACCCATACTATAGCGCATAGCCACACGTGGCTCCAGTGCCGCACTTCCGTTGTGGCTCAGGTACTGTGCATGCAGCCCACCTGTCAGGGTCATAGCCTCAGTGGGGCGAAGTTTATATTGTATATATGCCTGTGCTAGGTTAGTACCTCCCGTGTAGTCTGACCGCACCTGCCAGTCTTGCCTTGTAGTAGGGAACTGTCTGCTACTGTCCTCAAAGTTCACATGATAATATTTATTCACCACCCCAAATTTCAGCGTCTGCCTTGCCGATATCTTTTTATTCACAAACCAGTGCGCCACCGTAGATAGGGTAGTGAAGTCATACCCCAGCACGTTTTTCATAGAGTCTACCGCAAATGTTGCACTCCTGAACACCTTATCGTGTTGTGCCCATACATTACCCCCAGTTTGTGCTATGGTAAGTTTGGTGTAGGTGTTTTTGTTGATGTTGCGGGTGTAGGTACCGCCCACTAGGCCAGTTTTAGAGGTGAAGTATTGGTCCCTGTCACTTTCGCCATACAGTTGCGATTCAGGTGTGGTCAGTGTGCTCACTATTAGGTCTATGCGACTGGTACCGCCCAGCCCAAAGAACGACAGCTCCCCTTTTTTGCCCATCGGGAAGTGCAACCTGAAGCTCGCATCCTGATACTGCGGCACAGATGTAGTGCCTATCTTAATGTTCAGCCCCTGAAACAACTGCAGCGTACTATATCTATAATTAACCAGAAACGACGACCCCGACTTGCGCGACAGCGGCCCCTCCGCACTGGCTTCTGTACCCAGCAGACCTAGCTGAGCAGTGTACTCATACTTTTTATTGTTACCATTCCTTAGTCGCACATCAAATACTCCCGCCACAGCATCGCCATACTCAGCCGGAAAAGCCCCCATAAAAAAGTCACTGTTGGCCAGCATCTTATTGTTCAGCATGCTCACCGGGCCGCCAGTAGTACCCGGTATCGAAAAGTGGCTGGGGTTGGGTATATCCACCCCATCCATACGCCACAGTATACCCTGCGGACTATTGCCCCTCACCACTATATCGTTGCGCGAGTCATCGCCTCCTTGTGCCCCGGCAAAGTTAGATGCCATACGGGCTGGGTCGCCACGGCTACCTGCGTAGCGTTCTGTTTCCTGCACGTCAAATGTGCGAGTACTCACCAGTGCCATTTCGTTGATGTGCTCTCGCTTGGTACCTATTATCATTTCTACCATTTCCACCACCTTTTCTTCTAGCTCCACAGGTAGCAGCACTTCCTTGGCAGTAGTCACCAGCACCTCACGCAGTATTCGGCTTTCGTAGCCCACACAGCGCACCTCTATGGTGTGTTTGCCCACAGGCACGCTATCTATCACATATTGTCCATCAGCGTCTGTTACACCACCGGGCGAAGGTTTCAAATCTATCACCACTACCACCACACCTGGCAGCACCATTTTGCTTTCCTTATCCGTCACTGTTCCCCTTATCCGTTGCATGCGTTGCGCCATAGTCACCATGGGTGCCATAGCCAGCAACAATATACCTATCCACCTACTATACATAGCCTTCAGTATTTGTGCAGTAAGATAATGATTGGTGGCAATATATCAAATGCACCCTCTTTTCGCTCTCGCCTGACCTTAATCACCTTTATCCCTACAGAAGGGTGGTAACTTCATCCTATTACCGCAGTAAATAGAGTTTAACCAATAAATACAAGTATCATGAAACAGTTAGAGAACAAAGTAGCCCTTGTCACCGGTGGCGGTTCGGGCATAGGTAGGGCAATTGCAGTATTGTATGCAGCACAGGGTGCCAAGCTTGTGGTGACAGACATAGACGAGAAAGGCGGCAACGAAACAATAGCTGAAATAAAAGCAGCAGGTGGCGAAGGTGTTTTTGTGAAGTCAGATACCTCTAAGCCCGATGATAGCAAAACCGCTGTAGACCATGCAGTGCAGCACTTTGGTGGTTTGCACATTGCCGTCAACAATGCGGGCATAGGTGGTCCGCTCATGCCTACTGGCGAGTATCCCATCGATGGTTGGGACAAGGTTATAGGCATCAATCTTTCTGGTGTGTTTTATGGCATGCGCTACCAGATACCCGCCATGTTAGCATCGGGTGGTGGCTCTATTGTCAATGTTGCTTCTATCTTAGGCAAGGTAGGCTCTGCTGGCTCTCCCGCTTATGTAGCTGCCAAACACGGCGTGATAGGGCTAACCGAAGCCGCCGCCCTCGAGTATGCCAAACTGAAAATCCGCATCAACTCCATCGGCCCAGGATACATCGTTACACCCCTGCTCACCAATGCACTCAGTGCAGACGTGATGAAGTCGTTGGAAACACTACACCCCATGGGCAGACTAGGTACCTCCGAAGAAGTAGCCGAGCTCGCTCTTTGGCTGAACTCCGATAAGGCTTCCTTTGTCACTGGTTCTTACTACAATGTAGACGGTGGCTATTTGGCTCAATAATGTTTTAGTCTACTAATACCAAAAATGGGTTGCCTCAGCGAAAGCCAGGCAACCCATTTTTCTTTTATTTTTTGACTTTTCTGTTATTTAACCCTTTGGAATTTGGAATTTGTTCTTTGTTCTTTGGAATTTGTCCTTTGGAATTTCCGCAACCTCACCCTATCACCCTCTTATCCTTAGCCACATATTTCGCAAAGCCCATCAGCGCACCAGTTACCATTATGTTCCTAAATATGTTCACCATTTCCAGTTCTTGCTCGCGTGCAGCATTGTCCATCATAGCAGCCACATCAGCTCCTATACCCATAGCCCTGGGCACATGCACCAGTATAGCCATCAGCAGCACATACACCGCCATCAGGGTATAAGCCAGCTTGTCATACTTACCTATCACCGCACTCACTATAAATGCCACTATACACACCAGCGTAAAGTAGTTCCAGAAATACGGAAAAGGAATAAACTTCGGCACAAACGATGCGCCCACATCTGGTTTGCCCATATGCAGCCCCACATATAGCAGAAACGACAACGGAAACAAATATCGACCTATGTTGAGTATTTTGTTCATCGCTATTGGTTTATGGGGAATGGTACAAGCGTTCTTATTTCCACCGTGCTAAACGGATACTTCAGTATAGGGCAGCTCTTGCTCCATTCTTTTACCTCAGCCTCGTTGTCGGTTTTGCATATCAGGTAGCCAGCTACTAGCACACTATTTGGTTCTTTATAGGGCCCTTCCTTTATGGTGTCGTTACCCACCACACAGGCGTTATACTCTATGGGGGCAGTGCTCACCAGCTTGCCCTGCATAGCTATGCCGCCTATCCATTGTTGCCATTTGGGCATGTCCTCGGCCATGTCTGCCGATGTTGCAATGTATCCGTCCACATTGCTGGCGTTTCTAAACAGTAAGAGATACTCTTTCATTTTTATCGTGGTTTTTGTACAGCAAAGCACCACAATAAAAACGGAGCAGATAATGACAAATGTCTACATTTATATCTGCGACCTCAGTCGGCTAAATACATCTTTATTGATGCCTAGGTAAGAAGCTATTATTTTTCCTGGCAGTCGGGTCATAAGTTTGGGCCTATGTTCCAATAGCCATTTTATCCGGTCCAGTGCCGATAGCGACACAAAAGTATTCACCCTATACACCGAGTTGGCATACGACTGTTCCAGTATCTGCTTGTATACTTTGTCAAACTGTGGCACATGCTGCATCAACTTCCCAAAACTGTGATAGTCTATAGCATACAGCACACTTTTTTCTATTGCCTTTATGTTTTCGGTCGCTGGTTGCTGCTTCCCAAAGCTTATCAGCTCACTACACCAGCTATCCTCTATCGCTATATCTCTTGTGTTTTCGTTATAGTCACTATCGTGCACATACACTTGCAGGCAGCCTTCAGCCACATAGTACACATACTTACACACATCTCCCTCCTTCAGCAGCACCTCATTTCTGTTGGCTACCACTTCTTTAAAATGCGCTAGCACAAAGTCCAGATTTTCTATATCCTCCCCTAGTCGTTTCGTTACATGATCCCTAAGCGCCTCCATTACAGTATTTTGTTCAAAATTACTCCACAAAACAATCCATATTCATTGTGTTTACGTAAATCACAGTAGGTTCATTTAGAAAATGTGAAATAGATTACTGCAGCGTTTAAGCTATAGGCATAACACCAATTGATCTATAGTTGCATAAAAAATAAGCATGCTTTTCGAGAGCCTAATTCTAGATTTATTTAACTTAATTTGACAAACTTTTTTGTCATCCATCGATATAGTGTGGTTTTCTTACCCAGGTGCAGAGTGGATGATAAGTAGCAATGATAACAACTGACTCAAAATAATAAGTAATGAAACAAGCTTCATTTCCTCACAATGAGATGGAAAGAATACTGGCATTGGCAGATCTCAATGTCGATTATTCAAATGTCAACGACACCTTTAAAGATTTAGTAAAACTTGCTGCAAAAGTTACAGGAAGTCCTATCTCTATGATCAATCTCATCGACAATTACACTACCTGGACTATATGCAGTTACGGATTTGATGTGCAGCAAACCCCCAGAGAAGAAAGCATTTGCCAGTATACTATTCTACAGCGCGAGCATCTCGAAATTGCAGATCTCACCGTCAGCCCTATATTCAAAGAGGAAAACTTCGTCACCGGCGACCCACATTTCCGATTTTACGCAGGTGTTCCATTACCTGTAAATGATCAAAACATAGGTTCATTGTGTGTAGTAGACCGACAAGCCAAATCCTTATCTGCCGAAAAAATTGAGCTTCTCAAAATCATTGCCCAGGAGATAGTCAATAGACTAAAAGTGTTTCAATACATCGATTCGCTCAGAAATAACATTGTAGATGTAAAACAAACCCAAAATAAAATCGTACACGATATCAGAGGGCCGCTGGCTGGTATCATGAGTCTTGCCGAAATCATAAGTATGCAAGGCGAAGACAATAACCTCGAAGAGGTATTAGACTTCATTTCCATGATTTACAAGGGTGCAAAATCTGTTTTAGACCTAGCCGATGAAATACTAACCGAGGACAAAAAAGCAAAAAACAATGCAATGTTGCTCCAAACTTTTAAGCAAAAGTTAGAACAGTTATACACACCTCAGGCTAAAAGCAAAGACATTGATTTCAGAGTAGAGGTGGCTCCCTCAGCCGATGTGCTCTCTATTCCACAAAACAAAATGATGCAGATAGCAGGCAACCTTATTTCAAACGCCATAAAATTCACCCCCAAATCAGGCACTGTAGTCGCCACACTCAACACTACCAAAAATGACACCGAAAACACCCTGCAAATAACAGTAAGTGACACCGGGCAGGGTATAAAACAAGCTCAAATAGAACTACTTTTATCAGACAATACCGACTCTTCCGACGGCACCGACGGCGAAAAGGGCTACGGTTTCGGACTAGCACTCGTCAAGCACCTTGTAAAAGGACTCAACGGCACTTTAAATATTGTATCTACCCACCATCAAGGGTCTAAGTTCATTGTGTCTATGCCTATTGCTTCCCATTAGCCTATTAGTTATATGCCATATACCATCCTTCACTTCTGGTAAGTGGTGGATGGTTTTTGTTTTGCAAGTAGGAGGGGTAAATGGTTTTTTGCAGGTGCAACCAAAAAAGATCTTGTATATCATTCAGCTATAAGACGTAATTCTATCAATCTTCATAACCAGCTGGTCTAGGTATGGTCGTTTCTTCTATGGTTTTCAGTTGGTTGTTTATTAGACGCACACGAGTACGGTAAAATATTGAAGGGCAACATCTAGCGTCAGTATCATCATAGTCATTACCAAAGCCTATTAATATCTGATTTTCGATTTCCTTTGGATAGAAGTAACCTGAGCCGTCCATTATATCTATATCGCTTTTTATGTCTGCCAGTTTATATTGTCCATTAGCACCAGCAACAAATAAAAAATGATCCCACCAGTGACTTCCTAAGCCACCAGAGCCGCCACCTTCTGTCAGTACAGTGAAAAGTAAGTCTGGCAAACCATCACTATTCATATCTCCCATTATCGCCGGGTCGATATGTTTCGTTAGAGACACATAAGCAACTAATTGAGTACCAAATGAATCATGAGATGCATCAACAAAATTAACTTCCAACATAGTATCTGATGGTGATAACCACATACTTATGCTATCTTTTAGGTATTCTTTACGATAGTAATTGACTATCTCCTCCAGCATTGTTTCTGTAAGCTGGTTATAAGTACGAGGCATTTTAGGTAATGTTGTTGTTTTTGTCACCTCTTGAATGGTGTAATTATCAGTCCTCGAAGTACCCTTATTAGTATTTTTACAGCCAATTAATACCACACACAAAATGAAAATAACAACCAAATAGTTGGATTTCTCCTTCATAAGTTACTTTTCTCCAAAGCTACTATTTAATATATTGGAACGATATGTGATATAGTTCTATATTTTGTGTTTGTTAACTCATTTTTTTAGTTTTTTAATCAATTATTGTCTACCCATTTATTGTTATGAATAACCAATAATCATTAATAGTTTACTGTACACCATTTTTATCGTCAACCGCATTTGTTTCATGGTTATTCAATACCTATGTAGTATTTTTGCACTGCAATACGCAAATACCACTATGTATTTTATAGTATATTATTCCTAATACACTCCACCCGGAGTTCGTGACCAGTACTTCTGCGGCTGGTATTAAGTTGCATGCCCGTGCGGCTTTGGAATAGTATATTTTCCATTGTTGTTTTACTCCTCTTGGTTGTTGGTTATACCACTCCCCGCCATGGCGTGCTATTGTTTATTTCTAAATAAATATTAGCGTGTATTTGAGATTCAAAACCTCATTCGTCGATTCCTATCAGGAGAAGCGATACGGGGTGTTTCAGGCAGCGTATTATTTGCTCCATAGCAACGATATGTACCCCTACGATGAAATGAGATTAAAAGAAATCTGGAGTTGGTTCAGACATAATTTGCGATCGCCACAGGTGTTCAAACAAAATAAAACTGAAGTAAATGCCATTTGCTGGTACAAGCCAGATGCAAAAGATCACTTACAGAAAATGTATGAAATGATCCACATTCTGGAGCTATATGGCTACCATGTATGGCAAATAAAATGCCACAACCCAGGCTATATAGTGTACGAAGACGACGAACAAATAGCCGTTATACCACATGGAAAGCTGTTTAGGGAGGTAAGGTAATAATACTACATTTTTGTTTGTTAATTCTATAGATAAACGTGTTGGAGATAATTTATATCAAATCAGCACGTTTATTTCTATTGCTTGTTATCAAGTTTTTGTGTATAATATTCTATTTTTCTTGTAGTTATCATTTTTGGCAAACTATCTAAGTATTCGGTAACTTCTAACCAATTGCCATTTGTATCTTTTTTACCCCAAATTGCTTGAAATAAAACACAATTTTCTTTTGGCCTACTTAAATCACAGTAACGTCTCTTGTTTAGGTTGCCATCTCTGTCAAATAAATAATCAGTTTTATTAACTACTATGTTGTTCTTGTCTGTAGTAGTTTCTTTTAGAAGTTGTCCTTTTTCATTGTACCAGTAGCATGTTTTTGAACTCATTATCCCATCATTGTCAAATTTCTCTGAGCTAACTAAATGGTTGGTGGTGTCATATTTGTTCTTTGTATGAAATGAGCTACTATTATGTTTTGTATCATTGTATATGTATTCAGTTTCGTTTCCTTTTGTGTTGTATTTTTTTATATAATGCATTGTCATTGTTTTATCGTCATAATATTTAATTTCATTGCTCTTTATTGTTTTATCATCATAATAATTCCAAGATTCCCTCAGCCATAATTTTCTGCAATAGTATCTCTTTCTTTCTATTGGTTTTTTTGCCTTATTGTATTTTGTTTTACTCAATTCTCTTTTGTCGTGTTTATCCAGAGTTGTAGTTGTTATCAATAATTTCCCTCTTTTTTTTCTTGTGTAATTTTCTGATACGTAATCGGTTTCTTCATTCTCACCAGACATCCGTATAGTGTTTAAAATACTTTTTTTCTTGTTTACGCTCGTTTGGCTTTCTTTTAGGAAATAACTATTGTCATAATCAAATTCTATTGTTTCAAAACACTTCTCATTCTGATAGTAAACACTAGTAAAATTTGGTACACCTAGGCGATATTCAGTATATATCTTTCTAGTTAAATTACCTGTTGTATCATAATTACAGTTAATAGTGTAATTAGTGTTTTCTATGTTTTTTGTTGTGTCATTTTCATCAACAGAATATACTACAATGAATACGTTTTTCTTATTGCCTTTTACATCTTGTAGGTCTATTTGGGATTTGTATTCAAAAGTTGAAGTCAAAAGAACTTTTTCTACTTTTTCTTGGGCTAACAAAATTTGGAAAGAAAGAGTGATAAGAATTTGAATACATATAGTTCTCATGTTTGCAAATTTATAGTTATTTCATGTTCTCGGTATTCCCCCGCAGAAAAAGTGGGACGAATCAACGAGAACGGAAGAAAATAACACCAACAATGACACAAAAAAACAATGCAACTAATCTGATGAATTGCCATTTCTCTTATGCACTACCCATCGGGGAAGGAAACTAGTTCTCGGATTTCATAAAAGATATTTTTTTAAATTTTTTGAATAAATAAATCGATGGCCCTCCAAACTCTAAATATACAGTGTCTTCTGTTTGTCCGAAATATAACTCTGCGTCGTCTGTTATTCCTTTCCCATAAAGCATTATGGTATTGAATTCCCGATTGTCATTCGCACTCCAATAACCTGCAAATCGTTTACTTGGATATATAATTTCGAATCTGCCGCTAGAAGCTAAAACAAGCAACG
The DNA here is from genome assembly GCA_027484425.1 of Sphingobacteriales bacterium. GTDB lineage: Bacteria > Bacteroidota > Bacteroidia > Chitinophagales > Chitinophagaceae > Nemorincola. Next base: position 42,155 of record JAIXSZ010000063.1, read on the forward strand.
GTAATTCGATGATTGAATCAGTGCTTTCATAGTTCACTACAACATAATGACCAACTGCTTTTTTTTCGATTTTATTATTGCAGGATATTGCAGATGTAGCCAATGTCATTAAAAGAATCAGTTTTCTTATCATTTGTATGGTGATTTTCTAGTGGCGAAAATTGCATTGGGTACACGCCTTGTGAATTAAAGAATAATATTTTGTTTTAAAAATCGTAAACTAAGAACGGTTTATCCCGAAATTGGTAACAGAATATAAATATTCTACTTCGCACTGCAAATGTTTATTATTTTACAATGTCAAGAATTTTTTGTGCTGTTTTCAACTAAGCCAACATAATTTTTTGTTAGCATTCGCTTGTATTTACATTATTAAACAATCTTAGTCACCGGATATTAAAACGATATGTACTATTCATTAGTTTTTTCTTCAGACCCTAGTGTCATCGGAAGTCAATATCCTCAAATACAAAAGACGACTCCTAATTATGACTTCAGTTCCTCGTCTTCGGTTTATAATGTGAGTCGATCTTTTAGAACTTTACCAAATGTTGTGCCAGATTTTAATGGATTTGTGTTACCCAATCGGGCAATATTGACTGATTTTTTAAGCAATGTATTTTCATATCCTAATGGCTTTATTGTTAGTGAGCGTGTCAAAAATATACTGTCTAAGTGTACTCTACAGACGCATGCATTTTATCCAATTGTTCTTTATTACAAAGGATTGAGAATAGATAGTTATTTCTGGTTTCATATTATATATGATTTAACTGATGTAGTTGACTATGAGCGTTCAAAGTTTTTCATTAAAAAACTGCACCATGATTTAGGTGATGTGTCCGTTAGCTCTAAAAGTGATTTTTTAAAAAAACGAGAAGCTATTGAGCAAGAGTATTCTGGACAAAACGTAACATTGTGGACAAAAAAAGTGCAATTTTTATCTCATGCCAATTTTGATTTTTTTAAAATTGGCATGTTTGATAGTCGTTGTTTTATCACTGATAAAACCTATTATATGTTTGGTTGTGAACGAGTAACTGGACTTGAATATTGCCATTTGCCAGATGAAATAAATAGCTTTTTACTTTAGTTCGGAAACGATTATAAGACACGCTATACCGATTCTTGTATTCCCTTGCACAAGCAGATGATATGAAACCGAATTTGTAAAAATATCGCCAAAACAAATAATGTTAAATAATATTAGTATATTCATTTGCGATAATGAGCCACTTTATGGTAATAGGTTTTTTACGCCAGATGTTAAAAGATATTTCATTTCAATGCTTGGAAAGAATCTTTCTAAATTTAGGCATTTGAGAATATATTTATCTGCTGCAGTCGATAAAAAAGCTTCTTTTGAAGAGAAAATTATAGACAGTTCTAAAACTATTATTTCTATCAACTGCTATTTCGATTTTTTCAAATATTTTGGTAGCGATGATTTTCATAAAAGAGAATTACTCTTCACCACACTTTGTACTGTAGTAGATGAGTTGTTTTCTTTTCAATTGTTAGATACGGAACCAATTAAAGCCATATATGCGAAAGCTGTTAGTAGTGGTTTTGTTTTCGAATGGCATTTCGACAAGAAGCTATTTTCGATAGGGGCATACTACATTTCTATCTTATATCATTCTGATGTTAGTGTTTACAAAATATACGAAGTGTTATATTCTTCTGAGAGAAAAGAAATAGCAAGAAGATGTATATTCATGGATGAAATCTCAGTATTTCAGATCAGTAAAGTATATGTAGTAGACGACTCGAATTTTTGTTATTTTTTCAGTGGTCCAAAAAAGTTATTTAGATCCAGTGTGGAAAATATATTAAATGGACCCGAAATAAGTACCTCTGTCAATACCAGTGCGTTTTTTAAGAATTAACGCTAGTCCCCATCTGGTCGAGGCGTCTCGCCTCGTCCTCTTTTTTTCGTCAGCGTCCTCGCTGATTGGCGAATGCAAAACGAAGCTAATGAGCAACAAAAAACCAATTTTGTGGATAAAATACCCCCTGCCAACACCCACTTTGGCTCGTTTTTTGCGGCATACAATTATAGGTAAATTTGAAATCACTCAGTTTTTATTTATTAGTTTCGCCCTGTGCATTTAGACCGAGGGTTACCTTTCTGCACAAATAACACCTACATTAGCCATTGTTAACTAACAAATAATGCAGCAAGAGAAATATGATTATGCCACTAACGAGGATCTACTAAATTTCGTATTTGACAGTGTAGGCCCCAAAGGAACAATCAAAAAAATTATTAGGTTTACGGCACGTAATGCAAATGGTATTACCTATTTTAATCTTGGCTTTGGAGATTTAAACATTGAAACAGGAAAAATTGATGACCTTATTATTACAGACAATAAGGACAGAGATAAAATATTAGCTACCATCGCATCGGCAGTATTAGATTTTACATCACAGTTTCCCGACATTATGGTTTATGCCCAAGGTAGTACGCCATCTCGTACAAGATTATACCAAATGGGCATAGCATCTAACTTGGAAGAAATAGCACAACTTCTTGACGTCTATGGATTTCACACAGACTCTTGGTCAAAATTTGAGAGAAATGTTAACTATGAGGCTTTTTTAGTAATCAGAAAAAAGCTATAATTTTACAATAAGCGAATTTGTACTACTATGCAACAACTATCTAAGAAAAAAAATCAAAAGAAAGTAGCCATCAATGCCATAATAAGCAGTGATGTAAAAGATTATGGTAATGATCCTTATTTCATCAAAAAAGCAAATGAATCAAAAGATTTTCTAGAAAAACATGGCTTTCCTGAGGAATTGATGAAAAACAGGTGATGTGTTGCTGATGGTGTTTTTCGCACATCCATCTATTCTAGGCGTCTCGCCTCTACGCTACTCAGGGACTACGCCATCCATTATTTTTTTTTATTGACACTCACTACGCTAAGCAGTGACTCGCTGTTGACGGCAAAGTACCTCAACTACAAATCTACATTACCAACAAATCTGATACACTACAGAAAAACGAAACTACAAATTATTAATTATATAATAAAAATGATTTTGTAACGAAAGTGGATGAACAGATTCGACCATGAGATAGCATGCAAACATAGCTTCAATTAATGGAAAATTACATCTGGTCGAGGCGTCTCGCCTCGTCCTCTTTTTTTCGTCAGCGTCCTCGCTGATTGGCGAATGCAAAACGAAGCTAATGAACAACAAAAAACCAATTTTGTGGATAAAATGCCCTCTGCTACCACCCACTTTGGCTCGTTTTTTGCGGCAGGTGGTTGGTAAGTTATTTTGAATTTTCTCAGTTATTATTCATTTATTACAGTATGTGAGGCATACATGCACTCACCACCTGCAAAACAGAATGTTATTGATAATCAACGACTTATACCCCAAAACATAGGAAACTACCGGAAACAAACCGGAAAATCCTACAAACACATACTAAAAATGTCCGTACTAATGAACAAACTTCAACCGATAAAACCCAACCAATGCAGCTTCAGTATCAAAAACAAAATAATACCCTAAATAATTATCAATAACTATCACCATATCATCCATTCCGGTACTTACAACATGCAAAAGTGAATAGTATTGATAATCAATGACTTATACCCAAAAACGTAGGAAACAACCGGAAACAAACCGGAAAATCCTACGAACATAGTAACGAAAAATCTGTACTAATAAACCTTACCCACCTGAACGAGATATGTTTGAAAACGAATTACAAATAGAACAAAGTAACAGTACACAAATGCAACCTCTAGCACTTTCTGATGAAGATTTTGCCGAATTGTCACAACTTGCCAATGAGCCTTTTGGCAAAGACAGTATAACTTTGCAGGAGTTTAATTGCATAATGGAGAAATGGCTTGCGAAATAATCACTGCTAATTAATATTTATAACGATTGGTATGTGAGGCATACATGCACTCAACACCTGCAAAACAGAATGTTATTGATTATCAACGACTTACACCCAAAAATATAGGAAACGACCGGAAACAAACCGGAAAATCCTACAAACACATACTAAAAATATCCGTACTAATGAATAAACTTCAACCCATAAAACCCAACCAATGCAGCTTCAGTATCAAAAACAAAATAATACCCGAAATAATTATCAATAACTGTCATCATATCATCCATTCCGGTACTTGTAACATGCAAAAGTGAATAGTATTGATAATCAATGACTTATACCCAAAAACGTAGGAAACTACCGGAAACAAACCGGAAAATCGCACAAACACATACTAAAAATATCCGTACTAATGTTGTGCCGAAAATACACTATTTGCTATCATAACAATTTAGCAATTTTCGCCCACAGTTATTTTCTGTAACTTTGGCACACCCAATATTACAGGGTACATACAATTCATAAATATTATTTACAAATGGCTGCCAGACAAAGAAAACCCACTGACAAAAAGATGCCAGCTTTCAGGGCTGAAAGAGTAGAAGACAACACAGAAGAGAACGACCTCAAAAAAGTAAAAGAAAACATACTGCGTCAGCTCAACGAAGACACCACCGCCAACGATAAAGAGTGGTATGACAAAGAATTAGAGAAAAATCTAAAGAATATAAAATAATACAAACCAAATAAATACAATGGAAGGTACAATCAAAACCAACATGGGCGATATTGTTATCGATTTTTACGATCAACAAAACCCTAATACAGTTGCCAATTTCGTAAAACTTGCCAAGTCAGAGTTTTACAACGGCGTTAAGTTTCACCGCATCATCAGTGGTTTCATGATTCAGGGTGGCGATCCGCTTACCAAAGACGATACCATGAAGCACAGATGGGGTACGGGTGGTCCTGGCTACAAGTTCAACGACGAAATTGCCCCCGACAACAACAATGCGGCTGGTACTATTTCTATGGCCAATGCCGGTCCTAACACCAACGGTAGCCAGTTTTTCATCAATCTCGCCAACAATAACTTCCTCGATACCAAGCATACAGCATTCGGTAGGGTAGTAGCCGGTATGGATGTTGTTACTGCCATAGGTGCAGTACCTACCTCACACTCCGATCAGCCACTCCAGCCTGTTATCATCGAGTCAGTAATTTTCGAATAATATTCTATATTTATATCATGTATTTATGAGCAGCCATCATTGGCTGCTCATATCTTTTGGAGGGCTAAGTTGCCACAGTTACATAGTAGTAAATTTATTATTGTTCCATTTGTAGTATAGCTTGTTTTGCTGATAGAGTGTTTTTTCCTAATTTCACATCCTCAAAACCAACCTATTACTATGCGTCTTATAGCAGTTGCCTCTTTGCTATTCCTCTCTTTCTCTGCTATTGCTCAGCGCGAAGATCTCGGCTGGATAGCCCCAGAAGGAAAAATCATCAACTATCGCACCCTCACCTGGAACGACTTTCAGCAGCGCGAAGACAAACAACATGCCGAGGAATTGAAAGCTAGAAATCTAATCGCCGCAGCCTATGTAGCCCCGGTCATTTACTTTACAGCTGACAATGGTGTGCGTCAAGAAAATGGTAGACTCAAATTTAAATTTCATGAAAAGTGTGCCTTCCAGAGTCGGGCATTCGTAAGAGAATCTACCAAACAAGAAAAGTCAAATTATGTGCTCATTCACGAGCAAGACCACTACGATGTCGCGCTTACTTTTGCTCATCTTCTATGCGAGGAATTATCTAATAGCGATTACAGCCTAGAAAACTATAATGATGAAATAGCTAAGATTTACGAAAAATTGAATGACCGTTACAATGCCATTCAGGAGAAATATGATGGCGAAGTAAACCCCAATGGCACCGACAATGTACCGATGCAAACCCTATGGGACATGCGTATCAAAAAGTGTCTGGAAAACGCTACAGAAGAGTATTACACCAGTCCAGAGGCAGTAGTTAAGTCGGTAAAAGCATGGGGCCAAACCGTTAAGCGCCTACCCGGCGAAGACAAAAGACGGTTCATTACCCGTGCCCGCCCGCTCTATGCTGAAGTTACAGATGAGCTGACTGCCTCAAGTCTAGAAACAGCCGAGTGGACTGCCGAGAAGTCGGTAGTATCTTTTTATTTAGACCGTTACTTTGTGCAGCAAGAAGATAAGCCCACAAAAGAATGCTCCCGTATTTTGGCATATATCTTCATCCCCAATGGCAAGGACACCTACAAAAGATCCTTCATAGACACATTTAGCTACAACGACCAGGCCCCCAAAATCAGTGCCGTATTTTTTGCCAGTGCCGATAGCGACAATGTAAAAGAGCTCATCATACACACCACCGCCGATCAGAAGGACAAAGAAGCTACTGGCAAGCATTACTTCACCAGGGCATACGACAATTGGACTACTCGTGCCCTCCCCGGTCGCCTCAAAAAAGTACCACTTAGCCCCACTATTGAGGTCGGTTTTGAAGGCACACTAAACGGAAAGCCTCAAAAAGCCTCCGCCAAAAACCAAAAGGAGATAGCAGAGGCATTAAAAAAGCTCGGTTTTGCTGGGTAGCAGCCTCATACCAGCATGGGGTGTTTTTTAGCTCATTTTAGGCGCTTTCTTCAGTAGTATTGTCAGTTTTTTTAGGCATATACTTATCGTGTTCCGCGCTGCTATCACTATTCTCGTCGCTATTTTCAGTATTGTCCTCAGGGGTGGTATCAGTTACGTTTCCATTATCATTGGTTTCGTCTTCGGTTGGGGTATAGGGTTTGTAGTCGCCATAAGGCACCGTAAAGGTCTCCTGCACCCTCACCGACCTCATAAAGTAAGGCACCCATATACATACACTAAATATACTCCTGAATACATCTTTGTAGTCTTGTGTAGTATCGGGTATCAGCAGGTTGGTAAGTATGCCATCTACTATTACAGCCACCATAATACCCACATACATCCTTATGATGTGTTTGGGCAGTATATCTCTTTTGTTATACATCAGCACTAGGCAAAACACTGCATAACAAATAATACTTGCATTCACTATCAGTTCCAGCCATAGTATCATATTGAACGCCATGCTTATAGGCTTGTGGTCATAAGCATGCCATATCGCATCTCTAAAGTAGCCCGTGTCTATAATAGAGTAGCCTAGCTGAATAGGGGTGATAATGAGCCCCAGAATAGGTATTATCAGCCATCCACCTATAATTCGGGGTGTGGGGTGCAGGTGTTGGTACCTTGCAGTGGGTGTTTGGTATATTTTTTTGCCCATATACACAGCTCCAGCCATTATAGCTAGCAGTAGCAATATGGCACTGTACTTTATGCCAGTATACGTCTGGCCAGAGCCAGGTGTGTAAGTAAATGAGTAAGACAATAGGTCATTCACCATTCTTTTACTGTCTTTGTCATACTGCACTATTTCTTCAGGCGCTATATGGTCTTTATTGTATTTGAAATCATGGTCCAGCGCAAAAACATTGTTATCTACAGACACCCTGTACTTAAATGTGTATGCTGGTCGGTCTATAGTCTCCGTCTGAAAATCTATGTTCCAGTTCAGCGGTATTTTTACTCTTATTGAGTGGTGTAGCTCATATGGATAAGATGTGGCAATAGGGTATTTCTTTTTGTTGTCTACCGATGGTAGCATATTTTTTATCATTCTTGCATAAAAGCTCACAGGGTAGTTATGGTTAACAGAGTCATACTCAAAAAAGTCTGTGATGATGTACTTTTCGGTAGTTTCCAGCACATTACTGGCCTTGTCATCCATTATTATCAGCGTATCTGCTCTTTCTATTTTCGAGTAGAAGTTAGAATAATAGTCCAGAAAGTTCTTTTCCAGGTCCACATTGCTTTGGTTGGCATAACTGGCTCTTATTTTATCCGCCATTCCACCCGAATAGGTGGTTATTACAGTTAGGGTTACTGGCGACTTTACATCATCTGCCTCATATTGTTCAGTATAGTGTAATGTACCATTATTGGTTTCAGGTATTGGCGAAAGGTCTGTTTTGCCAGCACCTAGCACTAGTGCGTTGCCATAGTCTGGGCAGTATATATCGGCGCCAGTGCTCCCTTGGTAAGACATCGTAGGGTCTATCCATATTTCCTTATCGTCAAGGTGGGCCACTACTATAGCATGGTTAAATGCTGATGGCGATGGTATTCTTTCTGTTACATGCTCTTCGCTACTCGTACTTACCAGTGCCATCTCTGCAGGTATACCCACACTCAGCAGTGCAGATACCAGTAGTAGCGACTTGTCCTTGCAGTCTCCATACCGTTGTTCATATACTTTTTCTGGGTTGTTTGCTTTGTGCGAGTAAGGGCCTATCTCCACACCCATATACCTTATTTCGGTCTGCACCATATCGGTCAGTGCCCTCAGTAGTCCCGGTTTGTTGTCTTTATATTTATCAGCTATTTCTTTTATTCTTTTGCCCAATGCACCGCCCGGTTTATCAGTAGGTTTGTTAATGCTGTGTCCCCACTGTGCCACTTCAGTCCAGTCTTTAAACTCTGATATTTGTATAAAAGGGTAAGCTATGTACCAGCTGGGTATTTTGTCACTTACGTCTATACCATTCAGGTTTTGCAAGTCCCATTCATATATCATGTCTCCGCCTACTGTCTGTTGCACAGGAGGTTTCGCCTCGTTATAGTATTTAAAGTTGAGTTTTCGGCTACCTGGAGCTATGATGTAGTAGTGCATATGTGCTATAGGGTCAGTTCCCTGTAGCACCAGCGATGTAAAGAACTTATTCTCAAAAACCGGATTATCACCCGTAAGTGTATAGCTATATTCTATTTTGTCACCTACTCTTATGTCATTCAGTATCAGGTAGGCAGTATAATTACCATTGTATATAAACCTAGACAAGTCTTCTTCATTTGCCACTATTTTAAAGGCTGCTTTGTCTAGCCGGTTCATGGGCTTACCATCTCTCCACACTGTTACCTCGTGTATAGATATTTGTTCATAGCTAGGGTTGAAGTTGAGCGTAAGGTTAGCCGCACTTTGTATGCCTGCCTCAGATATAATTTCTCTAACCGTGTGCTGATAGGTTTGATGGGTGGTAACATTATATTCCTGCTCAAACATTCTTAAGAAATAGCCATCATTTATTTCTCTTGTGTTGGGTGTTTGGGTGTTGGTAGATACTTTTTTCACCCATGCAGGTGTAGGGCCAAATTGCAATTGAACTTTTGCTAAACTCAGACTGGAAAACGATAATAACAACAGTGACAGGGCAATAACTGATTTCTGAAACATATTGGGTATATAATTTTTGGAAATTAAATGTACACAACGAAAAATATAGAAAAGTGCCTTGCTACATAAATTTTCTGTTATACCCGATGTTTTTTTATAAATGTGTAGCAAATGATGCTGTTATCGTATCAATTCCTGAAATTTACAGCAAAGAATAATAACATGAAGTTGGATACAAACGAAGCAATAGCAGTAAAATGGTTTCAGGCTTTTAATGAACAAAACCTTGACAAATTATTGGCTTTGTACGACGATAACGCAGAGCACTACAGCCCTAAACTAAAAGTAAGATTACCCGAAACCAAGGGATATGTAAGAGGAAAAGCAGCGCTAGGCTCATGGTGGCAAGATGCGTTCGATAGATTGCCCACTCTTCACTACAGTTATACTTCGCTTACTGCCAATGGCGACAGAGTATTTATGGAGTACATACGTACAGTAGTAGGAGAGCCCGAAATGCAGGTAGCTGAGGTGCTAGAAATCAAAAATGGTCTTATTGTAGCATCTAGAGTGTATCATGGTTAGTTGACATACTTTTATTTGTTAGGAAAGCTACCATAGTGTATTACCATATTGTTGCTTAGTCATGTAGGTAGTTGTTTGCTGCACAACTATATTGCTGGTTGGTTTATTTCATAATTAATCCTGACTATCTTTGTTTCCGTTAACAAGATACTATGATTGTGTACGGCGCCAGCGGTCATGGCAAAGTGATTATTGAAATACTGGAAAGTGTAAATACTCCACATATAGAAGTGTGGGATGATGCTGCAAAACCCCCAATGTGGGAGTATCCAGTGCTAAAACCTTTTTCGTCAGAAAACTGGGCTAATAATCAATTTGTGATAAGTATAGGCGTAAATGCCACCCGAAAGCGTGTGGCGGAAAAACTAGCTACTGTTGCCAGTTTTGGTACAGCTATTCATGCTACTGCACGCCTTTCCAAAAGAGCTACTATAGGAGAGGGTACCGTAATAATGAATGGTGTCACCATAAACGCCGATACCCAAATAGGCAAACATTGCATCATCAATACTAGCGCATCTATTGACCATGACTGTGTGATAGGTGATTTTGCACATGTATCGCCCAATGCTACATTGAGTGGAGATGTCCACATAGGTGAGGGCACACACTTTGGTGCTGGTGCCAGTGCCATACAAGGTATACGTATAGGTAAGTGGTGTACCATTGGTGCAGGCACAGTTGTGATAAGAGATATACCAGATTATGCAACAGCTGTGGGTAACCCTGCCCGAATTATAAAATATAAAGAACCCCAACAATAATGAAACCAAAGATTTGGATGTCTTCGCCACATATGGGCGGTACTGAACAGGAATTTGTAAAAGAAGCCTTTGATACCAACTGGATAGCACCATTGGGGCCAAACGTAAATGGCTTTGAACATGATTTAGAGTTGTTTTTGGGCGAGGGCAGCCATGTCGCTGCACTGAGCTCGGGTACCGCTGGTATACATCTAGGCTTGGTATTGCTGGGTGTGCAGCCTGGCGATGAAGTGCTGTGTCAGAGTATGACATTCTCAGCTACCGCCAATCCAATCAAGTATCTGAATGCTACTCCAATATTTGTAGACAGCGAGGCAGATACTTGGAATATGTCGCCGGAGTTGCTAGAAACTGCAATAAAAGACCGAATAGCCAAAGGCAAAAAGCCTAAAGTGATAATGCCAGTGCATTTATACGGCATGCCTGCCAAAATGCATGAAATAAATGGAATAGCCCAAAAATATGGTATTCCAGTGCTGGAAGACGCAGCGGAGGCCCTTGGCTCATCTATCAATGGTAAACAATGTGGCACATTTGCTGATATATCCGTCTTATCATTTAATGGCAACAAAATAATAACTACATCAGGTGGCGGTGCATTGGTGAGTGCTGCTGCCAATGTGGTACAGGATGCTAGGTTTTTGGCTACACAAGCTCGCGATGAAGCGCCCCACTATCAACACTCTAGGGTAGGGTATAACTACCGAATGAGTAATCTGTGCGCTGGGGTGGGCAGAGGGCAAATGCAAGTATTGGCAGATAGAATAGCTAGCCGCCGTGCCATATACAATCAGTACACCGATGTGCTGGGCAGTAAAAAGGGTATCAGTTTCTGCAGTGAGCCTGATGGATATTTTAGCAATCGCTGGTTGTCTACAATTCTTATAGATAGTAATGTAGCAGGTGTATCTAGAGAAGACTTGAGACTGGCTTTAGAAAAAGAAAATATAGAATCAAGACCGCTATGGAAGCCCATGCATATGCAACCAGTATTTGAAGGTTGTGCTTTTTACGGCGATGGTACTTCCGAGCGTTTATTTAGAGATGGTCTTTGTCTGCCATCTGGTTCCAATTTATCAGCTGATGATATGGACCGAGTGATGGAAGTAATACATGCAGTCATCAAATAGACCCTTGTAATTTTCTAGTTCAATCAGTATAAGTTTATCTTTTTACTCCATGAGTTTGTCTGCCGAAAAACAACAGAGATTTCATTTTATAGATGGCATGAGGGCTATTGCCTGCATGATGGTGATACTGCATCATGCGGTATCCGCCAATGTAGCCAGATTTTTGATGAGTCATGGATTTATAAAGTTTGGTGAGTTTTTTTGGAATTTACCGGGTTCAGGGGTGGACCTGTTTTTTGTCATAAGCGGACTAGTCTTACTTAGACCTTACTTAAGGAACGAAAGAAAATTTGATACACTCATTTATCTCAAGAAGCGGTTTATACGTATCTATCCCACTTATTTTGCTGCGTTATTGTTTGGTGCTGCTGTTATCTGGTACATCAATACTTTTCCTACTTGGTACAACGAGAAGGGAATTTATGTGATGTTTTCAGTGCGCACCACCCTCATGCAAGCGTTACTGTTCAACGTAGACGGTATTTATTACAATTTGGCGTGGTGGAGTGTACAGGTTGAGGCGGTGTTTTATTTACTTGTACCATTGCTTATAGTTTTCTTTCCCCGTAGCGACAAGCTCAATAACAGCAAAATACTAATGATTATTATAGGCTGTATGATAGGCAGCTTGGGGTTGCAGTTGTTGCTCGATAGGTATTTTCCAATTTTATATTCTTATCACGATATTGTGCTAAACATGGGTAGGATAATTGATTATCCTGTTTGTTTTCTTTTAGGAATGTTCTTGGCAGCACACGATTTCAGCAAGAAGCATGCTTATCAGATGTTGGTAGTGGGGACAATACTGGTGCTCATGCAGTGGATATACAAACCAGCTATACACACCGGTTATGGATTTGTCTATGCAGGTTTGGTTATTCTTTCTTTTAATACTCAGTCTATTCAGCGTTTTCTGAGTAAACCATTGTTGATATGGATTGGTGAACGCTCTTATTCGCTTTTTTTGGTCCATTTTTCAGTGTTCTACCTAGTCAACAATCTTACTGCCAGAGTCACTACACACAGGGGTTTTGAATATGCACTCATCACCAGAGGTGTAGGTGTTCCACTCTCTTTTATTGCAGCCATGTTGCTATTTCATTTTGTAGAGAGGAAGTTTGCAAGAGGACTAATAACTGATGATATGTTTTGGCCCTGGCAAACGAGCAAAATGAAAAAGGCATAAAAGGCATCTCAGAATAAATTCAGAAAAAGAATTACAATGCAACAACAATGGCAAATAGCAGTAGAAGCTGCTTTCAGCAATAGAGATTTGCTAAAAGATGAATACTATACCAATGCTGTAAAGGCAGTGATAGAAGAGGTGGACAAAGGCAGGCTGCGGGTGGCTGAGCCATTGCTAAATGGTGGTTGGCAGGTGAATGAGTGGGTGAAAAAAGCAATACTGATGTATTTTGGTATTCAGCAAATGAAGACTTGGGAGTTGCCTCCATTTGAGTTTTATGACAAAATGGACCTGAAGAAGGATTATGCATCGCTGGGTGTAAGAGCAGTGCCACATGCTGTAGCAAGGTATGGGGCATATATAGCTCGTAATGTGATACTCATGCCATCCTACGTAAATATAGGTGCTTATGTGGGAGAGGGAACCATGGTAGACACATGGGCTACAGTTGGGTCTTGTGCACAGATAGGCGCTGGGGTACATCTGAGTGGAGGGGTGGGAATAGGTGGTGTACTAGAGCCTTTGCAAGCAACACCAGTTATAGTAGAAGATGGTTGTTTTTTAGGTTCGCGCTGCATAGTGGTGGAGGGAGTCGTGGTAGAAAAAGAGGCAGTATTGGGCGCCAATGTGGTACTGACTCAGTCTACCAAAATAATAGATGTAAGTGGAGCATCGCCCATTGAATACAAGGGTCGAATTCCTGCACGCAGTGTGGTAATACCCGGCAGTTATGCCAAAAAGTTTCCTGCAGGGGAATATCACGTAAATTGTGCTTTGATTATCGGTACCAGAAAACCATCTACAGATTTGAAAACAAGCCTGAATGATGCTCTGAGAGAATTTAATGTTTCAGTGTAGTTAAGTCAACTATTATTCAAAAGCATCGAGTCAGACCTTATGACAACATTTATAGAGCGTTATAATGCTGAAAGGGCGGTGCAATTGATGAAAAATTTAGGTGCCAAAGATTGGTTGTTGATACTAGGGTTGGTTGCTTGTTTGTTGCAAATATGGTTGCCAGCATATTATTTGAATTGTGATGGTCCATGTCATATAGCAAATGCTAGAGCTATGCTGGAAATGAGTACCAATGCACAGGAAGATTTCTATACTCGTTTTTTTACATTAAGCGAAGACCCCAATCCCAATTGGTTGTCTAATATTCTTCTAGCTTTCTTATTGCAGTTTTTTAAAGGGGCTGTAGCGGAAAAAATCCTACTTAGTGGTTATGTACTTTTAATGATTGTATCGTTTAAAAAGCTAACTGATAGGCTTTGTGATCGTAAGTCTGGACTTGTTTTACTGTTTTTTGTGTTTGTGTTTAACAATACGTTGGCGCAAGGATTTTATAATTTTTCATTTAGTATCCCATTTTGTCTTTTACTGGTCAACAGTTGGTTGGTATATCTAGAGCAGGGCAAAATTGCAAGTGTATTTTGGGTGTTTTTATACATGATGCTCACCTATTTTTCTCATCCTGTTTCTTTTGGATACGGTGTTTTGATTTGTTTTAGTTTGTTGATGAGTTATGCAGTGTCTGGGTATTATGTAGGTAGTCTAAAACAGATACTGGTGAAACTATTAGTGATAACAGCCTGTACTGTACCTTTTTTGATGTTCTTTTTGACATTCGCAGATAACAGCGCCCGACATGGTAAAATTGTACCTGCTTATATGCCCGAGCGTGTATATGAGTTAATATCTTTTGACTATCTCATTAACTACTCCAGCAAAGAAGTACTTATTGTCAAGGGATTGGGTGTCTTGTTTTCCCTACTTTTTCTACTGATATTGGTTTTTAGGTTCATTTCTAAAAAAAGCATTCATAAATACGACGGCTTACTATTGTCTTTGTTATTGTTAGTGTATGCTTTCTTTAATATGCCTGACAAAATGATGGGTGGTGGTTTTTTTGTGATGAGAACAGGGCTCTATTTGTTCATGGTTACTGGCTTTTGCGCAGCTTATTTGTTGCCATTAGGTTTTAAAAACACCATTGGATATGTAGGGTATTTTGGTTTTTTACTGTTGGTTTTTGTTAGAATTCCCATTATGATTGACGGGGCTAATAGGGTACGAGAGCATGTAGCTGTGGCTAGTAGGATACCTGAGCAAAGTTTGCTGTTGCCACTCAACTTTAACAAGTTTGGTAAAAAGAACAACGGTGATTTGATAGCTGACAGAAATGAGGTTTATGGCCATGTGGCACAATATATAGGTGCTGATAAAAAGATACTAGTGCTGGACAATTATGAGGCAAATACTGGTTACTTCCCTCTCAACTGGAAAAGTGATGTAAATCCTTACATACATCTCAACAGATATAAGGGTATAGAGGGAGTGCCGCCAGGTGCTGGACCAGTGCAATATAAACAGATAACAGGTGTGAATATCGATTACATACTATTGATAAACTATGAACTATCGATTGATGGACATGAAGATTTTAAGGAATTGAAGACTCAGCTTGACACCGCTTATCACGAAACCTATCGATCTGCAAGCGGAAAGACCATTTTGTTGGTAAGTAATGTACGATAGGGGTGATAATATTGTACAGATTAGCTATAAAGGTCGATGGTTATTTTCCTTAGTAGATAGTTATCTATTACATTTGCACCAAAATTTATTTTTTATGTCTTTATTAATAGTTGGTACATTGGCGTTTGACGCGTTAGAGACTCCATTCGGTAAAGTAGACCGTATAATAGGTGGGTCTGGTACCTATGCTGCATTGGCGGCTTCAAATTTTACAGAACCTACCAACCTGATATCCATTGTTGGTGGAGATTTTCCAGAGGAGGAAATGAACGAGTTGAAGGCAAGAGGTGTAAAATTTGATGGTGTAGATGTGATGGCAGACGAAAAGAGTTTTTTCTGGAGTGGTCGTTATCACATGGATATGAACACAAGGGATACTTTGGTTACAGATCTTAATGTACTAGCAAAATTTGACCCTAAAATTCCTGAAAGCTACCAAGGTAGTGAGTATGTGATGCTTGGCAACTTGATGCCAGCTGTGCAAATAAGTGTACTGGAGCAACTGAAGTCTAAGCCAAAGTTGGTGATAATGGATACCATGAACTTCTGGATGGACATAGCTATGGACGATCTACAGAAAGTGCTGGGCATGGTGGACCTGCTAATGGTAAACGATAGTGAAGCACGTCAGTTGAGTGGAGAGTATTCATTGGTAAAAGCTGCTCGTAAGATACAAGCCATGGGACCAAAGTATGTGATAGTGAAAAAAGGTGAGCATGGCGCTTTGCTGTTTCATGGTGACAAAATATTTTCGGCCCCTGCATTGCCATTAGAGGATGTTTTTGACCCAACTGGTGCAGGCGATTCTTTTGCCGGTGGTTTTATTGGCTATTTGGCAAGGGTAGACAGCACTTCTTTCGAAAGTATGAAGGCTGCCATAATTATGGGATCTGCAATAGCTTCTTTCTGCGTGGAGAAATTCGGTCCAGAGAGATTGAAAGAAATATCGGCAGCAGATATTGAGGCTAGGGTAAATGAGTTTATTTCTTTGTCGAACTTTGATGTAAGATCTTAATATCTAACTTAGTTGGTGCAGTATCCACTGCGCCAACTAAGTTAGATTACTATGAAGGTAACACAGGGAAAGACATAGAAAAAGTTGTACCCTCTCCTTTAGTAGACAAAACGTCGGTGTTAGTGCCGTGTGCCTTCATAATGCTAAGTGTGAAGGATAAACCCAGCCCAGCACCTGTAGGCTTACTGGTGTAATAGGGTTCAAATATTCTGTTTATATTTTCTTCGCTTATTCCGCAGCCATTGTCTGCGATAGTTAATAGTGCCTTTTGCTCCTTTTCTACCAAATTGATAGCTATCATTCCAGTGTTTTCTTTTACAGCTTCTGTGGCATTAATAAGTATATTCAGCAATGCTAGTTTTAGGTTTTTTTTGTCAGCCATAATCATTACTGGTAGAGAAGAATAGTTTAGGGTGAGTTTAATTTTTTTCAATGTTATACGGTCATTAGATGCCACAACAGCCTCATCTATAACATGTTGCAAGCAACAAGCTTTGTGAAAATTATCTTTCGGATTTGAAGAATGTAGTAGCTCTCCAATTAGGTTATTTATTCTTATGCTGTTTCGTTTAATAATGTCAAGATACAAAGAGGGTTCTGTTTCGGTAATTTCAGATTGTAGTTGCGATGCAGAAATAGTGATATTATTCAGTGGGTTGCGGACCTCGTGAGCCAATGTTCGTATTAGCCTGGAAGTAGCAGCCATTTTTTCTAGTTGCAATGCTGACTTTTCCGCCTTCTTAAGGTTAGTAATGTCGTGTATTATGCCTTGTAAATAATTGTTTTTTTCATTACTTGCTATTACGGTCACTGATATGATGCATGGTTTTGCCTTGCCTGAAATAGTGAATAAGGACGTAGGGTAATCATCGATTGATATTCCTTTGTTGAGATTTTGAATAAAGAAATCCCTTATGTTAACGTCTGTAAGTAATTGAGGTAGTGATAGGTTTTGAAATGCAGCTTTGGTATATCCAAGCATGTCAGTAACGGCGTCATTAACTTCAGTGATTCGAAGCGTTGAGTCAGCTACAAAAATAATGTCTTTTGATTTTTCGAATATGCGCCTGTATTTATTTTCACTATCGCGTAGTGCTTTCATACTTTTAGCTCGCTCTAATGCATATCGTATACTTCGTTCTATTTTTTCTCTATTTAGTTCTGTTTTTATTAGGTAGTCAATAGCGCCAAACTGCATAGCTTCGAGGTCAATTTTATAATTTCCCTGACCTGTTAAAAGTATTATGGGACTGGTACACCCTATTCGTTTTGCCTCTGCCAAAAAATCTAAACCCGATTTGGCACCAAGCCTATAATCAACAAAGTATAGGTCATAAATACCAGTAGCCATTTTTTCAATTCCATTGGTGTAGCTAGACGCCCAATCTATTTGAAATGTGTTACTGCTGATGTCATTGATGTGACCAGATGTAATGATGAAATCATCCTCATCATCATCCACTATTAGAATTCTCGACGCGTTGTTGTGTGTAAGCATTTTACAGCTATGTATAAGGGGGTATGTAAAGTTAGTTATGAATAACTGAAATGGTACACATCGGCTTATCGTGATATTGTATCAGTATCAAGTATGTTTCCTGTTTTCATTATTCGCCATAAACCAAATTGATAAAAAATTTAGCCTTACTACAATGTTTGTAAAATGTAATATAATTAGCTGGCGTACCGAGTAATGCAAATGTTGTTGGTACAGCAATTACAGATTTAGGTAATAGGCAGAAAGTAGTTCTTTGAAAGAACTTGTGTAGTTGCCATCATGGTCTTTTATCGACAATTCTGTAATTACCGGAGATGATATTTGTAATGGTGACAAAAGGGTAACTACTCGTTTTACAGGGGAGGAAGGTGTATGTTTAATATAAAGACATTGGGACTCGAA
The DNA here is from genome assembly GCA_027484425.1 of Sphingobacteriales bacterium. GTDB lineage: Bacteria > Bacteroidota > Bacteroidia > Chitinophagales > Chitinophagaceae > Nemorincola. The sequence goes on from JAIXSZ010000063.1 coordinate 60,439, forward strand.
GAGATTACATTCAATTGCTGTTTGTCGCCATAGTAAGTACTCCGTGTAGGGCAGTAGTAGCGACAGGAAGCCGTCATTTGCCAGCAATGAATATACTTTAGTGAACAATTGGCGACTAGTGAGTGAAACATCATGTCGGGCCAAGTTTTTGACAGGGGTAGGCCCCAGTAAACTATGTGAAAAAAAAGGAGGATTGCAGATAATAACGTCATATTTGGCACCTGCTTTATAATCTCGTACGTCAGAGACGTAACACTTTAGTCTATTGGACCAGGGGCTATCAATAAAGTTTTGTGATGCTTGGGAAGCTGCTTCAGGGTCTATCTCTACCGCTTCTATCTTTATGTTGGGGTTTCTTTGTGCCAGCATAAGAGACAAGAGCCCTGTGCCTGTGCCAATATCCATTACATGGTTACTGGCAGTAGGTAATGGTGTCCAAGCCCCTTGAATACAGGCATCGGTAGTCACCTTCATGGCACAATCGCCCTGATTGATTCTGAATGCTTTGAATTGAAACCAAGAGTTGCTCATGACCAAGTAGCTCTAGCACTGGGTGTAGCTGAAAAGTCTGTAAATGAACCTTGAAGGTATTTGTAATGAGCGGTTATACCTATCATAGCTGCATTGTCTGTACAATACTGAAATGCAGGAATATATACTTGCCAGCCTTTTCGCTCACCTGTTTTAACAATGGCATTCCTTAAACCAGAGTTGGCTGACACACCACCAGCAATGCCAATGTGTTTTATACCCAAGTCATCGGCTGCTTTTTCTAGTTTGGTCATCAGTACTTTGATGATAGTATATTGTACTGATGCACATATATCATGCATATTTTTCTCGGCAAATTCAGGGTCTTTCTTTCGCTCAGCTTGCAAGAAATAAAGAACAGATGTTTTGATGCCACTGAAACTGAAAGAGTAGTTTTTCATTTCATTGGTTGGGAATTTGAACCGTAGCGGATCGCCAATGGCTGCATACTTATCCACCAATGGACCGCCGGGGTATGGTAACCCCAACATTTTGGCCACTTTGTCAAAAGCTTCTCCAGCTGCGTCATCCATCGTTTCACCTAGAACTTCCATGTTTAGATGGCTTCGACAAAGTACTATCTGTGTATGCCCCCCTGAAACTGTAAGACAAAGGAAGGGAAAAGAAGGTTGAGCCTCAATGAAGTGAGCTAATACGTGCGCCTGCATATGATGCACTGCAATGAGTGGTAGGTTGCGTGCCTGTGCAAATGACTTTGCAAAACAAGTGCCTACTAGTAACGAGCCTATTAGGCCTGGAGCTTGTGTGAATGCAACTGCATTAATGTCTTCTTTTTTGATTCCTGCATCTTTGATAGCAACATCAACGACTGGAATTATATTTTGTATATGAGCACGCGAAGCCATTTCTGGCACCACACCTCCATACCGTTCGTGCACCTTTTGGGTGGCAATCTGGTTGCTAAGTACCTTTCCGTTTTGTACTATTGCAGCGCTAGTTTCATCGCAAGACGATTCTATAGCAAGTATATTGATGTTGTTGGTCAAAATATATTGTTAGGCTACAAAATTAGTAGCTAAGTGTTCAATTTTGGCATGGTAAGCCATATAATTTGATAATTATTGTTTATCCTTTTCAGGTTTCAAAATAAGCCTTAAGGTAGTGTCGTTAGTAAAGTAACTAATGGCCCAATTAATGAAAATGAAAAGCTTATTGCGCACACTAAGTATGAGCATTAGGTGCAGGAACATCCATGTAAACCATGCCAGACGACCCTGAAAACTGAAAAATGGTAAATCTACCACAGCTTTATGCTTGCCTACTGTAGCCATAGAGCCTGGTGACTTGTAAATGAACGCTTTTAGTGGGTTGTTGTTTTTGAGTCTTTTCAGGTTTATTGCTAAATTCTTAGCTTGATTAATGGCTACATTGGCAACTTGTGGATGTCCTTTTGGGAAGTCTTTTGTTTCCATATAAGCTATATCTCCTAGGGCAAATACTTTATTCATGTTGGCAACTTCATTGTATTCGTTTACCATTATTCTATTGCCTTTTACTACTGAGGTGGGGGGTATACCAGCAGGTAAATTGCCTGTAATGCCTGCACTCCATATCATGGTGCGGGTTTTTATGGTATTGCCATTATTTAGTGTTAGTAATTTGCCATCGTAATCGGTAGCAAATGTATTGACCAATACCTTCACCCCCATTTCTTCCAAGTACTTTTTAGAGAACTTGCGAGATTCTTCACTCATGTTTTGCAAAGTATTTGGCATTCCCTCAACCAGATACACCGTTAGTTTGGAGAAGTCCATATCAGGATAATCGCGCGGCAGAATATTTTTTTTCATTTCTGCCAAGGAGCCAGCAAGCTCTACGCCAGTAGGACCACCTCCTGCAATAACTATGTTCATTATTTCCTCTTGCTCATCGGTAGTTGCGGATAGTGCATTTTCGAAGTTGAGCAGAATTCTGTTTCTTAGGGCTATTGCCTCGTTAGTAGACTTCATAGGATAGGTGTACTTTTCAAAGTTTTTGTTGCCAAAAAAGTTGGTAGTGCACCCAGTGGCTATGACCAGATAATCATAGTAATAGCTATCATCCTCAGTTGTTACTAATTGTTTAGTAGGGTTTATGTCTGTAACCTTTCCTATTCGAATGTGGATGTCTTTGTCTTTTTGAAATACTTTTCTGAGAGGGAACGATACTGCGCTAGGCTCCAACCTTGCAGTAGCTACCTGATAAAAAAGTGGCTGAAACTGGTGGAAATTGTATTGGTCTATAAGTGTGATTTCAAATTCCAATCCTTTTGAGTGCTTTGCAAGTTGGAGACCTGCAAAGCCACCGCCTAGTATAACCAGCTTCTTTTTCATGTGCAATGTTGAGTGAGAAATTAATAATTAAAGGTACCCAATAGCGATGGTTATGAAATGCAACATGGTGTTAAATACTGGTATATGCATAAATAAATTACCCCCGCAAAGGCAGGGGTAGTTTATTTTAAATTATGTATTGAATTAATTAGTGTGCACGTCCTTTTGCTGGAGTTACTCTATTCATATCGTCTTGTGGTGTTTTCCAAGCCATTTTGTTGAAATAAACTCTTACACCCAATAAAAGACCATAGTTATGGCTTCTAACAGTTTGTACCTCATTAAGCATTGAATTGTAGTTAACACCTAATGCTTTGTTATTGGCATCCCTCACGATTTGGTCGGTAAGTCTTAATGCATTATTGTTAGATGTATTAGTGAACGATTGAGCAGTATAATACGCACCTAAACGTATGCAGATGTTTCGAACTACCATGTAGTTCACTGCTACTTCACCAGTATATCCTAAAGAGCCAGATTTGTATTTTACTTCTCCCTCTCCGTTAACGGTATTTAAGTTAAGACCCACACTTTTGCCTATGCTGTCTTGGAACCTGAAGTAGTTTTTTACATCTCCTCTAGGGAAATCTTTCAGATATTCAGCTTTTGTAACCAATAGGCTAGTACTGTCTGGGATAGATGAGTTGTCGTAAACAGGGAAGTTGCCTTCAAATTTATAAATTCCTTCGTAATCAAATTGAGCATTGGTGTTGAATGTATTCTTCACATTAATATTGTAGAATACACCCGCATCAACGGTAAGAGCAAATTTTTCGTTTAAATCTAATTTGTAACGAAGTAGTAATGGGATATTGATGCTTGTACTAACAATATTTTCTCTAATGCCGCGGGTAGTAGATATTACTTGACGGAAAACTGGGTATTGTGCGTCAGCGGAGCGGAACTCGATATGGAAAGTGTCGAGATTTAAATTTCCCTCTTGTTTGTAATAATTTATACCCAAACCTACGCCTAGAGAGCGCTTACGATTGAAGTAATATCCTAGGCGGAAGTCATAACCTCTTGATTGTCCGCTTCTGAATTTAATATCACTTTGCGTAGCATTAAGCGCTTCAGGATAGTTTACAGAGAAAGGTATGGCTGTGATTTGTTGGTTAAGCAAGCCACCAGTTACTTGCAAGTCAGCAGATAGACTGCGGAAATACTCACTTCTTACCTGTCCAAAGGAATTGTGCGTGTTTGCCACTAATGCTAATGCCACCAAACATAAAATTCGCTTACCCATGTACGTTATAATTTTATTTTCTATTTATTGTCAATCTGTATGAATATCAATGGATTTTTGCCCCAAAAATTTATCTAAATCACCTCCAAACACAAATAGATATGAAGACAAAAAGCTTAAAATATTTCAGGACAATACTAAAATCACTAATATTGGAGCAAATCTAACAAAATTATTTCACTAAAGCACCTCAATTTTTAATAAAAATAAAAACTTAATACAAAATTTAGCCCCATACAATAACTTGATAATGTAATTGTAATGTTTGATTTTTAAAATTTAGTATCGTTATTTATTTTTTGTTAAGATACTATCAACAAATTTAGGCATTATCTTAAATCATTCAATTTCATACTTAAGTATGAAATTGATATGTTGATTTTAATTGTGGCTGTTACTTAGAAAAGTATCTGTCTCTCAGAATGATGATAAATATCATTCTTCTTACAATGTAAAATTAACAAGAATGTATTAAAGTTTTTGCCAAGCAGTAATGCCACCAGTTAGATTCACTAAATTGGTAAATCCTGCTTGTTCTAGTATAAGGCACGCTTGCATGCTTCTAGTTCCACCTTTGCAATGAATGATCAACTCGTCGTTTTTGTAATCTTCTATATCTTCAAATTGCATGTTTGTAATATGACCTAGTGGTAGCAATATTCCCCCCATGTTACTTTCGGCATATTCTGCAGGTTCGCGTACATCTATTATTCTAATGTTCTCGCCCGATTCTATTCTTTGTTTTAGTTCTGAAGCTGTAATATGTTTCATCAGATTGAAATTAATTTTGTTATTGTTTGATAAACTTTAATGTATGGTTATTGTGCTCTTTATCAGAAATATACAAAAGATACATTCCGGGCATGAGAGAAGTAATATCAATTTGTTTTTGACTAGTAGTGGTTCCTTCGGCTAATTTACGACCTGTCAAATCTGAGACTATATAATTTGCAACTACATCAGTTGGTAGATTTATCGTAATATAATTTTGAGCAGGATTGGGTGATAATTGCCATTTATCTGCTGGCATTAGTATATCTTCTACCTGGGTACCTGTAATGGAATTTCCTAAAATTGGTCGCATCATAATAGCACCACTAATAAGGGAAGGTGTCCAGCCAGATAAAACATTAAAATAAGCATGATTGCTACCTATTCTGTTTACATCTAACCCAAAATAAAGGCTATCTGCACCACTTTCTGCTGGTTGGAAGGTGCCCGCATAAAAAGTGCCTGCTGCGATAGGAAGTGGCTGATCGAATTTGTAGATCCAGAATTGATTGATGGTGTCGGTGTATCCTGGTGTGCAAAATTCTTGAGTATATAAAATGTTGTCAGATGTGGCGCCATTAACGCCTTCCAGTTGTGAGTAAATATTGATATTGAAAAATTTAGAAAATGAAAACGGGACTTGCCTTCCGAAATATATGGCCATTCCCCTAATTGTATCTGGTCGATTAAGGTGATGTTCTATTGCGATTTTTCCAGGCAGAGTGGGGTAGAGGTTGAGATAGTAGCTTTTCTCAGCGGTACCATCATCGTAGGCTAAATAGTTGTCAAAAATCTGATTGCTGATAATTGTGTCATTTTCTATTGGATCTGAAGTAGAAATAGAGCGAATGAAGAATTTGTTTTGGAATATAACTTTGTTATAGTTGCCAACGCTAATCAATGGTACCAAAGTGGTGTATGCTGGATAGACCAACGATTCGGTATTTAATCCGGGTATTGGGGCGGTGTTCCAGGTGTTAGGTTTTAATAAAGTGTTGGTGTTGAGCGCAGTACCTGTATAGCCATAGGTAACGGTTTGGGAGAAGTCGTAATTGTTGCGAAGGCTACAAACATATTGACTAGACCGTTCAGCTACTGGGAAAGAGAAAAATTGCCTATATGGCATAGAAGTATAATCATTTAAAAAGAAAGTAGGGTTGCTGGTAAAGCCTACATCGTTAACCGCAGTGTCGAATATTGTTCTGTTAGTACCTAATCTTATATAATCTACATTCCAAATTGCATCTGCCCAGTAAAGGGCAGCAATATTGATAAATTTGAATTGGAAAAAGCTGTCGAAGTATAAAGAATCGGCAATAGGGATCATTACCTGTTTAAAGGGCTGGAGAGTAGTACCCATAGCAGACCATACTTTAACATACCCACCAAAACGTGTTTTGAGAAACAACATTAGTGAGTCTTGTGGTAATGGGTAAAATCCATTGCCTTGAGGCTGGTAGAAGAAACTGAGGTAAAGACTATCTGCAGGGTTTACAACATTTAAACTCAGGTTGATTGGGTGGGATGTAAGAGAGTCTGCATATCTGAAATTGGTATTGCTAAAAGTATCGTAAGGAATGCCACGCCAGTCGAGCGCATCGAAGGTGGCAACTCCCCGGCTTACTGGTCTAGATCCCATCGTATTGTTGATATAGACCTGATAATCAGTCCATTTGCTACTATCTGGGAAAAGGCCATAAGAAGTAAAATCTTCGAAAAATGGAAGTGATAGTGGCTCTGCGGCTGTTGTTTTTTTTGCTGTTAAGTTAGGTTGTTTTCTAGTGTATAAGGCTGGATTGCAATTGAGATGCCCTGCATACTCTTGTGCATCTACAGATATTGAGCTGTAAAAAATGACAATAAGTAAGGAGTATAACAAATGTAAGTACCTGTTCACCGAGTTATTTGCGCTTTTGTGGTTTACTGTTATTAACGGCTTCAGATGCTTTTGTATTGCCTTCAGAAACATGAATATCTTCTTGTGCTGGATTTTGCATGATAAGTAAATCAATAAAATCATTCATTTTTATTCTATTTCTCGCTCCGGCATCATTAAACTCTCTTGGGCGCTGGTCTGTGATAATTGCTGATGGTGTATCTGTTATTTCAGATAGCCTGTTGGCAGAAACAAGAAATGGTTGAAGGTTAAACTGATTTAAATAAATCATAGCTTCATCTACTGTCATACCAGTAACATTAGGAACATCCCACTCAGTGTTTCCAAGTCCATTGCCTATTATTAAATCTATTTTACTGCCTTGCGGTATCATGTCACCTGCGTTCAGTGCTTTGCCATTTAAGCTGGCTTCAAGAATGGCACCTGTAGCAATGTCTGGTTTGTAAGTAGTGTCGCCTATTATTAGTTTATTATTACGCAATATCATTTCTGCACTTCTGTAAGACAGGTCCTTGATAGCTGGCATTGGGACCTTAGGAGGGGTTAGCATGTTGACGGTTAGAAAAATTGTCCTTCCACGTTTCACAAAAGAGCCAGTGTCTGGCATTTGTTTCAGCACACTTAGCGGACGGGCTGTGGGATCGTAAGTAGAATCTATTAATACTTCGAAATTAAGGGTTTTGAGAGCAGATACAGCGGAGTCCATTTTCTTTCCTCTTACATCAGGCATAGCAACTTCTTCTCCATGGCGTGTGATACAGTTGAGCGATGCAAAAAACAGCACATAAAGTAGTATACCTAGTGTGGTGACCACAGCCAGATTAAGTAAAAAGGAATTTCTTAATTTTTCTTTCATAAAAGGTTATAGTACAGCAATAGAGTTTTGTTTGCTATTTTTTATACAGTCGTCTAACAAATCTCCATAAAATGATTTAAGTGAAATACCAGCTGCCCTAACTTGCTGAGGAACAATGCTGTTTTCGCTTTGCCCAGGCATGGTATTTACTTCTAAGAAAAAGAGTTTTCCAGTACTGTTTTCAAGGATGAAGTCCATTCTTACTACCCCTCTACAATTAAGATGGCGATAAATATGTTGGGCTTTATTTTCGAGTTGTTCTTTAATGTTTTTATCTATGCGAGCTGGTGTTATTTCGTTGGTAACACCAGGTGTGTATTTCGCTTCATAGTCGAAGAACTCATTTTTGCTTTCTATCTCTGTAGCAGGTAGTGCATTCAAATAGCCATTAGTTTTATAAACTCCAATAGTTAACTCTCTGCCTTCTATAAACTCCTCTATGAGTACCTGATTATCTTCTTTAAATGCTTTTTCGATAGCTGGGAGCAAAGAACCTACATCTTTTACCTTGCTTACACCTAAACTGCTACCACTTTCATTTGGTTTTACGAAAACTGGTAATTTGAGCTGATCCAAAATAGCCCCAATTGAAAATGATTCACCCTTAATGAGCAGAACAGAGTTGGCGATGTTTACCACGTTAAAAGATTTGACTACTTTGTTGCAGTAACTTTTGTTGAATGTAAGTGCTGAAACAATGGAATTACAAGTAGTGTAGGGGATATTCAGCATGTCTAGGTAGCCTTGTATCCTGCCATCTTCGCCTGGCGTACCATGAATGGCTATAAATACACAATCAAAAACTATTTTATTACCGCCAATGTTGAGTGAAAAATCATTTTTATCGACATGAATTTTTTCTCCGTTGGTTTCGTGGCACCATTCGTCTTTGGTGATGATTATCTTGTAGACATTATAATGATCAGTGTCGAGATTTTTCTCAATAGTTTCAGCGGTTTTTATAGAGATTACATATTCTCCTGAATAACCACCAGCAAGTAAAGCTATGTTTTTGCGCATTGTATTGAAGCCCTGAATATACAGGTAGTCAAAGGTAAGGAAAGCATAAAGATTTTTAAGGGGTGACCACAAAAATGAGCTTCATAAGTTTAATTTATTGTTTTTGATGGTGGAAATGATTTTAAAGCAATCAAGTACCACAACTGTTTTCAATGTAACTTTGCTAACTCTAAAAAAACAATGTTTGAATTGTTGGTACGCTTAGCAAACATAATGCTATTGAGAACAGTGTTTTGTTGAATAATAAAAGTGAGAATAATGATATTACCAGTAGTAGCTTATGGTAGCCCCATATTGCGTAAAGTATGTGATGATATAGATGCAGGTTATGCCGGACTAGAAAAGTTGCTGGTAGATATGTGGGAGACCCTATACAACAGTAATGGTGTGGGGCTGGCAGCTCCACAAATAAACAAACCTATAAGGCTGTTTATAGTAGACACTGAACAAATAGTGGCTGACTTTGAAGACGAGGATTTGAAAAAATACCCTGATGAAAAACCAATAAAGGAGGTATTTATTAATGCCAAAATACTGGAAGAGAGTGGAAAGCCATGGGCTTATAATGAAGGGTGCTTAAGCATACCTAAAGTGCGCGAAGATATACTCAGAAACAGCCATGTGAGAATAGCTTATCTTAATGATAAATTTGAACCCAAGGAAGCTGTTTTTCATGGTATTACTGCCAGAGTGATACAACATGAGTATGACCATATAGAAGGTAAGTTATTTATAGACTATATATCGCCCCTTAAGAAACGCTTATTGAAAAAAAAGCTGGATGATATAACTAAGGGTAAAGTGCACACTGACTACAGGATGATTTACAACAAATAGTGAGAACGGGAATGAAGTGTAAAATAAATAACACACCCACTTTTTCATCAAGAAAAAGTGGGTGTGTAATTATTGTTTGGCAATTCTGTTGTATGTTTCGTTATAGTCTGTTTTTGAGTTTTGGTATCATGGTGTTTTTCCAACTGGTAAAGTCTCCATCAATAATATGTTGACGTGCTTCGCGTACCAAGTGCAGATAAAATGCCAGATTATGTATACTCGCTATGGTAAGCCCCAGAATTTCTGATGCCACAAATAAGTGTCTGAGGTACGCTTTACTGTAAAAACGACTTGTAGGGCATTCTATACCTGTGTCGATAGGGGAGAAATCGGTTGCCCACTTTTTATTTTTTATGTTTATTACCCCTTCAGAAGTAAACAACATGCCATTTCTGCCATTTCTTGTGGGCATTACACAATCGAACATATCTATACCCAGTGCTATATTCTCCAATATATTCCACGGGGTGCCCACTCCCATCAGGTAACGTGGTTTATCGGCAGGTAAGAGGTCGCAGCAAAGTCCGCACATTTCATACATCATTTCTTCGGGCTCACCCACTGAAAGCCCACCTATAGCATTGCCGTCGCACTCCATACCGGCTATAAACTCAGCCGATTGTTTTCTAAGGTCTTTGTAAGTACTTCCCTGTACTATAGGGAACAATGATTGCTCGTAGCCGTATTTTGGTTCAGTAGCATTCATGTGCTGTACACACCTTGCCAGCCATCTATGTGTGAGTTCCATTGATGTTTTGGCATAGGAATATTCTGAGGGGTAGGGTGGACACTCATCAAAAGCCATTATGATATCGGCACCTATACTACGCTGGGTGTCTATTACACTCTCAGGAGTGAATAGATGGCGAGAACCATCGATATGCGATTGAAACAAAACGCCTTCTTCTTTAATTTTTCTATTGGCAGCAAGTGAAAAAACCTGATATCCTCCACTGTCTGTGAGAATGGGGCGATCCCAGCCGTTAAACTTATGTAAGCCGCCTGCCTGCTCAATAATATCAGTGCCTGGGCGCAGGTATAAGTGATAGGTGTTACCAAGAATGATTTCTGGATTTATTTCTGTTTTCAACTGCTGCTGAGATATACCCTTCACACTACCTACAGTACCTACTGGCATAAAGATAGGTGTGTGAATGTGGCCATGTGCGGTGGTGATAGTGCCAGCTCTGGCAGCAGAAGCGGTATCGGTGGTAGTTAATTTAAATTCCATTCTTTGTTTTGTTAGTGTAATGGCGAAAATATGAGCAGCGAGACACTTTTGTTGGTTTGTACGTAGGTTTGAATATGCACGAAACAAAAAACAAGTTGACTAAAGAGTGCATCTTTGCCAACTTGTTTAGATAAGAGGTACGCTTAATTGGAATTATTTTATCCCCATTTTAGCTTTTACAACGGCAGTAATGTCAAATTCTTCTTTGCTGAACACAATTCCACCCTGACTATTGATGTCGAAGATATAATCGTAGTTTTTCTCTTTAGCCACGTCTTTGATAGCTTTGTCGGCTTTTTCTAAGATTGGAGTATAGAGGTCTTGTTTTTTTGTTTGTATTTTTTCTTGTGCACTTTGCTGAGTACTTTCTATACGTGTTTGGAGGTCTTGAAGTTCTTTAGTTTTTACTTCTTTCATAGCGTCAGTCATGGTTTTTTCGCCAGCCTGAAACTGTTGTAATTTGGTTTGGAATTCCTTTGTCATTATTTCTATCTGCTCCTGAAAAGTACGGGTATATTTGGCTAGTGCGGAATCTGCATTTATTCTTTCGGGCATAGACTGTAGTAGCACAGCTGAGTTGATATAGGCAATTTTCAGACTTGTAGTTTGTGCCTTAGCTGAGGTAGAGAGAATAAACCCGCAAGCAAGGAACATGATTAGTTTTTTCATTTGGTTTTTTTGTGTTTTTATATAAAATATTTCTTGTACTTTAAGACTGCTGCAAAGTAAATGCCATTATTTGTTTATTCCAAGAATTTTTAACACCTCATCACTTTTATCAAGTTTAGGGTCTGCATAAAACAATGTAACTCCAGCAGATTTATCAAACACTAATTCAAAGCCCTTGGTAGAGGCCATTTTTTGAACAGCATTAAATACTCGATCTTGAATTGGTTTTACGAGTTCTTGACGTTTTTTAAACAAATCGCCTTCATACCCAAATCTTTGCTTTTGCAAGTCTTTTGCTTCTTTTTCTTTCGCCACTATTTCATCTTGGCGTTTGTTGCGCATATCATCTGAAAGCATGGGTTTCTCTGCTTGATAACCTTTGTACATTTTCTCTACGTCAGCCATTTTAGCATCTATTTCATCTTGCCAGGTTTTTGATAGATTGTCCAATTTGGTTTGTGCATCTTTGTAGTCAGTTATTTTTTCTAGAATGTACTTTGAATCAATAAAACAATACCGTTGTTGTGCCTGTGCGAAAGTGGTAGCCAGAAGTACCAACAAAACACTGAAGAATGACTTTTTCATGCGCTGCGATTTTTGTTATATGAAGTTTTAATTTATTTATATAAGACTTTAGTTTTTAACAATTTCTCTTTTTTATTCAGGTTCGAACCCTAGCATGAATGTAAATTTAGCGATATTCTTTATTCCATTATTGCCAGGGGTAGCTCTGTCTACTCCTATACCATAATCTAGACCCAATAAGCCAAACATAGGTAGGAATACTCTTATGCCCAAACCAGCGTCGCGGTTAAGTTTTAACGGATTGAATTCGGAGAAATTATTCCATGCATTAGCACCATCTACAAACATCAGGCCATAAATTGTGGCTGTGGGGCTGAGTGAGAAAGGATAACGAACCTCAGCTACATATTTATTGAAGATAGTGGCTGTTTGTGTGTATACATCATAACCTCTTTGACTTATTATTTCGCGACCAATGAAGAAGTTACCTACTGTCATACCATCGCCTCCTAGTTGGTACCTGCCAAACGGAGAATAACCAAGGTCTTTGTTGTAATATCCCATGAAGCCATACTTAGCTCCCAATCTTAGGACGAGATTTCCATAAATCTTCTGATACCAATCAGTTGTAAACCTGTATTTATGGTACTCTAGCCAACGGTATTTTCTATCTGTACTTTCTGTAGTGTAGTCTTTACCTGAGAAAGCGCTGTAGGGTGGGGTGAACTGGAAGGTAAATGAAACGTTGGATCCACTTCTAGGATACAATGGACCATCGAGAGAGTTTCTTGATAATACAAACTTGAAGTTAAGGTCGTTGCTATAACCATTTTTGAAATTAGGTACTAGTTCAAATTCTTTCAGACGATAGTTGTTATAAAACACACCAAAGTTGAAGACAAAGAAGTTGTCGGGCCAAGTAAGACGTTTACCCATCGAAAGACCACCACCAGTAACCCTTAGAAATGATGCACCAGGAACTGTGGTGTTACCAGAGGTACGTGTGTATACAATATTAGCAGTAAGTGCATTTGGTCTTCTGCCGCCTAGCCATGGTTCAGTAAAAGAGGTATTCAATGAGTTGAAAAAGCGACCATTAGACGCATATGTAATGGAAAACTTCTGACCATCGCCTACTGGTAGAGGATCCCAGAATTTTGGCTTAAGTATGTTTCTGGCAGAGAAGTTATTGAAGGTAATACCTACGTTGCCATAGAAATTGACACCACCACCAAAACCGGCAGACAATTGTAGCTGATCGCTAGATTTTTCTACTACTGTGTATTCAATATCCACAGTTCCATCTTCTGGGTGGGGTTTGGGTTGAATACCTATTTTTTCTTGGTCGAAGAAACCTAGATTTGCGATTTCGCGCTGTGAACGTATCAAGTCTGTACGGCTAAACTTACTTCCCGGTAGGGTGCGAAGCTCTCTACGTATAACGTGTTCATTAGTGCGGTCGTTACCGGCTATGCTAATGTCTCTGATGGTTGCTTGGGCACCCTCAGTGATACGCATTTCATAATTGATAGTATCATTTATTACTGAAGTTTCTACTGGTTCTATGTTAAAGAATAGATAGCCATCGTCCATGTACAGACTACTTACGTCTTCTCCTCCTTCTGGATTTAGCTGCCTTCCCATTCGGGTTTCTAGTAATTGTAGATTGTAAACATCACCACTTTTGATGCCGAGTACTCTTGATAGAACTTCAGAAGAGTATTTTGTGTTGCCTTTCCAAGCGATATCGCCAAAGTAGTATTTGTGGCCTTCTTTTACTTTTATGTCAATGTTAATGTTTCCGTTCTTGACAGGATAAAGGGTGTCTGCCTCGATAGTTGCATCTCTGTACCCTAGTGTGTTGTAGTATGCAACTAGAGATTGTTTGTCCTCATCAAACTTAGTTTGATTGAATTTAGAAGAAGCAAAAAGTTTGAATCTGAAGTAAGGGTCAAGCGCGTCAAGGGTCTTAGAAAGTGAAAGAAATCCTGCTTGTGCAAGGTAATTTTTGAAGGTGCGAGGTTTGGATCCATATACACTTTCAGATTTATCGGCATGTAGCGTTAATCTGCTCATTTCCTTGGTAGATTTCAAGGTCCGTTTCAGCCTGGCTTCATTTGCGTTTTCAGCACCTGAGATATTTACTTGATTGATATGCGTTTTGGTGCCTTTATTAATAAAAAAAGTAAGTATTACTTTATTTACTGCATTGGTATCATTTTTCTCTGATGCACTAACGGTTACTCTACCATAACCCTTGTCAGTGTAGTACTTTTTAATTCTTTCTGCCACTTCCTTTTTTGTGGCATCTGTTACTACTTTGTTGGTTACCAGAGGCACCTTAGTTTTAAGTTCTTTTGCTTCGCTGGGTTTTATGTTTTTGAAGTTATATCTGCTAAGTCTGGGGCGCTCTTCTACTGCTATATTTATAAATACTTTGTCGTCGATAATTTTTGTTACGCTGATTTCGATATTCGAAAATAGTTCTTGCTTCCATAACGCTTTTATGGCTTTAGCGATTCCTTCATCGTTTGGTAGCACTACTTTTTGGCCTACCAATAAGTTAGTAACTGCTATCAATAGGTCTTGATCCAAATATTGTGCACCAGATACTGTTATGCCACCCAAACTGTACTCCTTGGGTTTGTTGTAGTTCATGCCTTGCTGGCGCATGCTATTAAGGCCGCCACTGTTAGTGTTTCCTAATTGTGCAAAAGAATTGCGAGTGGCAAAAAGGAAGACTAAAAGAGTTGTGTATCTGAAAATGGAGGGAGGGAAATACAAATTGTTAGTATTAAAAAATGACAAGTTTACAGATGTGCTGTTGTATGCAAAATGCCCACCAGCTCCAGAGCCAGTAGTCAATGTGTTTTTGTGTTTATTTACGCGTTTTGTTGCGTTACTAATTCGTGCCCTGTGCATGTTCGGGTTTAATCGTTTGAATTTGTTCACTCGTTTTTCCAAATCTGCGTTCTCTTTGCTGATAGTTCAGGATGGCTTCAAACAGATGTTGTTGTCTGAAGTCGGGCCAATGTACATTGGTGAAGTACAACTCTGCATATGCTAACTGATACAAAAGAAAGTTGCTAATTCTATATTCTCCACTTGTACGGATCATCAACTCAGGGTCGGGAAACTGACTTGTAAATAAATGTTGACCAAAAGTATCGTCTGTAATGTCTTCGATAAGCATAGTACCAGCTGCAACTTTTTCGGCAATCAGTTTTGAAGCATGTACTATTTCGTTTCTGGAACCATAACTAAGCGCCAAAATAAGATTCAGTCCAGTGTTCATTGCTGTCATTTCTTTGGCTTCATTCAGTTCCTTCTGGCATATAGCGGGCAGGCTATAAAAATCTCCTATTACATGGAGCCGGACGTTATTTTTCTTCAGTTCGTCTACTTCTTTCCTGATGGTGTTAACCAGCAGCTCCATCAAAGCATCGACTTCTGCTTTGGGACGGTTCCAGTTTTCGGCAGAGAAAGCATATAATGTGAGGTAGCCTACACCAATAGCACCACAAGCGTCCACTATTTCACGCACACTTACCACGCCTTCGTAATGCCCGTAGACCCTATCCTCGCCACGCTCTTTTGCCCAACGGCCATTACCATCCATAATGATGGCTATATGGGCTGGCAATTTGGTACGATCAATCGATTCAGGAATATTCATTTCAGGAATTATGCGAAAAGTGCGCAAAGGTACAAAAATAGCTTACAGTAGATGGTATCAAAATATGTAAATACAGTTTAACTCGATTTTAACTGCACTGTATGGTGTAAATATTTGCTATGATTTGGATGGTTTGTGTATTCAACTGATAATTATCAGGTGTAAACAATTGATTTATGCTGTAGTATAAATACTATTTGCAACATACAACCAATATCACTGTATCTTTATCATGTTAATAACCTAGGCCACCTGCTGTAGTACCTGTAAATGAAATCAGTAGCATTTAAAATAGTATTGATTATTTGTGCGTTGGCTCTTTCAGAAAGTCTTGTGGCGCAGGTGAGGGTGCGTAGGGTGAAGGGTAAATATTTGCATAAACAAAAATATACGCAGATTATCCAAGAGCAGAAACGTAAAAAATCAACTGAAATTGTAATATCGCCTAAGTCCAAAATTAAAGATCCGCTTGATGCAGTTTTTTACTTGGGTTGGAAGGCAAAGCGACCTCTCACCTACGGTGATTTTAAGTACAATCGAAATTTGTATAATAAATTTTTACCTACAAGAGATACTGATTTAGCGAATGTTATTTATCCTGATTATCGCGAGTTTTACAAGCGATTATCTGAGCGGCTGGCAAAAGAAGAACAGGTGTATGATGACTATTGGCAAGATAAACTCAACCAAATTACCCGACCAAGGGCTGATGGAGCTGTGGGTGAGATACATAATGGAACGTTACAAGATACAGGATATGTACTGACTATAACAGTTGACTCGCCAGCCGCATCGATTATCAACATTGCCCCCATTATATATGTCCTGGATCCAAGTACTTTTTATTTCAACATAACACCCATGTTCAATATTAACGATTCGTGGATGATAGTGAAGTCGAAGGATATATTGGAACATGAGCAAATACACTTTGATATTTTCGAGCTATTTGCGCGCAAAATGCGAAAACATTTAGTAGAAACATTAAGAGAAAACTATGATTATAACACAGACCTTGATCTAGCCAACGAGATAACACCTGTTTTTGAGCAGTTGTACCAGCAATTGAATAATATGCAATTTGAGTTTGATAAACAGACTGGAGCTGCAACATCTGCCAATGCAACACTGCACTATGTGAACACTGCCTGGCGAAAAATGCTGAAAACACAGATAGATAATCTTAAGGAATATGCCATCCCCGAAGGTAATATTACCATAAGATAAGTACTGTTATCATTCTAATTGCTCACACTTTCATTACTGCATTTGTGTACTTTTGCCCGCATAAAAATTAGATAAATGACTCTGTTTGATAAAATACAGGAAACCGCCGCATTCATAAAAACTAAAATAACCCATACCCCTAAAGTAGGTATCATACTAGGTAGTGGATTGGGTGGGCTTACAGAAAACATAGTTAGCGAATGCGTACTTAAATATTCTGAGATCCCAAATTTTCCGGTGTCAACTGTAAAAGGACATGGAGGAGAATTGATATTTGGTAAGATGGGCAATTGTGATGTCGTGTTAATGTCTGGTAGGTTTCATTATTATGAGGGGTATGATATGGATACAGTCACCTTTCCGGTGAGGGTAATGAAGGCATTGGGTGCCGATACGCTGATAGTTTCTAATGCGGCAGGAGGTATGAATAAACATTTCAGGATAGGGGAGTTGATGATTATTACTGATCATATTAACCAGTTTCCGGAGCATCCTTTGCGTGGACCCAATGACGAAAGGCTGGGGACTAGATTTCCGGATATGAGTAAAACATATGACCCAGAGCTAATTGATGCAGCTAAAGGTATTGCAGCGAATTTGGGTATAGATGTAACCACTGGTGTATATGTAGGTTTACAAGGTCCAACTTTCGAAACACCTGCTGAGTATAGGTGGCTGCACGTAATAGGTGGTGATGCAGTGGGCATGAGTACAGTGCCAGAAGTAATAGTAGCCAAACATGGCAATATGCGAGTGTTTGGCATGAGTGTGATAACAGATTTAGGCATAAGCGATGTGCCAGTTACAATAACACACGAAGAGGTGCTAGAGGCAGCCAACGCTGCCGCACCACGCATGGCAGCCATAGTATCAGGATTGGTAGCACATATAGCAGGTAAAATAGTGTAGTAAACCTTCAAATTAATTAGTCGCACCCGCAGATAAACCCAATGGGTTTCTTTTGCGGGTGTTCCATTTTACTAATTCTATCCAGATTATTGAAGCAAACCCAGTACCTACACACAACAATACCTGTTGTGTGGACAATGGTTCGAAACCAAAGAATGCAGCTAATGGAGTAAGGTAAATCAGTAATCCTGAAAGCAGAATGGTGGACAATATAATGATGCTGACCAAATTGTTTTTGTACCTGAGGGTGGTTAAAAAGGAATAATAAAAAGAGCGGTTTGTCAATGTGAGAAATATATTGGCCGCTATCAGTGTACTAAATACCATAGTACGGGTTGTATTTTCGTTGGCATACTGATGTACAGCATATTGGTACACTAATAGCGTACCTGCTGTAATGACCAAGCCTTGTAGTATGCTTATAGTGAGCTCTCGCCAGTTGAAGAAAGTTACACTGAACAGTCGTGGTTTTACTTTCATGGTGTTGCCCTCAGTTGGCTCGTTTTCGTAAATTATGGAGCAGGTAGGTCCCATTATCAACTCTAGAAAAATAATGTGTAGTGGCGAAAAAATATTTGGATATACCCAATTTAAAGCTAGTGGCACAAATACTGTAAGTATGATGGGTATGTGAATGGATATGATGTATTGTATTGCCTTTTTGAGGTTGGCATAAATGCGCCTACCCATAGCTATGGCATCTATCATCTTGCTCAGGTCGTCGTCTGCAAGTATGAGCGATGCGGCTTGTTTGGCTATTTCTGTACCTTTTTTGCCCATAGCTATACCTATATGTGCAGCTTTTAAAGCGGGTCCATCATTTACACCATCGCCTGTCATAGCCACAACTTGTCCGTTGGCTTTGAGGGCATTTATTATGCGTAGCTTGGCTTCTGGAAACATACGGGTGTATACTTGAGTCTCTGCTACTACTTTTCGCAGTTCGGTTTCTTCAAGTTCCATGAGTTCTCCACCAGATATGCTTTTTTCGTAGTTGCGTAGCCCTATTTGTTTGGCAATAGCAGTTGTTGTTTTCGCATTGTCGCCAGTTATAATTTTTACGTCTATACCGGCATCATAAAATGTTTCCAGAACTTCTTTTATATTTTGTTTGGGTGGATCGTAAAAGGCTACTATGCCTTTAAAGTTGAATCTGAATTCTTGTTGGGTTATAGGGTAGTCAATGCCAGTATGCACGGTTTCGGCAACCCCTAGCAATCTGTATCCTTGTTGTGCCATTTGTTCTAATGCAGCATTTATGTATTCTTTTTGTAGGGAACTGAGGTTACTTACTGCTATTATGGCTTCTGGCGCCCCTTTAGCTGCTACTATTCTTACCCCTTCCTCATTCTCAAATACATGGGTCATCATAGGTGGTTTGCCGCCAAGTGCATATTCATGCACCATTTTATAGTGGCTACGCTCGTCAGTAGTATGTGTTGCAATATATGCCTCGTGCAGTGCCACCTCCATAGGGTCGAAGGGGATAGGCTCGCTAGACCACATGGCCATTCTAATTACGTCAGCAGAATTGCTGCTTTCACCCTCACCATACTTTAGTGTTTCGTTGTCTGCCAGTGAGTACACATGCACGAGGCTCATTTTATTTTCAGTAAGAGTACCAGTTTTGTCAGTACATATTACAGTGGCGCTACCGAGTGTCTCCACAGTTTTCATTTGTTTTACCACTATGCCCAGCTTCATTAGACGCCATGCACCTAGTGCCATAAAAGTGGAGAATGCTACTGGTATTTCTTCAGGCAATATACTCATGGCAAGTGTAAGCGCCTTCAGCAGACTATCTATAACTAGTCTGGAGTGGTAATAATTCAGCCCCCAGACAATCACAAATACAATACTGCCCAATATCACCATGTTTTTTACAAAACCTGCTATTTGTAGCTCAAGAGGAGTTTTTTCTTCTTTTATTGAATTGAGGCTATCGCCTATCATGCCTAGTTTGGTGCGGTTAGCCACTGCAGTCACCACTGCTACAGCCAGTCCACTGGCTACCGTGGTACCCATGTACACCTTATTGTTCTCATCGGTAGTGTCTTTGGAAGCAGGCATAGACTCGCCCGTAATCACAGATTCATTTACCGAAAAGTCGTTACATTGATAAACAATGCCATCAGCCACCAGACAGTTGCCTTCTTCTGCAATCATGTAGTCGCCCACTACTATGTCTTCGCTGCTGATATCAACAATTTCATTATTTCTTATCACTTTTACCATTGGCTGGGTCAGTTGTTCCAGCTGCTTCAGCGCTTTGCGGCTTTTGTTGTCTTGGTACAGAGATATTGCAGCAACTATTAAAATTGCAGCGGCCAGAAACGCCCCATCGCCATAGTCGCCGCTTGCAAAGTATATAGTAGAGGTTACTAATAGTAGCAATACCATAGGCTCCTTAATTAAGCCTTTTACAGCAGCCACAATAGCGCTTTGTTTGTGTTCTTCCAGTTTGTTTTTGCCATACTTAGCTCTGGCAGTGGTTACTTCCTGATTGCTGAGCCCTGTAATGTCTCCTAAACCATAGTTGGTTCCGGTCATAGATTTGTGTTGTGTGTGGCAATAATTCCATTGTAAATGTACAGATCATAAGTAATGATTAATAGAGTAATAATGCTAATGGGATGTGCAGAAGCATTAAGTATTTGTTCGTAAGTAGGTGGTCGGGATAATCTTTTCTGTTCGTCTATCTATGTTATGAAGTCAAAATGACTATTTTTGGTACATCATGAATAGGGCAGCTATTGTAATATTTTTACTGATGTGCAATTTGGCAGCATTTGCGCAAAAAACAACCAATGGCGCTAAGCCTACAGCACGTAAATTATTGTTGCCACAAGCCTATTTTGCTAAAACTAATTTTTCGGGTGGTGTCGTTAGAAAAGACACGCTCAGCAAGATGCTGAAAAAAGGTATTGCTGTAAGAGATTCTTTAGGCAATGCTTACAAGGTGTATGGCTTCGAATTTGGGTATGCTGAGCGTGGCTGGTTTGATGATTCTGCTGCAAATCCCGTTTTAATGGTAGATTATCTAACAGAGTATTGTTTGGGTGATACACTTAGCGGTGGTATAACATCCAGTATTTATGAGAGATTGAAACCAGGTGACACTCTTTTCATCAACAGAGTGAGCGTATATAAAAACACAAAGGGAAAAAGAGAATCGTTGACAGAAGACGACATTATATTATGTAAAGGTATAAAGTGTGTTATTGCTAAATAGTCACTTATTCTATAGTTGTATCAACAAAATCTTACCAATTCCTGATTCTAGTTCTGTTGTTTGTGGTTTGATTGCTGGTACTTTGCCTAAAAAACCTCATGGCAGTTCTTAAACGAGTTTTTCCAGTGACTGGAATGAGCTGTGCGTCCTGTGCTACTAGCATAGAAAAAGTTATGGGTGCTCAAAAAGGTATACGTAGTGCTAGTGTTAATTATGCCAATGGAAATGCCCTCATAGAATATGACGAAGCCATTGTTAATCCAGAAAAAATAAAGACTGCTGTAAAAGCTGCTGGTTATGACCTTGTAGTGAGCACTGAGGCAGGTGCAGCAGACGATAATTCCCAAAAAACTTTTGCTTTACTAAAAAGAAGAGCAATTGTAGCTACAGTTTTTGCCACTCCCTTATTCATTATAGGCATGTTTGCTATGAATATGCCCTACGCCAACAATATAATGTGGGCTTTAGCCACTCCTGTTTTATTTTATTCCGGTTCACGCTTTTTTATGGGTGCAATGCGTCATGCCCAACATGGGGTAGTAAATATGGATACATTGGTGGCGCTAAGCACAGGTATAGCCTATTTGTATAGCATCTTCAATACTTTATTTCCTCAGTTTTGGATGAGCAGAGGCATGCAGGGTCATGTATACTTTGAGGCATCGGCGGTTGTTATCACGTTTGTATTGCTGGGTAAGCTATTGGAGGAGAAAGCAAAGTCTACTACTTCATCAGCTATCAAAAAACTGATGGGCCTGCAGCCGCAGACAGTGGTGCGTATGTCGCCAACAGGTACTCAAGAGCTAGTGGATATCACTAATGTATTGCCGGGAGATATACTGCTAGCTAAACCAGGGGAGCGCATAGCGGTAGATGGTAGTGTAGAGGATGGTGTGTCATTCGTCGATGAAAGTATGATAACTGGTGAGCCTGTACCAGTGGAGAAAACTAACGGAATGCCTGTATATGCAGGTACTATAAACCAGAAAGGAAGTTTTACCTATAACGCCGCCAAAGTAGGTGCAGATACGTTGCTGGCGCACATCATAAAAATGGTACAAGCGGCGCAGGGTAGTAAAGCGCCAGTGCAGCAATTGGTAGATAAAATAGCGGCTATATTTGTGCCCATAGTAATGGGAATTGCTTTGCTCAGTTTTGGGTTGTGGGTGGTGCTGGGTGGTAATGACGGCTGGGTGCTTGGTTTTTCAGCATTTGTAACGGTTTTGGTTATTGCTTGTCCCTGTGCATTGGGCTTGGCAACCCCTACAGCCATCATAGCAGGCATAGGAAAGGGGGCAGGAAATGGTATCTTGATAAAAGATGCTCGTAGCCTAGAAGATGCAAGAAAAGTAAATGCTGTTGTGCTAGATAAGACAGGCACTATAACCTATGGCAAACCACAAGTGACAAAATTACAATGGGCTGTAGAGGCAGATGAGCATTTATTGCAGTCTGTGCTGTATAGTATGGAACAGCTTTCTGAGCATCCGCTAGCCGGTGCGCTGGTACAGCACCTGAAAGCTAATGGTGCTGAGGAGTTGCCGGTCAACTCGTTTAGTAGTATTCCAGGTGGAGGAATAACGGGTTTCTGCAACCGTACTTTATATTTTGCTGGTACGTCTGTTTTATTGCAGTCTATGAGTATAAATATCCCAAGTGATATGCACCGTGATGCTGATATATTGGCTCAGCAGGCAAATACCATTATTTGGTTCTCAGACCATGCAAAGGTATTAGGTTTTGCAGCACTTACAGACACCATAAAGCCCAGCTCTACTACAGCCATAGCGCAGCTACAGCAAATGGGCATTGAAGTATGTATGCTAACAGGCGACAATGATTATGCTGCTAAAGCCATAGCCCAACAGGTAGGTATAACGCATGTGGAGGCGGGTGTATCGCCTGCTGGAAAAGCGGCATTTATAAAACAACTGCAAGACACTGGAAAGATAGTGGCAATGGTGGGCGATGGAATCAATGATAGTCAGGCGCTTGCATTGGCAGATGTAAGTATAGCAATGGGCAAGGGGGCAGATATAGCAATGGAGGTAGCAGGTATTACCATCATATCTTCGGATCTTGCAGCAATAGCCCAATCCATTAACCTATCTCGCAAAACTGCCTCACTTATCAGGCAAAATTTGTTTTGGGCGTTTATTTATAACGTTATAGGCATACCCATTGCAGCAGGTATACTGTATCCCGTAAATGGTTTTTTGCTGAATCCAATGATAGCTGGTGGGGCAATGGCACTCAGTTCGGTATCGGTAGTAGCTAATAGTCTGCGGCTGAAGTGGATGCAGCTATAAACAGTTGTATTCTTTTGTAAACAATGTACTTTTGCTAATGAACTTAGAAGTTAGTATTAAAATTTATGTTTAGGCATCGGGGAAGTTCAAGAACATTTACCGATAATTTTCGTTTAGCTGCTTTTTTGTCTTTTACCTCAGGTATTGTCAATATATGCGGTGTGTTGGCTGTAGGAATACTTACTACAAATGTCACTGGTCATTTCGCTTTTTTTGCTCAAAACATGATGGCAAAAAGGTACTTGATAGGGATTGAGTACTTATTGTTTATTCTTGTATTTCTGTTGGGGTCATTTGTATCTAATTTTCTGGCTGAATATTTTATTGCTAAAAAGAAGAAGGCACCTCACAATGCTGCAATTTTTATTGAGATTTTTACTTTGCTTTTTTTGGCCACAGTTGGTCTTGGTGGAATTGACACAGAAAAGTATGCTTACCTAATAGCTACTTTAATGCTATTTGCGATGGGCATTCAAAATTCGTTGGTAAGTAAAGTATCTAACTCCATAGTAAGAACTACTCATCTTACAGGTCTGTTTACAGATTTAGGAATTGAGTTATCGCAGTTGTTTTTTTACAAAGAGACTGAACAACGTAGTTTGCTTTTGCATAGTATAAGTCTCAGGCTTAGTATTATATTCTTCTTTTTTCTTGGCTGCATATTAGGTGGCGTTGCATATTTATCTTTTCAGCTCAAAACATTGTATTTGGCAGCCTTGGTGGTTTCAGTGGCCCTTGTGTATGATAACTTTGTAATTGCTGTGTATAAGTTTCGTAAGCGGTTTAAGTAGGTGAAGTTTAGCCTATTAACTGCAATGGTCTGATATTGTTTAGTAGTTCCTAGAATCTATTACATACCATTTGTTTTCTACTGTTTTTAGAGGGTTGCATGGCATGGGTTATGCTTAGTTCTACAGCATTGTTGTAGTATACTCTTTTAGGGTTCGATATACCATAGTCTACAGCTATCGCTGCTCGCCAGCAGAAACGGTTTACGCCTGCTGTTACTGAGTGCATATCTCCTGACCTGTACCACAATCCTGCAAACAAAGAGGTTTGTTTTTTGCTCTTTTTTAGGTGATACATAAATTCATTACCAGCTATATAGTTGGTGGTGGTTGATTGTTTTATGTGTACAAAACATGGGCGTAGTTGCCAACGATTAGTCAGATAAACATTACCGCCGAAACTTAAAACTTGTCTTTTATCAAGACCGACTGAAATTCTTTGTCTTTCACGCAATGCATCACTTTCACTATTGAAATTATTGATGCTATATGCTACAATGTAATTAAACTTATTGCCTACTGAATGTGATACCGAGCCACCTAAGTCAATATTGTAATAATTAGTACCAACAATCAAGTAATTAAATGGTGAGAGGTAATTATTTTTGTAAGTAAAGTAGTCAAAAGATGCGTCGTGGTAATAGGACGCTACACCTCCAGTTATACCAATGGCAATATCTAGCAGGTTTTTTTCGTCTGCTTTTATTATTTTATGAGCAGATAAACTGGCATTTGTAGACATGTTAGAAGAGCTGTAAAAATCATTCTTCATTTTATACCTGTTAATGAAAAATCCGCCTCCAATAAAATTTCCGTTTTTTAGCGTTATCAAAGGTCCGTCTGCCGATATGTTGGAATTGTTGTATGGTAAATAAGAGTAGAGGCTTGCAAACCTATGATTGGCTATCACTCTTATTTTACCTAGTGTGTTGCCTGCAAATGCAGGATTAAGGATGAGTGGGGTAGCATCTACCAAGGTGTGCTGTATGTTTTGTGCTAGGGTGTTGAAGCTCGGTATGCAGAATATAGTAGATGCGATAAGTGTAATAGTGCGCATAGTGTGTTGATAAAAAGGTGAAAAGTGAGGAATTCTTCAAAACGAAAGATTTACCTTGATTATTATTTTTTATTACTGATATTTTATTGAAAATATAAAAAACGACAATTGTGGCTTTGAAAAGTGCAGTTTTTTGAAGAAAAATAGCAATAAAACTGTCAAAACTAAACTGACATAATTTATTTACAATTTTTTATCTTTGTAATAATAGGGCTTCTTCTGGTTTTTGTTAAAACCGGTAGGGGATTTATTGCAGTTAAACTACAACAAATGGGGAATGTGTTTTTGCGCTTTATGCCATCTGTTTTTTCAGGTTGTGCGTTGCGTGAAATGTTTTTGAAAATATTGCTGTTGATTGCATTGTTGTACGGAGTGCAGCATAGTGCAATTGCCGCTGTTACTGTATTGCCGGGTACTGGTGGTACGGGCATATGCAGCAATAGGGCAGTGGGTGGTCCTGCGCCAGCATTTACCAGTTTGGGGTCAATACTCATTACAGAGGGTATCAATTCAGATTTTGGTATTGGTACCAATACGCTTGTGTTGCAACCACCTACAGGTTGGCAGTTTAGTGGTTCGTTGCCAGCCATAACCTACATAACGGGTTCTAATATTACAGGGGTTTCAGGTTTTATAAGTAGTACTGCGCTCACTGTCAACATCAGTGCAATTGGCACTACTATGGCAGATCAGGTAATGATAACGGGGCTGCAGGTGCAGCCACTCAGCACTACTGCTGCTGCTGGTAACATAGTAGCTTCAATGGCGTCTGGGATAGTAGGCGTATCGCTGGGCGTAGGCGGCACTAACTTTGGTTCACTATCGGTTACAGCACCCGTGACGCCATCTGTTACGCTGACTTCAACGCCTTCTGGCGCTTTTTGTCCGGGTACTAACGTCGTGTTTACACCCATACCTGTAAATGGTGGGTCGCCTACATTTACTTGGACGCTCAATGGAATTGATGTGTCTATAGGTAGTAGCTACACTAATAATTCACTATCAAACGGCAATACTATTAGTTGCCGCATGAATAGTAGTGTGGGATGTGTTACCACAAATCCGGTTTTCTCCAACACTATTGTAGCTACTGTGCTAGTAGCTCCGGCACCAATTACTGGGTCCAATATTGTTTGTCCGGGCAATACCATAGCTCAGGCATGTGCTACTAGCGGTGGCGTATGGAGCAGTACTATTCCTTCTGTAGCCACTATCAGTACTACTGGTGTAGTAACAGGGGTAGCGGCAGGCACTACTACAATTTCCTATACAGCCGGTGGCTGTGCATCTAGAAGGACAGTTTTTGTGAATAACCCACCATTGGCACCAGTACTTACCCCTACGGTTTCTACTATATGCGATGCTACAGGTCTTACCATCACTGCTGCTGCTGGAGTGGCTCCCACCACTATATTGTCGCAAAATTTTAATAGTGGTGTAGCACCATGGACAGTTGATACAATAGGCAGTATCAGTATTTTGCCTGGCTCAGAGTGGAAAGCCTGTGCAGATAGTTATCTTAACGAGCAGGGGTGGTATAGAAGTCCCGACTCTAGTACGTTTGTAATGGCTAATGCCGACACTTCTGGTTCATCTTCTACTTTGTCTACACGGCTTACTTCTCCCTCCTTTTCGTTGGCTTTGTATTCTGCGGCTACACTTACCTTTCAACATGCGTATGACTACTGGGCACCCGGCGATATCAATGTGAATTTGGAAATATCTACTAATGGCGGAGCTACATGGACCGTCATCAATAACTATTTAGGTGCTAGTGTGGGTGGAAAGATGTCATTCGTTGGACAGTCTTTTTCGCTTAATGCATATTTGGGCAATTCCAACGTCAGAATCAGATTCAATTACAGGTCTACATTTGGCTATTATTGGGCTATAGATAATATTCTCATTACAGGTGTAACGGGGGTAGTGACGCCCACCTGGTCGCCTGTCACGCATTTGTATACTAACGCCGCGTATACTATACCTTACACAGCGGGTACTGCTACCAACACGGTGTATGTGTATCCTACGGGTATTACTTCTCCTACTGTTATCACCTATACAGCTACTGCTACGGCAGGAGCTTGCAGCAACACAGCTACAACGGTAGTTTCG
This sequence comes from Sphingobacteriales bacterium, assembly GCA_027484425.1. Lineage (GTDB taxonomy): Bacteria > Bacteroidota > Bacteroidia > Chitinophagales > Chitinophagaceae > Nemorincola. The sequence continues at coordinate 87,668 of JAIXSZ010000063.1, forward strand.
GTCAATCCTGCTCCAGGTATCACTTCTGGTGCACTGAATTTATGCACTGGTATCAGTACTACTCTAACTAACAGTGCGGCTGGAGGTACATGGGTTAGTGGCAATACAGCAGTTGCTACTGTTGGATCGGCTACAGGTTTGGTAACAGGTGTGTCTACCGGTACCGCAGCTATTAGTTACATATTGGGGGCAAGTTGTGCTGCTATATCGGTTGTCACGGTTAGTAATAGCCCACCAGCCATAACTGGCGATGCTAATGTTTGTTTGGGCACAACAGATACATTGCAAAATGCTGTTGCAGGTGGTACCTGGAGTAGTAGTAACACCACTGTAGCCACGGTAGATACTTTTTCTGGAGTAGTTAACGGTCTGGCATTGGGCACTGCCAACATTACTTATTCCATTGGGGTTGGGTGCAGAGCTGTTCGTCAGGTTACTGTGCAACCTTTACCAGCATTAATTACAGGTCCTTCCGTAGTATGTGCTACTCAGTCTATTGCTCTGGCAAATGCTACAACTGGAGGAACATGGCAGAGCGGCAATGCTTCAATAGCTACAATAGGGTCTGCTACCGGAGTGTTGGCTGGCGTATCCAATGGTACTGCCACTATATCATACCGGCTTACAGCTACTGGATGTACCGCTACACGAATTATTACCGTCAATCCATTGTCGGCTATTTCTGGAGATACTACCACCTGTTTGGGCGCAACAACAACACTATCCAACACTGCCTTGGGCGGTACATGGTCGTCATCTAATACTAGTACATTAACTATTGGTGCCGCTACAGGCATCGTTAATGGGGTTGGTTTGGGTACATCTATTATAAGTTACACGCTGTCAACAGGTTGTGTTGCCAGCAGAACAATGACTGTTTATCCTCTTCCTGCCGATATTACTGGTGCCACAACAGTCTGTGTAGGTGTTAGTACTACACTAGCCAATGCCACTAGTGGCGGTAGCTGGACGAGCAGTAATACGACTATTGCTAATGTAGGCGCAGCAACTGGAGTAGTAACAGGGGTAAATGCCGGTATTGTAACGATTACTTATACTGCAGCTACTGGTTGTTTCAAGACAACAACTATTACTGTAAATCCCGTACCAGCTGCCATAACAGGTATCGCTACTGTGTGTACTGGGCAAACCAGTGTACTGAGTAATGCAACACTGGGAGGCGCATGGAGTAGCAGCAATACAAGTGTGGCAACAGTAGCTGCTTTAGGTATCAGTACCGGATTGCTAACTGGTGTGGCAGCAGGTACTGCTACTGCTACCTACACATTGTCTACTGGATGCAGGAGTGTGCGTAGTATTACTGTCCACTCTAACCCAAATATAATCTCTGGTACTTTGACAGTTTGTCAAGGACTTACAACTACATTAACCAATACTACCACTGGCGGATCATGGAGTAGCAGTAACACTACCGTAGCGATAATAGGTAGCAGTACAGGCGCGGTGCAGGGATTTTCGGCTGGTACTTCCATCATTACATATTCATTATCCACTGGTTGTAGCACTACCAGTGTAGTAACTGTTCAATCACTACCGGCTGCGATAGATGGAAGTAGTACTGTATGTACTGGTGTTACAACTTTGCTGAGCAACACTGTAGCTGGAGGCACGTGGGGTACAAGCAATCCAGCTATTGCCACAATTACAGCTTCAGGTATTGGAGCGGGTACTGTAACAGGTATAAGTGCGGGTACAGCTATTATTACCTACACATTGCCTACTGGATGTATCGCCACATTGCCTATCACTGTAAATACATCACCGGCAGCTATTTCGGGCACAACATCCGTTTGTGAGTTCCAGACAACCACGCTTGGAAATGCTACACCCGCTGGTATTTGGACAAGCAGTAACACAGCAGTAGCTACAGTGCTAACCAGCACTGGTGTAGTATCTGGTATCGCATCTGGTACTGCTACTATTACTTACATGCTTTCCAGTGGTTGTGTGGCTACAGCGATGGTTACAGTATTGCCTATACCATCAGCCATTACTGGCACGTTGAATATATGCCCTGGTGCAAGCTCTGCTTTGAGCAGTACACCGATCGGTGGTACATGGTCGAGCAGTGCTACGGCTATTGCTGTTATAGGTAGTGCGTCAGGTATAGCAAGTGGTGTAGTACCTGGTACTGTAACAATAACTTACACTTTACCTACTGGGTGTTTCAATACTGCAATGGCAGTAGTCAATCCGTTGCCCTCAGCTATTAGTGGTTCTCCGGTGGTTTGTGAAGGGTCTTCAACATTGTATACCACCGTGTCTATTGGCGGCAGTTGGACAAGCAACAATACCGCCGTTGCAACGGTTAGCTCTACTGCTGGCTTGGTAAGTGGTATTTCTGCTGGCACTTCAGTCATTAGTTACACGTTGCCTACTTCTTGTTTTGTAACACGTACTATAACTGTACACCCTCTTCCTGGTCCAGTAATTGGTCCATCTAATATCTGTCAAAATGCAACTGCAACATTCACTAATACAGCAACTGGAGGTACCTGGAGTAGTAGTGTTCCAGCAGTTGGTACTGTAGTTTCAGCTTCTGGAGTAGTTACAGGTATTGCTGGAGGTGCTACTATTATATCTTATACATTACCCACTGGCTGCAATACTACAGCTGCACTCAGTGTCACAGCACTACCTGCTACCATTGTAGGAGCAGCAACAGTCTGTGTGGGCAATACAGTAACGATGTCCAATTTTACACCCGGTGGAAGTTGGAGTTCAGGTGCTCCACTTATTGCTTCGATCAGTGCTAGTGGAGTTGTTACAGGTTTGGCTGCTGGTACAGCAGCTATTACGTATATGTTGCCGTTGGGTTGTGTTTCTTCCCGTATTATCACCGTCAATCCATTACCTGCCGCGATAACGGGCACTGCGAGTATCTGTATCTCAGCTCCCACTCCACTAACCAGTGCTACACCAAGTGGTGTATGGACGAGTAGTGCCACAGTAGTAGCGGGTATTGGCGCTAGCACAGGCATAGTAATTGGTGCTGTTCCGGGCACCACAATTATCACCTATACATTACCTACTAGTTGTATCACGACAAGAGTAGTAACTGTCAATAACACACCATCAATAATATCAGGTGCTGCAGGGGTTTGTTTGGGTGCCTCTACAACTTTTACTAATACGGTTGCAGGAGGAACATGGACTAGTAGTAATACTACCATCGCATCGGTTGCTCCCATAACAGGTGTAGTGTCTGGTATTGCAGCAGGTGTAGCTACTATTACTTACACACTTAACACAGGTTGTTTCGCTGTAAAGTCAATTACCGTCAATCCGCTGCCGACATCTATAGTGGGTTTGTCTGCAATTTGTCAAGGGCTTAATACCACGTTAACTAATGCCACTTCTGGTGGTACATGGGCTAGCAGTAATACGTCCATAGCTAGTGTGGGGCTTAGTTCTGGCATAGTGAACGGCACTAATTCCGGTACAGTAACTATAGCATACACTTTACCTACAGGATGTTCTGTTACTCGTTTATTTACTGTTCATGCTTTGCCAGCGGCTATTGCAGGGTCTGCATCTGTGTGTCTGGGTACAACGGGAACCCTGACTAATGCTACTGCAGGTGGAACATGGACGAGTAGCAATTTATCGGTAGCTAGTATAGATACTGGTGGAGTAGTATCAGGAATTTCACTAGGTACATCAGTAATTACTTATACTTTGGGTGTTGGCTGCACAGCATTGCGCACCATTACCGTTAATCCATTACCTCCTTCTATTACTGGCAGTGTGCCTACTTGCCCTGGAGTGAATGTTTTGCTTTCCAATAGTGTAGCTGGTGGCGGATGGAGTACTACAGCCACCACCATTGCTACCGTCAACCCCACTACAGGGGTAGTATCACCTATTTCTGTAGGTACTGCTGTTGTAACGTATACCTTGGTTACTGGTTGTACGGCTACCTCTGTAGTTACTGTTACAGCGGTTGCTCCTATTTCAGGCAGCAATACTATTTGTGTAGGCGCAGTTTCAGTATATTCACACAGCACACCTGGTGGTACATGGAGTAGCAGTAGTCCGTTGGTTGCAGGCATTAACGCTACATCCGGAGCAGCGATAGGGTATGCAGTCAACACAGTTACTATTACCTACACACTTCCGGGTGGTTGCAGAGCCACCAAGTTAGTTACTGTAGCACCATTGCCAGCCGCTATTGGTGGTGTAGGTAGTGTATGTCCTGGCTTTTCAGTTACACTTACTAACGCCGTTTCCGGTGGTGTTTGGGCATCTAGTAATGCTTCTATTGCTACAGTTGGATCTGCTACTGGTGTAGTTACTGGCGTATCTCCTGGTTTGGTATCTATCCAATATGCATTGGCTGGTGGATGTAGTGTGTCGCGTTTGTTTACGGTCAATCCGTTACCTGCTGCCATTACTGGTGGTGGCGTGTCTGTATGTGCTGGTTCTACTTTGTCATTGTCGTCGGCTACTACAGGTGGTGTATGGAGCAGTAGTAGCTCTTCTGTAGCTACTATAGGTGCGAGCACAGGTACAGTCACAGCCATGAGTGCAGGTATTGTTACCATTAGTTACACCCCCTCTACTGGATGTGTGGCTACTACTTCATTAACAGTAAATTCAGTGCCTGGACCTATCTTGGGCAATCCATCAGTATGTATTGGTACTGCCCCTGTATTGTCAAATATTGTGTCTGGTGGCGTTTGGTCAAGTACCGATGCTTCCGTCGCTACTATTCATCCGTCTACAGGCTTTGTAAGCACGGTAGCGTTAGGTACTACTACAATATCTTACACCCTAGGTCTTGGTTGTTCAGTTACACAAGTAATTACAGTACAAGTGGTACCTACTTCTATAACAGGTGCGCCTAGCGTATGTGTAGGATACACTACCATATTGTCGAGTACACCATCTGGCGGTACCTGGAGTAGTTCATCTCCTTCTACTGCTTCTGTTGTCGCCGCCGTTGGGGCAGTATCTGGTGTATCTCCTGGTACTGTGGGTATTACTTATACATTGCCGTCGGGTTGTGCTGTGCCAGTGGTTGTGACGGTGAGTCCTTTGCCATCTGTAATTGCTGGTGTTGCTACAGTGTGTACTGGTGCCACTACCTTATTCTCAGACCCTGCATTAGGGGGCGGCACATGGATAAGTGCAAACCCATCTGTTGCTACTATTGATGCCGCATCAGGTCTGGTATCGGGTATAAGTGTAGGCACAGCTACGATCACCTATATGATAGGCACAGGTTGTAATGCTACAAGAGTTGTGTCCGTTAATCCCTCACCTGCGCCTATATCGGGTACGCCTAGTGTGTGTATTGGGTTAGCTTCTGTGTTGTCTAATACAACGACTGGAGGTATTTGGAGCAGTTCACTGCCCACAATTGCTTCTATCAGCGGTGCAGGGATTGTGTCGGGTGTGGCGGCTGGTACTGCTGTGATCACCTATTACATGCCTAACAGCTGCTATGCTGTGATGCCAGTCACCGTTAATCCTATTCCTGCAGCTACCGCAGGGGCTACCGGGGTATGTGCCGGACTTACCACATCACTTTCTAATGCTACTTCTGGTGGTGTTTGGAGTTCTTCTGCTCCGTCTATTGCTTCAGTCGATTTATCAGGTATAGTTACCGGAGTATCTGCTGGTACTGCTGTTGTTTCTTATACTTTGGGTGCGGGTTGTAGTGCCCTAGTGGTAGTCACAGTGCACCCAGTGCCTGCCCCCATCACTGGTGCATCCTCAGTTTGCAATAGCCTTTCTACCGCACTGTCGTCTACTACAATTGGTGGTGCATGGAATAGTAGCAACACATCTATAGCTACCGTAGTAGGTGGCACAGGTGTATTGAGTGGAATAGCCCCGGGCACTGCATTGATATCTTATACCATCGCTTATGGTTGTAGAGTTACCAGAATTGTAACCGTACATCCATATGTAATGTCTACTGGTACAGCTTCTACTTGCGTAGGGTTCTCTACACCCCTTTCCAATTCCATACCGGGTGGGGTATGGACTAGTAGTAACACTGTCATAGCAACTGTTATTGGTAGTACAGGTTTAGTCACTGGTTTCGGTGCAGGTACTTCAGTTATTTCTTATTCTTTGCCTTCGGGTTGTGTGGCAAGCACAGTTGTCACTGTATTGCCGTTGTCAGCAATCAGTGGTGTGACATCAGTATGTATGGGTAGTACCACAGCGCTCACCTATCCTATATCGGGTGGTGTGTGGACCAGCAGTAGCCCAGCAGTAGCGTCGGTAGCTGGTGGTTTTGTGTCTGGCATCGCAGCAGGTACTACAATAGTTTCTTATACTTTTGGCAATGGGTGCGTTTCCACAACTGTGATAACAGTAAATCCTGTATCTCCTATTACCGGTTCGGCTAGTGTATGTGTAGGGCAATCAGTAGCACAATTCAACATTCAGCCAGGTGGCACATGGACTACTACCGATACTACGATAACGGTAGCTGCAGGTACAGGATTGGTAACTGGTATATCAGCGGGCACAGCTCGGGTTAGTTATACACTTCCTACTGGCTGTGTGGTATCACGTTTGCTTACTGTCAATGCTCTTGCACCCTCTACGGCACCTGCCACACTTTGTGTTGCATCTTTAGTGTCAATAACCAATCCAATTTCAGGTGGTTCGTGGAGTAGCAGTAATACTTCAATCGCTAGTGTCAACTCCACTGGCGATGTTACAGGTGTAGCAGCAGGTACGGTAGCTATTAGCTACACATTGTCTAGTGGCTGTGTCACCACATCATTACTCACTATACAACCTTTGCCAGCAACCATTTCTGGTACTGCTTCCTTGTGCGAAGGAGCTACTACTACACTTGCTAGCACCACAACCAGTGGTGTGTGGATCAGTAGCAATACTGCTGTAGCAACAATCGATGCAGTTTCCGGTTTGGTAGCTGCTATAGGTGCTGGCACATCATCTATTTCTTATCAGTTAACTACAGGTTGTATTCGCTCTATAGTACTTACCGTCAATCCATTGCCAGGATTAGTGTCGGGTTCACTGCAAGTTTGCCAGGGTGCTAATACATTACTAACTAACACGACTGCAGGTGGCGTATGGAGCAGCGGTAACACTGCCGTAGCCACTATCAACCCTGCTACAGGTGTAGTAAGTGGTGTGGCTCCGGGGATAGCTCCGGTAGTGTACACATTAGGTACTGGTTGTACGGCAGTAGCAATAGTGACTGTCAATGCTATACCAGCTGCAATATTGGGTGCAGATAATGTGTGTTTAGGTTCCACTCTTGCACTTACCAATGCTACCGTTGGTGGTGTTTGGGGTAGTTCGGGTGCTTTTGCAGCAGTAGGTGCTACGTCTGGTTTGGTTACTGGTGTAAGTGCAGGTGCTGGGTATGTGTCATATACATTACCTACTGGTTGTTACCGTACTTTGCCATTTACTGTACATCCACTTCCTTCGCCTATTTCGGGTCCATCGCAGTTGTGTGTAGGAGGTAGTTCGGTGCTCACTTCTTCTTCATCAGGTGGTACTTGGTCGAGCAGTGCTACACCAGTTATAGGTATTGGCGTTAGTTCAGGTGTTGTAAGTGCATTTGCCGCTGGTATTGCTGTTATCTCATACACATTGCCCACAGGTTGTTTTGCTACATATAGCGTTACCGTCAACCCGTTACCAACTACTATATCAGGTTCGCTTTCAGTATGTGAGGGTAGCTCTACTTTGTTATCTACAGCCAGTACTACAGGCACATGGTCGGTAAGCGCTGCTACTATCGCTACAATTAATTCTTCAGGTATAGTTACAGGAGTTTCCGCTGGGGTCACTTATGTTACCTATACTTTACCCACAGGATGTATACGCACTGCAATCGTTACCGTCAATCCACTACCAGCGCCCATTTTTGGTTCAGCAGCACTATGCGTAGCCCAATCTGCGACCTTAACTTCTGCATCGCCTGGTGGTGTGTGGAGTATTGCAAGTCCTTCTATTGGTACAATAGATCCTGTGACAGGCCTTCTTACAGGGGTTGGAACTGGTAGTACATTAATTACTTATACTTTGCCGACTGGCTGTATGCGAACATACAATGTTACTGTCAATACCACACCTGCTGCAATCGCAGGTGCTTCATCGGTGTGTGTTGGTGCCACGACTGTACTATCTAACACCTACCCTGGTGGTGTGTGGAGTTCTGGCAGTCCGTCAATAGCATCAATTGGTACATCTGGTGTTGTGTCAGGCATAGCAGTAGGAGTAGTTCCTATTTCTTATTCACTTACTACAGGTTGTAGAGCTGTGGTAATCGTCAGTGTCAACCCCAACCCACCATCTATTACTGGTGTTGCCAGTATATGCCCAGGCACCTCAGTTACGCTAAGTAATTCATTAGCAGGTGGTAGTTGGTCAGGTACGCCATCACTAGTAAGTGTAGATGCAGCTACCGGTGTTGTTACTGGTGTGGCTAGTGGTTTGTCCATTATCACATATATCTTACCTACTGGATGTTTTACAAATGCAATTGTGTTTGTGAATGCGCCACCTGCTGCAGTTACTGGGAGCACTGCGCTTTGTGCGGGTGGCAATACTACTCTAGCTTGCTCTACTTCAGGTGGTACTTGGGTTTCATCTACGCCAGCCGTAGCTACTGTTGGGTCCTCTACTGGTATCGTCACAGGTGTTGCAGCGGGTGTAGCAGTAATTAGCTATTTGTTGCCCACTGGTTGTTTCGCTGCTGCCACTGTTACTGTGCATCCTTTGCCGTCGCTCATTTCAGGTTCGGGTAGTGTATGCTTAGGCGCAGCCACAGTATTATCCAATGCTTTGGCTGGAGGTGTGTGGAGTACCGCGTCTACTGCTGTAGCCATCATAGGTGGTGGTAGTGGCATACTTACAGGCATGTCTTTAGGCACTACGGTGGTTACTTACACCTTACCTACTGGCTGTGCCCGTACTACAGTTATCACCGTCAATCCTTTACCAGCAGCCATTTCGGGTCCAGCTAGTGTATGTAGAGGTGCTTCGGCATTTTTTAGTAGCACTACAACTGGCGGATGGTGGAGTAGTGGTGACGCAGCTATTGCAACTATCAATCCAACCACTGGTGCAGCTGTGTCATCGTTAGCAGGTACAGTGGTTATTTCTTATACCATTCCTACGGGTTGTTCTTCGTCTACAACGCTCACAGTACACCCTTCATCACCCATAGTAGGTAGCGCTACGGTGTGTTCAGGAGATACTATTTATCTCTCTAACACTGTAGCTGGCGGCACATGGAGTAGTAGTGCCATCGCGGTTGCTACAGTTACCGCATCTGGTGAGGTTCGTGGCAATGCTCCAGGTATTACAGTTATTTCTTACGGTATGCCATCAGGTTGTTTGGTTACTCATCCTGTTGCGGTCAATCAGTTGCCAGTGTCGTATCTACTAACAGGTGGAGGTACTTTTTGTATAGGTAGCACAGGAGTGCCGGTTTCTTTAGTGGGGTCTGCTGCCGGTTTCGGGTATCAGCTATACAATGGGCTTACTCCAGTTGATTACCTAGCTGGTACTGGGGCAGCACTCAATTTTGGTTTATACAGTACTGCTGGTGCATACACAGTCAAGGCTACAAATCTTGCTACCGGTTGCATGCGTACAATGCCGGGTATCGCGGTAGTTAATCCTGTAAGTATTGGACCAGCAACAATTGCCATAAGTGCAGCATCGGGCGATACTATATGTGCAGGCAGTACGGTGTTATATACAGTTGCAACATATTTGGCTGGCAGCTCACCTGCCTATCAGTGGCAGGTTAATGGAGTAGTCGTTGGTAGTGGTGCTACCTATTCTTATGCGCCATTGGCTGGCGATGTTATTTCATGCAGGCTCACAAGTAGTGCTAGTTGTGCAGTACCAGCTGTTGCTTATGACACTACTGTGCCGGTTGTATTGTCTACAATTATTCCTACTGTTACAGTTGCTACTACACCTAATGACACACTTTGTCAGTTTTCTGCCGCCAGCTTTACCGCAGCTGCATCAGGTGGTGGCGTATCGCCCATTTACCGTTGGTTGGTCAATGGAGGTTTTGTAGATACAGGGGTAAACTATACTTACCTTCCTGCCAATGGAGATTTAGTGTCTTGTGTAATGCTGTCGAATGAGCGTTGTCGCCTCATCGACACAGCATTCAGTACACCTGTAACAATGGCGGTATTCCCGTATGTTGTACCGACAGTTACTATCAATGCATCACCATCATTTACTATCAATGCCGTTGATGAGGTGACGTTTACGGCTACAGTGGCTAACGCAGGGAGCACACCTTCTTATCAGTGGTTTATCAACAGCGTTGCGGTGGCGGGTGCTACAACTAACATATTTGTACATTCTGGTTTTGCCAATCTTGATACTGTTACATGCAGCGTGGTTTCCTCTGGTATTTGTAGTGGTATCATAGGTACTAAGTCGGAGATAATGTTTGTAAACAAAGTAGGTGTTCAAAACTTGGGAGAGGTGAATGGCCATTTCATGTTGTTGCCAAATCCTAATACCGGCAACTTCATTTTAAAAGGAAGCCTACACTCAGCTGGTAATACCAAAGTGGATATACAGGTTACAGATATGTTAGGGAAGGTAGTTGGAAACTTAACTGCTATTGCGGCAGATGGTGTCATAAATGTACCTATACAGTTGACTCAATATCTTGCAAATGGTATGTATTCACTTAGTATTACGTATGGCAATAACCATCAAGTGATTCATTTTGTGGTAAGAAAATAGGTGGTTTTTGTTTTTCGTTTCAGAATGCATCAAGTCATTAGTTGATAATGGTGGATAACCACTTAGTTTTCCACATTATCAACTGAGGCAGAAAAAAACTTTATTCTTGCTTTTTATTTGGTAATTTTGCATCGATTTTCCATTTTATTATCATATTTTCATTATATGTCAGGTCAACTTAAAGAGGTACGTAACCGAATAAAGTCAGTATCGTCTACACAGCAAATAACCAAAGCTATGAAGATGGTGAGTGCAGCAAAGCTACGCCGTGCTCAGGACGCCATTTTACAAATGCGTCCTTACTCGCGCAAATTGCAGGATATGCTCAGCAACATAGTTAGTGCTGCTTCGTCAGATGTTAGTTTGCCCCTCGCAGAGGTTCGTCCGCTGGAACGCATATTATTCATAACAGTTACCAGCGATCGTGGTCTTTGTGGTGCATATAATGCTAATGTTATCAAACTTACCCGTCAAATAATCGAGACCAAGTACCCTTCACAGTTGGCAAAAGGTAACGTGACCATATTGCCAATCGGCAAAAAAGGATATGAGTTCTTTCAGCGTAATAATTTTAAATTAGTGGATAACTTCTGGGATATTTTCTCAGATTTGTCATTTGAAAACGTGCGTAGAGCTGCTCAGTATGCACAGCAAGCATTCTTAAATAAAGAGTACGATCACATAGAAATAGTGTACAGCCAGTTTAAAAATGCTGCTACTCAAAATTTCGTATCTGAGCAATATTTGCCCATACCACGTGTAGAGCAGTCTAATAAGAAAATGAATGTAGATTTCATTTTCGAACCATCAATGGAAGAATTATTGCTGGAGCTGATGCCAAAAATCCTAAATACTCAGGTGTTCAAGTCGGTACTGGATGCCAATGCATCAGAGCATGGTGCTCGTATGACCGCTATGGATAAAGCCAGCGAAAATGCCAATGAACTGTTGAAGTCACTGAAGATTAGCTACAATCGTGCTCGCCAGGCAGCCATTACTACTGAGCTTACAGAGATTGTTAGTGGTGCTGCAGCGTTGCAGGGCTAGTACCTACAACATTTTTACACAATATTTCTTAAAACATCTTCATGCGTGCATGGAGATGTTTTCTTATTTTTATCAAAAGTTTTTTTATGCGCAGTTTTTACTTTTTAGGGCTTGTAGCGTTGTTTACTTCTCATTTTGCACAGGCTCAGCAGGCACGGGTTACTCGACATCAGGCTACATTGCAGGGCACTACCGCTCTACGCAATGCTGATGATAAGTATAATGCTAGTGTTATAAATCTTGAGGCACCAGATGTGGAGCATAATGCAGATAAAAAGAAGCTAAAAGAAATAAAAGAGAAAATGCAGCAATTGTATCCCCGAAAGGCATCTGCTGTTCAACAAAAGAAAACTTCCGCTGTTATGCAGCCTGCAGTGTCTATTGGGTTTATAGCCGATTCGCTTTCAGGTATACCACCAGATAACTATTGCGCAGTAAGTAATGGCAATAAAGCTGTTGCTGTTATGAACTCTAACATTGCTACACACGATGCCACAACAGGTGCTTATGAGTATCGCAAAAGCCTGATCGCATATAGTGCTGCTGTAGGTCTCAATAATGCTGGTGTTGGTGGTGGCGTGAATTATCGTTTCGACCCCAAAGTTATTTACGACCCAGAAGCTGATAGATTTATTTCTGTAATGCTCAATAGTACAAACCAATTTAATTGGATAGTAGTTGGTTTTTCAAAAACGAACGATCCCTCTGGTGATTGGAATTTCTACAAGTTTTATGGCGACATATTTGCCGACACTACATGGTTTGATTACCCTGCCATTTCTATTACCAAGAATGAATTTTTCCTTACCGGTAACCAAATCAAATACAATGAAAGCTGGCAGGCTGGATTCAAGCAAACGCTTATATACCAGATTCGCAAAGAAGAGGGTTATAATGGCGACAGCTTGCTAACCTACCAAATATGGGATAATATTAAGTTCAATAATCGATATCTAAGATGTTTATATCCCCTTAAGCCCGGCGCCGCACTGGAAGAAAAAGAGCAGTATTTTTTGTCTAACCGAAACTTTGATATGTCTAACGACTCCTTATTTTTGGTTAAAGTTCCGGATACTATAGGCAGTGCAGATACTGTACTGACTATTACTCCGCTTATATCATCGTTGCCATACGGTGTGCCCCCAAACGCGCTGCAGCCCGATACCACCAAAGACCTAGCCACAAATGATGGCAGGGTTTTAGGTGGTTTTGTTAAGGGCGATGAGTTACAGTTTGTAAGCACTACCACCAATGCTGCCAATGGAGCATCTGCTATTTATCATGGCGTTATTTCCAATTTTCGTAGTGCACCTACGGTTAGCGCTCAGCTCATCAGTATTGATACGCTCGATTTTGGTTACCCCAATATCTCTTACACGGGCAATGTTGGTGGGCTCAACACTTCTATCATAACTTACGAATTCTCTGGCAGGCGTACATTCCCCGGCTATGGTGCTGTGTTTTGCGACGGTGCAGGTTACTCTGATATGCTCAAGATAAAAACTGGTGATAATAGCATCAAGTTACTATCTGGTCGCGAGCAACGCTGGGGCGATTACAGTGGATCTCAGCCAGACTGGGACTCGCCTGGAGCAATATGGGTAGAGGGAATATTTGGTAGAAAAGACTTCAGATACGGCAACTATATGGCGCGTCTTACAGCACCTCATTTCACTGGTGTGGACGATGCTCCTATTGTCAAGTCACCGGCATCAGTTGTGTATCCAGCTCCAGCATGGGAATATGTCAATTTCGAATTCACAGTTGCAGATGCTCAGAATTTCAGCTTTATAATTTATGATATGTCGGGCCGTGTGGTAGACCAAGTGTTATCTACTCAGTGCAAAAAGGGCAAAAACATTATCCAATTTAATGTGGCACCATTGGCGCCTGGTACCTATATGTTACAGGCAGTAGGCAGTAAAGGAGAGCAAATACCTGTACACAAATTGGTGCGCAAGTAAACCAAGCAATGTATAGTATCGATGTTTACCTGTCACTAATTTTTATAAACAATAATGCAGTTATTTTTCAACGTAATACTTGCCTTTCGTGCCATCCGCAACAATAAGTTGAGGTCCATCCTCACGATAGCCATTATAGGTTTAGGTATAATGGCATTGGTAGGCATTCTTACCGCCATTGAGGTGATGAAGGCGAGTGTCTACAGTAACTTCAGTAGTATGGGGGTGAATACCTTTCAGATAACTAGCGACGTGCTTAAGAAAAAGCGACACAGAGGTGGTGGGGTTAATGTGACAGTGGTAGACGGGCGGGCTATTAGTTTTGAAGATGCAAAAACATTCAAAGAGCGGTTCGAATTTCCTTCCCAAATTGGGTTGTCTGTAAGTGGTACCGGAAATGCCACCATCAACTACAAATCCAACAAAACCAACCCCAATGTGCGTGTCACTGGTGTAGATGAAGCTTATCTTTCGGTTACTGATACCAAGCTGGAGGCAGGTCGGAATTTCTCCACTTCTGAGGTTTATTCTGGTGGTTATGTGTGTTTGTTAGGAAGCGGTGTAGCCAAAAAGCTGTTCAAAGGCAAAAATCAAGAAGCTATAAACGAGATAGTATCGGTAGGCAATGTAAAGTGTCGGGTGGTGGGTATTATGGAGTCGAAGGGGGGGAGTATGATGATGGATGGCGACAATAAAGTACTTATTCCACTCAATACAGCACGTGCATTGTTTGGTGGTAATAATTCTTACCTTATTAGTGTCAAAGTACCCGATGTTCACATCAAAGATATAGCCGGCGAAGAGGCAGAAGGCTCTTTCAGAGTAGTACGCAAATTGCCACTTGGTACCGAAAACAACTTTACAATTTCCCAAAATAATGACCTCGTTGAAAAAGTGATGGATAGTATTGTATACATCAGGTATTCGGCCATTATCATCGGTATCATTACATTATTGGGCTCCGTGATAGGGTTAATGAACATCATGCTGGTATCTGTAGCCGAGCGTACTCGCGAGATAGGTGTCAGTAAGGCGCTGGGGGCTCGTTCATCTACCATCAAGCAGCAATTCCTTACCGAGTCTGTACTTATTAGTCTACTGGGTGGTATCAGTGGCATCATACTAGGTATGCTCCTAGGCAACCTTGTCGGTATCTTTTTCGGTACAGGCTTTGTAGTGCCTTGGTTGTGGATAGCTATGGGCGTCAGCATTTGTTTGCTAGTGGGCGTTATATCAGGTATTTATCCCGCTATCAAGGCTTCTCGCCTCGACCCTATTGTGGCGCTGAGGTATGAGTAGGGTGGGGTATATTTAATTCATGTACTTCTTATGAAGTGAGAAAAGTAATTATTAGCTATGCCGCAGGTTTCCAAAAAACCTTTATACCATCTACAGAGACTAAGTCCTTTGCTTGCGCTAGATCATAATTACTCTGTACCCTTAGCCAGAACTCA
This sequence comes from Sphingobacteriales bacterium, assembly GCA_027484425.1. Taxonomy (GTDB): domain Bacteria; phylum Bacteroidota; class Bacteroidia; order Chitinophagales; family Chitinophagaceae; genus Nemorincola. The sequence continues at coordinate 102,882 of JAIXSZ010000063.1, forward strand.
GGTGTGGTATTTTGGAATGCTGCTGCAAGCTTAATGGCCATTTCAGTTGACACTGATTGCTTGCCATTTATTATGGCTGAGAGTGTCTTTCGTGTTGTGTGCAGGCCTTCTGCAATTTCTTGTATCGTCAGGGTTTTTCCTGTTTCTTCCCTTAGTGCTTCTATTGTTTCTTTTATCAGCTCTCCTGGGTGTGCTGGGTGGTACATAGCCATAAGTCGTTTATTAATGGTAATCTAAATAGTCTACATTACATACATTCTCTCCTTCAAAACTGAAGATGATACGATAATTTCCATTCACTTTTACAGACCAAAAATCTTTCAAGTTTCCCGAGAGTTTATGAAGGTCATAACCAGGTACTTGCATCTCTTCGTGACTCCTGCAAGCATCTAGCCTTGTGAGTATCAGCCTTATCTTAGCTACATGTTTAGGTTGCAATTTTGATGCATTCCCGCTATCATAATATAGCTTTAGTCCTTTATGGCGAAAACTGATAATCACAACGCAAATGTAACGCGCAACGTGACAAGTTTAAAATATTTTATTTGCCACATTCTCTGGTGGTTATCTTGCTCGTGTATATAATAGGTCTTATTGCTTTTTGAAAGTGACCCCTAAAGACATTTCGCAAAGAACAAGTATTAAAAACATACTGCACAATTGATGCTATTAATTGCATGCAAAATCAATTTTGATCACCTTTGCAAGTAAAGAATAAGTGGGTAAAAGCATTTAATATGTATAAATGAGATAGTAGAACATATGTACACCAAACAAGAAGAATCAAAACAAAAACAAGCATTCTGGACTGCTTTCGGTCAGTACATGAAGCCTATTCTTTCTGCCGACTGTGAGTCTGTAAACTGGATAAACTACAAAACAGGAATTCCCGGCATTTACTTCCGTATGAATGCTGGTCATAAGCAAGCATCTATTGCCATAGAACTCACACATTCAGACATTGACCTACAAGCATCTTTTTATGAACAGCTGCATGGGCTAAAGCAGGTGTTGCACGAAACCTTAGGCGAAGAATGGCAATGGCAAGCACTTACCAAAGACGAATATGGAAAAACTATAAGCCGCATCACTACACAGATACACGATGTAAACATAGCCCGACAAGAAGACTGGCCGCTACTCATTACGTTTTTCAAGCAGCGTATTATAGCGCTTGATTCCTTTTGGAGTATGGCTAAATATAGTTTTGAGCGTTAAAGTTGACATAAATCCATTACTCATTTTCCTGCAAACACAAACCATTTTACATTTTACAAACAATGTAAAATCACGCTGAAAGTTATTTGGACGAAGTTGCTAATTTATAGACGTACAATATCGGCACCTTGTCTCAGAAGTTCTTTTTCCCCTTTCAAGATATGCAGGTATGCATCAGGGGAGTTTGCAGTGCCAAGTATAACTATGTTGCAGGTATAGGTATAGCCATTATTTGTGAAAGTATAATGGTGATTGCCCCCCGAACCGTCATGTTCAACCTCTCCGTTGTTTATTACAAGGTCAGGTGTGTCACTCATTTTTTTATTTTTATTCCATGACACGTACCGATATTTCCCATTTGCCAATTCGTCAATTCGAATACGGTATTTTTTTGTTTCTAGTATATGCACAGGTTCTTTGTACTTCCTAATAGATTCGTGTAGTAAGTTTCTTTCTGTAACTATTATGTTTTGTTTCATCTTGCGTTCCAGAGCAGACTGATAATTGATAGTTATTAGCCTGCCATCATCGTCGAGCCATACCACACCATTTAGTAACATAATACCTCGCCACCCTACACGTCCCCAATCATCTTTGGGGGATGAGTTAGAAATCAGTTTCACTAAGCTGTCATCAAATACTTCCTTGTATCTCCTTCCAAGTTCTTTTCTATTTTTTAAATCAGGAATTGGGTATTCTCTTTTAAAAGGAAAAGAAATCATTTTAGCTATCTTGTTAGTGTCGTGTTGTTTCACAGCAGATATGAAATTTCTTACCACTTTATTTACATTGATAGAATCGTAAATGTCTTGTTGAGCAATACAATTGCTATTTAATAGTGCTACAAATAAAAATAGAATCAGTGTTTTCATTTTAAGTATTGCTTCTTGGGTGGTACTCTGTGTATGCTGGTTTTGAAAAAGAAGAATTCAAAACTAGCAATAAATATTATGTATTTACTGCATCAACCCTTGGTAATATTTTGACTGCAAAATTGGACAAAAAAAGGAGCTGCGTGTAGCAGCTCCTCAAGTTGATGACCTAATCAGTTATTCTATTCTTTCACAAACTTCTTTACAACACTACCTGTTTCCCCTTTTAGACTTACAAAATAGAAGCCAGGAGCCAGCTTACTTACATCTACCTTAGTAATACTATTGTTAACCTTCTCTTGTACAAGTACCTGTCCTATGCTATTGGTTACGGTATAGGAACTAAAAGATTCTTTTTCGGTTTTTATTGTTAGTTCACTAGAAGCAGGGTTAGGATAAAGTTCCACCTTATTGTGTTTATCTATATTATTAGTCGATACCGACGGTATACCTATAGTGTTGGTTGCAGTATTAGTCATTATTACTTCATTATCATCAAAGTATATTCCAACCCTGTTGGGTATTAAAGTACCATCAGGTAGGCCTGTTTTAGTTTTGATATTAAAAATCAACATGCCATCACACAAACCATGGTGTGAACTATCTAACAATTTAATGTTAGGGAAATCAAATTTTATGATGTTAAGCCCACTTTCTTTTTTTACAGCTATATCCATTTCGGCTGATGCCATTTCTAAACGGAATGTGCTCATATCAAGATAATCTGAGACGGTATCTAAAACATAAATGTTGTGTGCAGTATCATTGCCCGTGTTCTCAAATCTGATCGTGTATTGCAATTGTGTACCTGATAAGATAAAGCCGGCAGGCGAAACGGCAATATCATTAGGATCGAATGACGACTTAACTGTATCTTCTCTTATGATGTGGTTATTATCTACATTAGAGTCTCCTGATGTAGGCAGTATCATGTAATCAGTGTTGATTGCATCGCCGGGTACAAGCCATGTTCCAGGTACTTCAAGTTGCACATGTATACTGGTTGGAGCAGCTGTGGTGCAGGTAATCGGGCTCAAATTCCATGTTGCTATATTTCCTACTACAGATGCAGGTGCTGGCACAGAAGAATAAAAATCGTACTGTGTGCCAAAATCCATAGATAATTGTGGGCTTACAGTTGTGTTATAATAATTGTCTACATAAATTATAGTTGACATAGTATGTCTGCCGCATCTGTTAGAGACATGCCCTGTTAGGTCAAAGCTTCCCGGTGCGCCACCTTCTACTCCAAACCACTTGCGTGTGTATGTATTTGTATAGCTAGTTATTGTGTCATAGATGATGCCACTTGCAGGGCAGGTTAACACGATGCCATTAGGCTTAGACACTATTCTGAAGGAATAAACGGTGCCTGGAGGGCCGTATGCCTTGTAATACAAACCACTGCTTGCCGGCAACGTATCTATTGGTATGCTGTTAGAGTCTACTCTGATAGTAAGTGAGTTGTGATTATACCAATCCCCAGCATCATAAATGCAATTGCTATTATTGTCATTGAATATTTTGATGGGTATAGTTCTGCAAAAATTGTATTCGTATGAAAATAGCACTGAGTCTATAGGCGTAGTGCCACTGTAAAGAATTTGTTTTACGGTATACGTGCCAGGGTATGCATACGTATGCGGGAAATGTGCTGATGAACCAGTACCTAAAGCCAAGTTGCTGAATGTGCCATCACCATAATAGGTAGTTATGTTATAGGCAGTCCCGCCACATGTATTGATGAAAAAGTCTGGTCCATTACATGTAGTGTCAGGCGGATTTATTACATAGTGGTTTGTTATTCCACTTCTTACAATAGTCGGTGCGCCAAAATTAGATAGTGTACACCCCAATAAACTGTAAGTAAGAATAACAGTCCCAGCAGATATTGGAGTAATTATACCGCTGGTTGCGTCAATTGTGGCTACCGAGGGGGCTGATCCTGACCATGTTCCGCCTGAGGGTGTACCAGAAGCTGTAGCAGTACCGCTACTTAAGCAAATATCGGGTGGCATATACACCACCACTATAGGATTTACAGTTACACTCCGTGTGGCAGTACAGCCAGTAGGCAGCGAATATGTAATAACATCAGCACCACATGCACTTGCACAACCCGGCAAATGGTACAACGATCCTGTAGTAGCAGAAATAGAATCAAATGCGGTACCACCACATGACCAAACACCTCCAGGTGTTGCATTTGCATAGGTAACGTATATATCATAGTTACACAGTGCTGGTGGTCCTACAATGGGCGCAGGCGATGGGTTGACAGCTACAGAATGATACACAGCATCTGCTCCCAATGTATATGTTACCGTTAACGTACCTGTGGTGCCCACACTTGCAGCAGCAAACACCGCTGTGCTAGTTGTGCCTGTTGTCCAGCTAATAGTACCCAGTGTTGTTGTAGATAATGACCATGTTCCACCTGGGGTAGCGTTAGTCATTACAAGGCTATTGCCACCACATACCGAACTTCCACCGGTAATGGGAGTTAGGGCAGCAAATGAAATCAATGAAAATAGGACCGCTAAAACTGTTAGTATACTTTTTCTCATGATTACATTTTTATGCAGTTAGAATTATCTTTCAGTTATAAAGACATACGACATTAGAAATTAGTTGGTTTAAGATTAGAATTAATCGCTAATTTCTAATGTCTCTTGTTCTTGTCACATGCTAATGTAGGTAGATTTGCTGTTTAGAGCCCCCCTAAATTTCCCCAAACCCATCATCAATATTTCCTTACTTTTGATTTTCCTTATTCCATTGAGCAACATACTGTCCATACAAAATTTGTCAAAAAGTTATGGTGCCATACAGGCACTGAAGGGTGTTTCGTTTGATGTGCCTGAGGGTAGCGTGTATGGTGTGCTGGGTCCTAATGGTAGCGGCAAAACCACCCTCCTAGGCATTCTTTTGAATGTGCTACTGGCCGATGCTGGTTCGTACAGCTGGTTTGGCGGTATGCCACCAGATGATGCCCGCCGCCAAATCGGCTCGTTGTTGGAGACACCTAACTTTTACCATTACATGTCGGCTTACAACAATCTCGAGATCACCGCTTCGCTTCGTGGTCGTGGCTTAGACGCTCGAGATAGTGTGCTGCAACAAGTGGGGCTCTTTGAGCGCAGGCATAGTAAATTTCAGGAGTTTTCACTAGGCATGAAGCAGCGTTTGGCTATAGGTGCTGCTCTTTTGGGTAATCCTAAAGTACTGGTGCTGGACGAACCTACCAATGGCCTCGACCCTGCAGGTATAGCTGAAATTCGGCAGCTTATCCGCACCCTCAGTAGCCAAGGTATAACCGTCATCATAGCCAGTCACCTGCTCGATGAGGTGGAAAAAGTATGTACGCATGTTGCAATACTTAAGCAAGGCAACTTGCTGCTGCATGGTCCTGTAGATGAGGTGCTGCGCCAAGAAGATTGGATAGAACTTCGCACTGACAATATGGCTGCCCTGCAGCAGGCACTGCTTACCTTGCCAGGTACTGTTGCGCCTTCGTTCAGGATAGTAGATGGTCTCTTGCAGCTCACTGGCACCCAAGGCATTACTCCTGCTATGGTCAATGAGCATTGCATGGCACAGGGTGTAGTGCTTACGCACCTTGTTCTCAGAAAGAAAAGCCTTGAAACCAGATTTATGGAACTCATCAATAAGTAACCCCCTTATGCGCTCACTGCTTGCCATAGAATGGCTCAAAATAAAACGTTACCGTACCTTTTGGGTGCTTATAGGTCTGTTTATGGTACTCCTTCCCCTTTGGAACTATCAGATATCCAAGGGCATCATAAGTATAGGTGGAGGAGATAGCATGGGTGGTATTAATCTCCTCAATACTGCTTATTCATTCCCTTCTGTATGGAGTAATATAGGCTTTTGGGCCAGTACCTTCATCACCTTTCTGAGCATACTGGTTATCATTATCACTTCCAATGAATATACCTATCGCACGCACCGTCAGAATGTGATAGACGGTTGGAGCCGATTGCAGTTTTTTCATGCCAAGGTTATCATGGTAGTAGTGCTTAGTTTGGTGGCTACTGTATATTTATTTTTGGTAGGTGCTTTATTTGGCTGGGTCAATTCTGGTTCTCTAACCAATCTCTTTTCAGAGTTTTACAAAGTGTTTTACTTCTTTTTACTTTCGGTCAATTACTTGGGGCTTGGTCTTTTTCTAGCCATCTTCATCAAGCGTAGCGGATTGGCTATAGGCTTGTTTTTATTGTACACCAATTTTGTAGAACACATCCTCAAGGGGATCCTTAATAGTCGCGAAGGTGCTCCTATTGGTAATCTGCTACCGCTCCAAGCTAGCGATGAATTATTACCCTTTCAGCTCATGCAAATGATGAAATCGCTCATGCCTTCCAGCAATACTTTTTCAGATAGTACTTATGTTATAGCCACTATTAGCTGGTGTGCAGTGTATTACTTAGCTGGTAGAATACTGTTGTTGCGCAGAGATTGGTAATTCCTACTGTTGCTTTTTTGGGTCGAAAAATATTTGGCTTCATGCGCCAAACCGTTAAGGTTTATGTTCCGTACATGATAGCACTAAACAATTTTTAACCGCTTAAATAAAAGCAGAGAAATGAAAAAGATAATGATGATCGCAGCAATAGCTGCAGTGACACTGACTGGCGCCACCACACAAACGTATGCCCAGAAGACAATAATGGTAGGTGGTGCTCCCATGTATCCTAGCAAAAATATAGTAGAAAATGCTGTGAACTCTAAAGATCACACCACGCTGGTAGCAGCGGTGAAGGCGGCAGGCTTGGTAGAAACATTGCAGAGTGCTGGTCCTTTCACCGTTTTTGCACCTACTAACGATGCCTTTGGTAAGTTACCAGCTGGCACTGTAGATGGTTTGTTGAAGCCTGAGGCAAAGGGTAAACTTACCGCTATACTCACTTATCACGTAGTGGCGGGCAATCTTGATGCCAAAGCACTGATGGCTAAAGTGAAAGAAGGTAATGGCAAAGCCATCCTAAAAACTTTACAGGGCAATGACCTTACTTTTATGACCAAGGGCAAAAATCTGATGGTGAAAGATGGTAGCGGTAACGTAGCTACAGTGACCATCAAAGATGTCCGTCAAAGCAATGGTGTGATACATGTAATTGATAAAGTATTGCTGCCATAGTCTTGTTTTTATTGCGTTGTTTGATGTTATATTTGCGGGGGGAAATTCTTCCCCCCTTTTCATGTTAAAAATGCAGGTTACTAGTAAAGAAAGTATTTCGGTATTCGATATATTTAAGATAGGCGTAGGTCCCAGTAGTTCGCATACCCTTGGCCCATGGAGGGCAGCACTCAGGTTTGTAGATAGCATAAAGGCTACAGGTATGCATAAGGTGCAGCACGTCAGGGTGTTGCTTTATGGCTCTTTAGCCAAAACAGGCAAAGGTCACGGTACTGATGTTGCAGTTATTTTAGGTCTGTGTGGCGAAGACCCTGTTACATTCGATGTAAATCTCATTACACCCCGTATAGCTCAGATAAGCGAAGAGAAGGTAATGACGCTAGGCGGCGAGTTGTCTATCCCTTTCAACCCCGCTGCAGATGTAGCTTTCCTCATGACAGAGAGCTTGCAGTATCACCCCAATGCACTAACATTTTTGTGTTCCTTTAGTGATGGTCAGGAGATAGCGGAAACTTACTACTCGATAGGTGGTGGTTTTGTAGTGAAGGAAGGTGAAGAGGGCGGTGGAGGTAACTTCGTTCATTTGCCGTACCCCATAGAGAAGTCTGAATACCTGCTGGCTGCTTGTAAGAAAACAGGACTCAGTGTATCTGGTGTAGTGATGGAAAACGAAAAAACATGGCGTTCTGAAGCAGAAACTCGTAATGGTGTACTCAATATCTGGCATGTAATGCGTAGTTGCATATACAGAGGGTGCCATATAGGTGGTGAATTGCCAGGTGGACTCAAGGTTACTCGCCGTGCAGAAGCACTCAATAAAAAACTGATAGGAGATAATACTTACTCAAATTATGATGAATGGCTAGCCATTATCGCCAACAGCAAACAAACATTCAAAACTACACTCGACTGGGTGAGTTGTTTTGCACTAGCTGTTAATGAAGAAAATGCATCATTCAGTAGGGTAGTAACAGCCCCTACCAATGGTGCTGCAGGTGTAGTGCCAGCGGTACTGCAATACTTCATTGCTTTTTGCGACGGCAATGACGAAGATAAGATCATTAACTTTTTACTCACAGCCTCTGAGATAGGCAGTATTTTCAAAAAAGGGGCTACACTTTCCGCTGCAATGGGTGGATGTCAGGCAGAGATAGGGGTATCCTCTTCTATGGCTGCTGCAGCCCTTACCGAAGCCATGGGTGGCTCGGTAGAGCAATGCCTGATGGCAGCAGAAATAGCTATGGAGCACCACTTGGGCCTCACCTGCGACCCAGTAGGTGGATTGGTGCAGGTGCCCTGCATTGAGCGCAACACCATGGGCGCTATCAAAGCCATTACAGCATCGCAGCTAGCATTGCAGAGCAATCCGCAAAATGCACGTATCACACTCGATGATGTAGTAAACACCATGTACGAAACTGCACTGGATATGAACCATAAATACAAAGAAACTGCCGAGGGTGGACTAGCAATACAGGTACCCCTTGGGCTGAGTGAGTGCTAATTTTATAGATGATTATTTATTGCTCTTTTTCGTTCTATTACTAAACCTATTTTCACTTTTGGGGTTTAATAGTTGCAATGGAAAAGAGCACTTTTATTTTGAAGAATGTAACAGTAGAAACCACTAGGCACAAAAAAACTCGTAAGTTACTCACATCGCACCGCTACAACCAAACAACTACAAAGGATATTTATTGATGGTTCATTCTCTAAACTAAAAGTTTTTTTGTTTTTTATTATAGCTAAATTTAACAAACAATATCTGCTGTAGATTTTTACTCAGACTTTTAATTTTGTTATATTTGTGCTATGAGTACATTAACAATACACCCTGCCGATACCGATCAAGAAACAGCCATAAAGCTATTCTTAGATGCTTTACATGTAACCTATACTTCCAGCAGTGTAGATGTTGATGATACAGCATACCTTTCTGCATCATCAGCTATGATTGATAGGCTCAATAAAGCAGCCCAGCAAGAAAAAAATAATCTAGGTGTTAAAGTTTCTATTGACGATATATGGAAATAGTACTGATGCCGGTTGCTTTGGATGATCTGGAACATTGGAAAAAATCCGGTAATTCTATCATCTTAAAAAAGAATCCGGCAATTAATCGAAGCCATTCAAATTAATCCATTTGATGGCATTGGTAAGCCGGAGAGATTAAAACACAATTGGTCTGATTGGTACTCAAGGCGCATCAACGATGAGCACCGAATAGTATACAAATTTGAACAAAACAAGTTAACCATCTATTCGCTCAGATATCATTATCAAAAATAATGGCGAGCTGAATTCAATAGTGACTATTGATTTTTATCAGGTAAAGGACCTAAGACAGTTAAACCGCAATAATTCGCTTTCCTGTACGTAATCTAGTACTAAATCTGTATTTAGCGGAAAAGTAGAAACCACTAGGCACAAAAAAACTGGTAAGTTACTCACATCGCACCGCTACAACCAAACACCCTTGCTACATTCCTGTCCTGGGGGATTCAATGGGAGCTGGCCGTATAAGACTTACCAGTGGTGCAAAGGTAAGTGGTTTTTTCTGTTTTCAGAAACTTAACACAACAATAGCCTTATATTTTTTTGAGGCTCATTTTATGCATCTATGTCCATACGTATACGCCACTGCTTGGGCAGGTAATTGTTCGTTCTATTGCCCAGTCCCTTTATCCAGCCTAGGCCTTGGCCGTTATACCGCACCACATGCCATCCCTTAGGTATGTTGTCTATACCTGTTTCCTCACGCTTCAGGTAGCGTAGCGCTTGCTCTCTATCAGCGTCAATGGCAGGTAGTTGCTTGCTGATATCTATACACAATGCCACATCATGTGACGGTATCCATTCTTTAGACATTGGTGTGCCGGCCTCTAGGCCAGTTTTGCGGAGGTACACAGCCTGTTGCAGTAGTGCTATATCTGCCTCGTGTAGCATATTTACAGCATTGTAGCAATTGTCTTTGCCAGCTATCAGCACTATATCATCCCGTTGCAGTAGGTGAGCTGCGGCTGCTTGTATTTTAGGGTTATTAGCTGTTTTAAACCTCAATGGTTTCAGGCTCCCTGCCGATTCTTTTTTTTGCACCGCTGCAATAAAGAATCCTTCCCCCTTCACATTGCCTGGATAAAACCGATACCCCGGCATTTGGTGCTTAGGCGATGTTATTTCTGTTATACCCCAGTGCTCCTCAGGTGGTATTGTTAAACCTTTAGTGGAGTAAGTAGCAGCCAGCCAATCCAGCACATCTTCATCTTCCTGTGGCGAGTAAGAGCAGGTAGCATATATCAGCACACCATTTTCTTTTAGTGCTGGCCATACGTCAGCTAGTATCCGTTGTTGCCTTTGGTGGCATAGTGTTACATTGGCTTCGCTCCATTCGTTCAGTGCATTCGCATCCTTCCTCCACAATCCCGACCCACTGCAAGGGGCATCTACTACTATCACATCAAAGTAACCAGTTAGTTTACCCAGATCTCTCGGGTCATTGCTCGTTACCCAAGTATTCATATAGCCCCAGCGGCTTATGTTTTCTTCTAGTATAGATGCTCGGGTTCTTATTACCTCATTGGCTATTAGTAGGCTGCTGTCGGTCATAGCACTGGCTATCAGGGTGCTTTTGCCACCTGGTGCAGCACATAGGTCTAGTATACGCAAGTTTTCTCTTCCAGCTAGTACATGTTGCAGCATACGCCCCAGATACATAGACGATGCTTCCTGCACATAGTACGCGCCTGTGTGGTAGGCTGGGTCTAGCGTAAACACTGGTCGCTCAGGTAGATACACACCATTCTCGTGCCACAGTACCCGGTCATTGGTCATAAAAATACCGTTGCCCTTTACAGGGTGTATGCGAACAGATACTGGTGCAGCCGTGGCATGAGCAGCTACAAACTTCACCCTATCAAATCCTTTTATTCCATGCAGCTCTTGTAGCAGTGATTCCGGTATAGTCAATTGATAATTTTCAGATTCCAAAAATAGAAATAGTTGCCGAATTGTGTATATGAATAGCAATCTCACTTTTTACTGTTCTCCACTTCATTTCTTTAACTGTCTAAAGATTACTTTTGCCAGCTCTTTCAGCACAATTCGTAATTATACATTCACTATGCGTATCGTTTCTGCTTATTATACATTTCCTCCAGTGGGCTGGTGGCTGCATCTAGCTGCGGCTACAGAGGTTGTGTTCGATGTTCACGAGCACTATCGCAAAATGTCTGACCGAAACAGATACCAGATAGGAGGATCTAATAATCCGGTTTTGTTAAGTATACCGCTTATAAAAGGTCGCAGAAATCACGTGCCTATGCACAGTGTGCAGATACAAAACGATAGTCGCTGGCAGGTGCAGCATTGGCGCACCATAGTGTCGGTATACAATAGGTCGCCTTACTTTTTTCATTATCAGGATTCATTATCAGTTTTGTTTCAATCTGAGTATAATTCATTGTTACAGTTCAATATGGCTGCCTTCGATTGGGTCAACCAACAACTAAAATTCAGTTTCGCTCATGCACAGTCCGAGCTATACCTTCCGCTATACCCCGATGATTTTACTGATCTTCGCTCCGATGCTTATCAGTCATTACCCTCTCCCTCTTATTATCAAGTATTTGCAGATCGTTTGGGTTTTGTGTCTGGCCTTAGTATTTTAGATCTGTTGTTTTCAGAGGGGCCACATACCGCGGCGTGGCTGCGCAGTTATGCGGTCAGTAAATTGAACGATGCTCAATAGCTTTTGAGTTGAGTGTTTTTTATTTTTTCATCGTTCCTTTTCTTTTTTAATTTTACTTTTACAAAAAGCACTTACTCCACAATGAGAAAAATAACTATGCTGGCTTTTGCCGTGTGCCCTCTATTGGCAACTGCTCAGGATGACCTGATTAGAAAAATCGAATCTAATCAGAGTTACACCAACACCAATGTAATTACTATCAATAAAGACAAGGCAAAAAAAGAAGGTGTCGATAGTAAGTATAAGTTCAATAGGCTTATAGATCTAGAGCGTACTGTAGTAAAAAATCAGGCAAGCTCTGGAACTTGCTGGAGCTATGCCACCAATTCGTTTCTGGAAAGCGAAATGATGCGTATGGGTAAAGACCCAATAGAGTTAGCTCCTATTTTTAGTGCCAGATGTGTATATTCTGAGAAAGCTGAAAATTATGTGCGTATGCATGGCTCGGTTGCTTGGGGCGATGGTGGTTCTTGCCACGATGTACTGAATATGTATGCCAAGTATGGCGCGATGCCTAAGGAAGCCTACACAGGTTTGCAATATGGCACTGATAAAAACAAGTTTGCTGAAATGCAGGCTATTCTTAAAGGTATGCTCGATGCAGTAGTAGCTAATCCTAACGGTAAACTTACCACTGCTTGGAAAAAGGCCTACAATGATGTGCTCGATTCTTATCTCGGCGAAATTCCAGAGACCTTCAAATGGAACTACAAAACATATACTCCCCAAAGTTTTGCCAAGGAGCGTGTAGGTATACACCCCGAAGACTATGTTGAGCTAACCTCTGTCACTACAGCTCCTTACTACAAAAAAACGATGCTCATGGTGCCCGACAATTGGTCGTTCGACAGAGTGTACAATGTGCAGATGGAAGACCTTACAGATATCATTGACAATGCACTTAATAAAGGTTTTACAGTGTCTTGGGCTACAGATGTTAGCGAAAAATACTTTAGTTGGAAGAATGGCGTAGCTTATGTGCCAGAGAAAGATTATGAAAACATGGATGATTCTGAAAAGAAGTACATGTTTGATGGTCCTAAGTATGAGCGTGTTATCACACCAGAAATGCGTCAGTTGGCATTTGACAACTACGAAACTACCGATGACCATGGTATGCACATTGTAGGGCTTGCTGCTGATCAAAACGGTCGTAAATACTATGTTGTGAAAAACTCATGGGGCGACAAAAACGATTATAAAGGCTACATACATGTATCTCGCACCTATGTGCGTTACAAAACCACAGCTATTTTATTACACAAAAATGGTATCCCCAATACACTCAGAAACAAAATGAATCTTTGGTAATCATTTTTTTTTGATTCACCTCTACTACTCAGCCCTGCATTTATTGGTAGTACTTACCTTTACATGCAGGGTGTTTTTTTGTCTTTTGCATTATAGTATTACTCAGTACACCCTATAGCCTCATTACTTTTTACAGTTACATTTTATCTGCTTCACCGTATATTCGCAGTAGTTATGCCTTTACAAATGCCTTCAAAATCAGAAACCAAACACATTGCAGTAGCCGGTAACATAGGCTCTGGCAAAACCACACTAACAGGTATGCTAGCTAAGCACTACAAGTGGAAACCTCATTTTGAAGACGTAGAGCACAATCCGTACCTCGTCGATTTTTACGAAGACATGCACCGTTGGTCATTCAATTTGCAGATTTACTTTCTTAACAATCGTATCAAGCACCTTATCGAAATTCGTAAGGGTAGTGAAACAGTTATTCAGGATCGTACCATTTTTGAGGATGCTTACATTTTTGCACCCAACCTCTTTGACATGGGGCTAATGACCAATCGCGACTTTGAAAATTACACCTCCTTTTTTCAGAACCTCAAAACATTGGTGCAACCACCCGATTTGCTTATCTATCTCAAAGCATCAATTCCTACACTTGTAGACCAAATTCAGAAGAGGGGAAGAGGTTATGAAGAAAATATTCGTCTCGATTACTTGAAGCGCCTAAATGGTTTTTATAACAAATGGATAGATGGCTATAAAGATGGTCCCCTATTGGTAATAGATGTTGACAATTGCAACTTTGCCGACAAAGAACTTGATTTTGCCGACGTTGTCCGTAAGATTGATGCCCAGATACATGGGTTGTTTAGTGCTCAATAGATGGGCGCAATGAAATCCTTTTTTGGTAAATTCACGCCATATTATCATTTTAAGTAAACAGCTGTATACTTAAAATGGGTTTATTGTAACTTTTATCCGTCTTTTGCTATTTATTGTTAGGTAAGGATAGCCAGATGCTATTTAGTTGTCGCGTGATATATAACCAGATTGATGAAATTTTACTTTACTACATTATTACTTTTTTTAGGTGCTCCTAGTCTGTGGGCAGGTATTATCAAAGGCAAGGTATACGACGACAAAGGTGAACCTTTACCTTATGCTACTATCTATATACAGGGCACCACAAATGGAGTTAATGCCAATGGAAATGGCGACTACTTGCTGTCGGTCGACCCTGGCTTACATAAAGTAGTTTGCCAGTTTATTGGTTTTGGGCAGGCCACATTCAATGTAACTATTACTGGCGCAGAAACCGTGGTTCACAACTTTACACTCAAAGGAGAATCGTTACAGATGAGCGAGGTTGTGGTACGTGCATCTGCAGAAGATCCTGCTTATGGTATCATTCGCAGTGCTATTAAGCGGCGCAAATTTCACCTCGATCAGGTTCGGTCTTTTCAGTCTTCTATTTACTTCAAGGGCGTTATGCGTTCTCGTCAATTGCCCGATAAGTTCATGGGACAAAAAATTAAGTCTGCAGATTTGGGTGTAGATAGTGCTGGCAAAGGAGTGTTGTATCTTACCGAAGAGGAGGCCGATTATTACTCCGATGGTGACAAAGAAAAAACTGTCATTCACTCAGTACGCGAAAGTGGCAATAAAGGTGGTCTTGGTTTCTCTCGTTTCCCCTCTGTCATTACCTTCTACGACAACATAGTAAGTGTTTTCGGGCGCACATCTCGTGGTTTCATTTCGCCTGTGAGTGATAACGCACTCAACTATTATAAGTACAAGCTATTAGGTGCTTTTATGGAAGACGGACACTTGGTGTACAAGATACAAGTGATACAAAGGCGCTTGTACGAGCCCTGCTTCAATGGTATTATAT
This sequence comes from Sphingobacteriales bacterium, assembly GCA_027484425.1. Taxonomy (GTDB): domain Bacteria; phylum Bacteroidota; class Bacteroidia; order Chitinophagales; family Chitinophagaceae; genus Nemorincola. The sequence goes on from JAIXSZ010000063.1 coordinate 118,031, forward strand.
ATATAGTCGACAACCAGTGGGCTATACACAGTCTTGATGTCACTTTGGTCAAAGAGTCTGGTATGAGTACCGTAGATACATTGAGGGTAGAGCAGGTTTTCTTGCCGCTACAAACAGATAATTGGGTTATAAAAAGTCAGGTACTTTACTTTGCCGTCAAGTTTATGATGTTCGACGTCACTGCCACTGGTGTAGCGGTGTACAATAAACAAAGGGTTAACGAACCTATACCAGATTCTATTTTTGCGAGTAATGTCACAAGTTTATATGATAAAACCGCAAACAAAAAAGACACCACCCATTGGCAAGACCGCCCTGTACCACTCGAGCTGGATGAACAGCGAGATTTTGTTATCAAAGACAGTCTTACAATAGTGCTCAATAGTCCTGAATATATCGATTCTGTAAGGCGCAGAGAAAATAGAATAAAGCCACTGAGTCTTATGTTTTTGGAGACCAGCTACAATAGCAAAAAATACAAAAACACGTATACGCTCAATTCGCTCTTTTTGGGTACAAATAACGATAACATCATTAATTACAATATTGTAGAGGGCTATAACGTTGCGCCCAAAATATCAGTGCGCCATCAGATAGATACCGGCAGAAACTTATTTACTGACGTTGTGGGGCGTTATGGTTTCAGCAACGAACGTTTTAATGCAATGGGTAGGGTATACTACACCACTCGCGACAATGAGTGGCTCAATCGCTCATGGATGTATGGTGCAGAGGGTGGTAAATATGTTTTTCAGTATAACCCCGAAAATCCCGTTTTGCCATTGTTCAATACCTATCGCAGTTTATTCTTCAGAGAAAACGATCTCAAGATTTATGAACGTTGGGAGGCAGCGGCTTTCCTCCGTCGCAATTATGGCAATGGTTTCTCTTGGTTTGTGCGCGCATCATGGCAGCAGCGCATACCCCTGCAAAACACTACTGATTATAGCATACTACCTGGCGACAACAGCGGTGTAGGTGACAATACACCACCCACATTGCAGACGGTGGCTACCGTTTGGGAACCTCATCAGGCTGCATTGCTATCGGTTTGGCTGTCATACAGGCCCGGTGTTACCTACACCCAATACCCCGATTATAAAGTGGCAAATGGTAGCCGATGGCCTCTGTTTACATTCCATTACCAAAAGGGAATACCCGGAATAGTAGATAGCAAAACCGACTTTGATAAATGGCGCTTTGCTATCAGAGATGAAGTACGTATGGGCTTGTTGGGCGCGCTCAGATACAATCTCGTAGCTGGTGGCTTCCTTAACAATAACTATGTTTCTTTCCCCGACCTTATTCATCTGCACGGTATGCGTGGGTTTGGGTATACAGCTCCCTACCTCGAGAGTTTCCAGTTTGCGCCTTATTATCTCTTCAGCAACAAAGAACCCCTTTATGGCGAAGCTCACATAGAGTATCACCTCAATGGGCTGCTCAGCAACAAAATTCCCTTGTTGCGTCAGGCTAGGTTTTACCTGCTGTTTGGTGGTAATGCATTTTATGCTAGCCAAAATCATTATTACACAGAGGCATTTGTGGGTATCGACAACATAGGCTGGAAATTATTTCGTATACTCCGTATAGACTTTGTTCAGTCTTGGGACAGCAACATGGGCCGCAACTCAGGTGTACGCTTCGGCCTCAACTTCCGTGGCTTCAACACCGCCCGCAAAAGCCCTACTGAGAGTGAGTGGTAGGGTAGGGAAAGAAAATAAGTGTTGTTAATCAGCGCTCAATCCTTTTTTATATAATCGTAATCAAGAAAAATATCTGGACTGTTTATTATTGCTCTGCATTTTATGGTCCATTCTTGATTGTTGGTCATGGACAAAATAATTACCACTCACCCGTATGCACACAAAAAGGAAGGATACAACCAAATGTATCCTTCCTTTCATATATCTTACTACAGTCAGACTATTTCTTAGCTGATGCGTGTATTTGTTTTTTCTCCTTGATACGAGCAGATTTACCTGAACGCTCACGTAGATAGAACAATTTAGCACGACGTACACGACCTACTTTGTGCAGTATTATCGAGTCGATGTTTGGAGAATAAAGCGGGAATAAACGCTCTACACCTACACCATCCGACATTTTACGTACTGTAAAAGTCTGTGTGTGGCCAGTGCCTTGGCGTTTCAGCACATCGCCTTTGAACGACTGGATACGTTCTTTATTGCCCTCAACGATTTTATAATTTACAGTGATGTTATCACCTGCTTTGAATTTTGGGAATTCTTTCTTCGTTGTAAGTTGTTCGTGTACAAAAGCTACTGCTTCCATTAGTTATAAATTTTTCGGACTGCAAAGGTAAGGCAAATGCTGCAAATAAAAAATCGAAATTATATCTTTTTTAATTTCCTGCTACTTTTTTCTTTCATTCTGCCTTTCTTTCCCTGTAGTAAGTATGGTTTCTATTATCGCCCTGCAAATATAATCTTATCAAAAACACTTCAAAACAATAATGTCTTTCTATTTTTACCGCATCATTGTCTGTCTGCCTCATTTATAGTTTATATCATGCTGCGACTTAGTGTCATTATTATCACCTTCAACGAAGAAGCCAACATAGCCCGCTGCATAGCATCGGTAGCTGCTGTGGCAGATGAAGTGTTAGTAATAGACAGCCACTCTACCGATGCTACAGCTGCTATAGCCACTGCCATGGGGGCTAGGGTAGTGCAGCACCCTTTTCTGGGATATGCCAAGCAGAAAAACTTTGCCACCACCCAAGCCACTTACGACTGGATACTATCGCTAGATGCGGATGAAGAACTAACACCCGCACTCACACAATCCATTCTTGCAGTAAAGAATAGTGCAGCACATAATGTATACAAGCTCCCCCGTCTCACTAATTATTGTGGGCAGTGGATAAAACACTGTGGCTGGTATCCCGACTGGCAAACTCGTCTTTACAACCGCACCAAGGGTGAATGGGCCGACCGTAAAGTGCACGAGTACTGGCAACCCCACACCGCTACAGATACCAAAGGCACACTCACTGGCGACCTTCTGCACTACAGTTTTAGTAGTATTAGCTCCCACCTCCAAAAGATAGAACGTTACTCAGAGTTGGCTGCACTTGCTGCGGTAGAGAATGGTAAATCGGCCACGATCCTCAAAATCATTTTCTCGCCCTTCTGGCATTTTATATCAGAGTATTTCATCAAGCTTGGCTTTCTCGATGGTTTTTATGGATTCGTTATCTGCCGTTTGTCTGCATATAGTGCATTTATCAAGTACACCAAAATTCGCCTCTACAGCCGCAATAAGTAACCTCCGCTGATCTGTATCCCGTCAAAAAAACAAACAGCATCAGCAAGGTGTCTCTACCTTCACTGATGCTTGTATTGTTATATCACGTCGTATTACCCGTTCGAGTGCAGCGCCACACCATTACCCTCCGTGTCTATAAAGAAGGCCATATACCCTGTTTCTGGGTCTATGTGTGTCTTAGGCATAGTCACAGTACCACCAGCAGCCTGTACTTTGCCCAGTGCCACATCTAGGTCTGGGTTGCCGTTAAAGTATATCTTAGCACCATCCATACTAGGCTTGTGCATGTCGCCCTGCACCAGAGCGCCCGATACTTTACCATTGCTGTCTTCTCTCGGAAAGAAGGCCATCTTCATTCCCATCATTTCCATTTCATACATTTCAATGTCGAAAATGGTTTCATAAAATTGCTTTGCTCTAGCCATATCTGTTACAGCTATTTCAAACCAGTTGAGCACATTTACATTTGCATTCATAATACGTGTAGTTTTAAGATGTGTAATGACGTTACAATTACTAAGTTATATGGAATTGTCTCATTTCTGTCGTTTTGTTTAACTTTCACCCTCAAAATAACCCTATATTAATATTTCCGTAATACGATTTTTACCTCACTTTTTCCCTCTATTACGCTTGTTTTCAGCGTTTTCGTTTCATTTTGAGGCTTTTCTTTTATTCGTTTTGTATTAACCTTCACATTTTTTGTTTAACTTGTTCACTTTTATTTGTTTAACTTTGTAAACTATTATTTAAACACAATGGAGTCATATCAAATTAACGACCTCGAGCGGCTTACTGGTATCAAGGCACATACCATAAGGATTTGGGAAAAACGCTATAGTCTCATTCACCCAAACCGCACCGATACCAATCGCCGTTATTACGACGACGCTCAGGTACGTAAATTGCTCAATGTGACAACTCTATTGTCTTATGGCCATAAGATATCAAAGATAGCAGCACTAACAGATGAGGAAATTCATGAGCATATAGAACACGACTCTGCCTCTACCACAGGTTTGCATGTCAACAATGGTTATGTCAATGACCTGCTCGCCAGCATGTTGGCATTCGACGAGGTTGGTTTCGAGCGCATTTTTTCTGCTGCAGTTTTGCGCATGGGTATGTTCGATACAATGGTACAGGTAGTTTACCCATTCTTGGCAAAAACTGGTGTATTGTGGACGGTCAATAAATCAGCCCCTGTACAAGAGCATTTTGCATCTTGCATCATCAAGCGCAAACTCATGGCGGCTACTGATGGTCTACTCTCATCCTCTCACAAGCCCAATAGGTTTTTATTATTCTTACCACCTTTAGAGTGGCACGAGATAGGATTAATGTTCGCCAATTATATCATACGCTCACGAGGGTTTCAAACCCTTTACTTTGGACAGGATTTGCCTACTGAAGACGTGATAAAAATTGTGGGTATGGTTGCACCAGAATATATCCTAACCTTCTTTGTTGCTGCCAGACCAGCCGAAGAAGTTAAAGACTTTATTACGGCTTATGCTACAGCCGAACCTAGAGCGCATGTTGTAGTTGCAGGAAGTCTTGATCTCCTCTCAGCTTCCCAAACAAACTTACCTAATGTGTCGTACATGAAAGGTGTTCACGATTTACTCGATCTTTTGAAGTAAATTTATAAAGGTTACGTTTAAATACTTTTCTGAAAAAATAAACAAAGTTGAAAAATTTATCAGTCATAGGTAGTGGTTTCTCGGGCATGTCGGCAGCAGCATTTCTGGCGCAGGCTGGTCACAAGGTATCCGTGTACGAAAAAAACCACACTACCGGCGGCAGGGCAAGGGCTTTTGAGGCACAAGGTTTTACATTCGACATGGGTCCCAGTTGGTACTGGATGCCCGATGTGTTCGAAAAATTCTTTGGCAGCTTTGGCAAACACCCCTCCGACTACTACAATCTTATCCAACTAGACCCCGGCTTTCAGATCATCTTTGGCAAAGACGACGTACTCCCCATCCCTGCCTCGCTCGATGGTATCTATCAGGTATTCGAAAGCATAGAGAAGGGAAGTGCAGATAAACTGAAAAAGTTTATGGCAGAGGGCGAATACAAGTACAACACCGGCATGAAACAACTGGTGTACAAGCCAGCCTTTTCATGGCTCGAGTTTGCCAACATCGACCTCATCAAAGGTGTTGCCAAGCTCGATGTGTTTCAGTCTGTAAGCAGTCACGTACGCAGCTACTTTAAGGACGAACGCCTTGTTGCACTCATGGAGTTCCCCGTGCTCTTCCTCGGTGCCATGGCAAAGCAGATTCCCGCTCTCTACAGCCTCATGAACTACGCAGCCCTCTCTATGGGCACATGGTATCCTATGGGGGGTATGATGAAGATAGGCGAGGGCATGCAGTCGCTGGCAGAGTCTATGGGTGTGGAGTTTTTTACCAGCAGCGAAATCAGTAAAATTCAGGTCAATGGCAGCACAGCCAGTGGGCTCCTTACCGCGTCGGGCACACTGCCCACAGACGGTATCATAGCCACCGGCGACTACCACCACATGGACCAGGTATTGCTCGATGCCACTCACCGCAACTACAACGAGAAATACTGGGAGGGCAAAACCTTTGCACCTTCTTGCCTCATATTTTATTTGGGAGTGAGCAAAAAAATCAAAAAACTCATTCACCACAATCTGTTTTTCGATACCTCGCTCGATGTTCATGCCCGCGAGATCTACGAATCACCGCAGTGGCCTTCACAGCCCCTGTTCTATGTCTGCTGTCCGTCTAAGACCGACCCATCAGTAGCACCAGAGGGTATGGAAAACCTCTTTTTGCTGGTACCCATTGCGCCCGGCTTACAAGACACAGAGGAGCTAAGGCAGAAATATTACAACATTATCATGAAGCGTATAGAGTATCTTTGCGACGACTCCATCTTACCCTATGTAGTCTACAACAAGAGTTATTGTATCAAAGATTTTGTAGCCGATTACCACGCATACAAGGGCAACGCATACGGACTGGCCAATACACTCCGCCAAACCGCTGTGCTAAAACCATCATTGCGAAACAAAAAAGTAACTAATTTATTCTATGCAGGTCAGCTCACTGTGCCCGGGCCAGGAGTACCACCCGCACTTATTTCCGGACAGGTTGCAGCAGAGCAGCTATTAAAAAGTTTGAAGTAACACAGACCATGAAACAGATATTCGACGACGTATCTGCCGCTTGCAGTAAACTGGCCACCAGAGCCTACAGCACCAGCTTCTCTCTGGGCATTCATTGCCTCGACAAAAAAATGCATGCCCCTATCTATGCCATTTATGGCTTCGTTCGCTTTGCCGATGAAATCGTTGATACCTTTCACGATTACGATAAACTCACACTCTTCAACGAGTTCAAGGCAGAAACATGGGCTTCTATCGACCGTAAGATAAGCATGAACCCCATACTCAACAGCTTTCAGCAGGTAGTCAACAAATACAACATTGAGCCAGAACTCATTACAACGTTCCTCAGCAGCATGGAAACTGACCTCATGCGCAGCACACACTCCGGCGACACTTACGACCAGTATATCGTAGGCTCGGCAGAGGTAGTAGGGCTTATGTGTCTTCGTGTCTTTACCAACAATGACGATGCACTTTACCACAAGCTCGTACCCGCCGCCCGCAAGCTAGGCGCTGCCTTCCAAAAGGTCAACTTCCTTCGCGACCTCAAAAACGATTACGAATACCTGGGCAGAGTTTACTTCCCCGGTGTAGCCTTTCAGTCGTTTTCAGAGGCCGATAAAAAACAAATAGAGTCCGATATCGCCCACGATTTCGATGAAGCCTTCATCGGCATTCGTCAGTTGCCCAAAGACGCACGTTTTGGCGTCTATGTGGCATACAAGTACTATCGCTCCCTCTTCAACAAGATACGTGCCGTACCACCAGCACACATCCTCATGCAGCGGGTCCGCATATCCAATCGTCGCAAGATAGGCCTCCTCGTTACATCTTATTTCAGGCACAGCCTCAGCATATTTTAATAAACCCTCACAGTACTATAGCAATGGAACAGGTAATATTAGTAGATACGCAAGACGAGCAAGTGGGTACTATGGAAAAACAAGAAGCACACATCACTGGTCTGCTACACCGGGCAGTATCTGTGTTTGTCTTCAATACACAGGGCCAGTTACTCCTGCAGCAGCGTGCTGCTGGCAAGTACCACTCAGCCCTACAGTGGACCAACACCTGTTGCAGCCACCCCCGCCCCGGCGAGGACGCAGCCGCAGCAGCTCACCGTCGCCTGCAAGAGGAAATGGGCTTCACCTGCCCACTCCAAAAATCTTTCACCTTCATTTACAATGCCAGCCTCAGCAATGGCCTCATAGAGCACGAGTTCGACCATGTATTCACCGGCATCAGCAACACCATACCCATCCCCGATGCCGCCGAAGTAGCCCAGTACACCTACATGAGCCTACCCGACATCAAAGCCGCCATAGCAGCCACCCCACACCAGTTCACACCCTGGTTCAGGTTGTGTATCTCCGACTGGGAGGCAGCACTACTCCAAAACTTAACACCCACCACCGATGCGTAGCTACCACTTTTGCCGGTAACTTTGCAGCAGCAATAAAGTATACAATCTTACAAAATCAGTACAATCTAAATATTCATTATACTATGTGGCTCACTTACACATTAATACTCGTAGGCACCTTCTTTGGCATGGAGGCAGTAGCATGGCTCACCCACAAGTACGTCATGCATGGTCTGCTCTGGAATCTCCACGAAGACCACCACAAGAAGAACCCCACCTCATTCTTTGAGAAGAACGATTACTTCTTTCTCATCTTTGCCATACCCGGCATCCTGTGTCTGGCACTAGGGCTCTACACATCTTATACCTACCTCATGTTCATAGGGCTGGGCATCACCATCTATGGGTTTGCCTACTTTTTTGTACACGACATCTTCATACACCAGCGGTTCAAGATCTTCCGCAACTCCGACAACTTTTACTTCCGTGCCATACGCCGTGCCCACAAAATGCACCACAAGCACCTAGGCAAAGAAGACGGCGAATGTTTCGGCATGCTGTGGGTACCTATGAAGTATTTTAGTGAAGCCCTAAAACGCAAGCAGACCAATGCCTGATAAATACCTTTATCTGCTCGTCGATTTTTTTTGTATCGTCTTTCCCTTTCTGTTCTCCTTTCATCCACGGTTCAGATTCGTAAGCCAGTGGCGTCACTTTTTTGTGCCCTGCCTCGCCGTAGCAGCCTTTTTCCTCGTGTGGGATGGCATCTTCACCCACATCGGCATCTGGAACTTCAACCCCCGCTACGTTTGCGGCATCTATCTGTTCAATCTCCCTATCGAGGAGGTCCTCTTTTTCATCTGCATACCCTACGCCTGTGTCTTCACCTACTATTGCGTCAGCACCTACATACCCACAGCCCGTTTTGCCCCCCATGCCCGCTGGTTTTCGCTGCTGCTCATAGCCGCCATGCTGCTAGTAGGGCTGGCGTACCTGCCCCGTCTCTACACCTCAGTCACCTTTATACTACTTGCATTGTTTGTGTCCCTGTTGCTCTATCGCCGGGTTACATACCTTGCCGCCTTTTACCTCACATTTATCATCATATTGCTGCCCTTTTTCATTTCCAATGGCATCCTTACCGGAGCCCTCACCCCCGAAGCTGTAGTGCGCTACAACGACGCCCACAACCTTGGCATCCGCATGATCACCATCCCTTTCGAAGACACCTTCTACGGCATGCTCATGCTAATGATGAATGTAGCTGGGTATGAGCACTTGAGGACGAAGAATGCAGGGAAATAGGTGATTGTGCCCCACAATGGAACAATATCGAACCATTTAATGATCATATTGAGGCGCATTTGTGAAATAATTGGATTATTTGAAGAAATGAAAGAATAATCTGGAAAATATAGGCTGTTTGCCACGTAAAAAATTGGTCACTATTTTGTAGTTTCATGAATTCTAATTAGTACTCATGTTGTCTCCATATTCCGATTCTGAGTTATGAAATGTATACTGCAAAAGAATCTGTGTAGACTTTTTCTCTTCTTGCAGGTTCTTTTTAGGCAATATTGTTATGGGCAACAATATACTAGCGACACTTTGTTCAATAAATTCAGAAAAGATATACAAACATTACAAGAAAAGTATGATGGGATAGTTAGGTGGGATGATGAAACACGTGAAGCATACTATTTATTGCTCTCTACTCGTTCAGTTGAGGCTCTTGTAAATTACACTGATGATTCTATCCCTGCTGTACGCGCAATTATATATGGTGGTTTGGCTCAAATAAATGCAGATCAAAAACTTCTTAAAGAAATTCTAAACAAGCATGTAGATGATACCGCAAAATTTAATGAAGGCTCTACTGATGTAATATTATCTTGGTCAGTCCAAGGATATATGCAGTTTGTTTTGGATTTTAATGATAGTAACAAATTTAAACATGTAGATTATAATGCTAGGATTGATGAAATTAGACGCAAACGTATCGTTTTTGTATCTGGAGCGCATCATGGATTTATTAAAAAAGACTCTTTATTGAAAGATGATAGTTTGATTTCTATACAGGCAGGTTTTAAAATAATTTCATTTACTCTATATTTTAGAGAAAAAACATTTCAATCGAGCAATGTTCTAAGTAAGCGATTGAAAAGAAAAATCAAGAAGTTAAGATCAGGGGAGAGCATTTTTATCGAAAACATTAAGGCTGAAGCGCCTGACAAATCATGGAGAAAATTCTCTCCAATTTTTTTAATAGTTCAATAAAACCATTGGGTTTACATATTGGTTTGATGTTCCAGTATATGGTACAATATCTAACCAATTAATGACCATATTGAGGCGTATTTGTGAATTAAATGACCTATTGAGGTAGGATAAGGATTAAATGAGAAACTAAATTGGTAGTATTATTTTGCTTTTGGAAGGTATGCTTTTCGGACTTGTTTATCAATCTCCCGTATTGTTTTCCATTCGTCAGGAGACCACATTTCTTTTGCCCAAGTAGAACGAAGGAAGGTAAATGTTAGCCAGTGGTCTATCCATGATTGATTTGGTGGAGTGAACCCGTGCCGTTTGATAATTTCAGTCTGACCATCAACATCATATTTTAGAAATTGTTTGATTCTGCGACTTAGATCATCACCATTGGATGTCAATGCTTCCATCGCAAGTTTTCTGAACGTCATAACCCAACTATCATTCGTTCTTTTTGCAAGTTTTTCAATTTGCTGGGTCAAGCCACGTTCAGCATATCTTATTTTGTATTTGTCCTCTAATCTTTTCCGCAACAATTGTGTAAAACAGCATTTGCCTTTAGCGCATACTTCGAAACCTGAAAGAAAGCTGTTAATGTTATGCTCGTCAACAGGCTGGATATACATGCCAGTTCTTAGAACAAACCATATAAGCTGGTCTCGGTGATTGCTTATCATACCTTGGATATAATCGTTTATAGCGGTAATTGGAGTTTAATCTTTGGTCGCGTTGCTTACAAACTCGTTATATTTTGCAAAAAGTTCTTCCTTCAAATGTTCTGACAAATCTGAAGCATGTTTGATACGTTGTTGACTCCTTGCAAAGATCTTTTTCAGTTTCGTTTTAAGTTCTGGATAGTCACTCCAAAATTGCGGAACAACTGACAGGACATTTCCTAGTAGATCGCCAGGGTAGAAATCGCCCTCGGCAAGGATATCCTTTTCAAGCGCATCAATCGCTTTCGGTATAAGGATAGGTAGGCTTAAATTTTGCCCAATGACTATTCGTAAATCCTCAACCGAAAATTCTTCCAGATTTTTCTTCCGTAGCTTATAAACGGTGGTTACTAAATGGGAGTCATAATTAGGCTTATCCCCCCAATAGTCCTGTTCTATATTTTCGATTGTCCATATGGGTTCTGACTTTGCTTTTCTTGCGCCCATCAGCATTAATATTTTGCCTAAAACTAAAGAATCCACTCAGTAAATGAGTGGATTCTCAATCCTTTTTTGGCGCATTAATGCCTAAAGAAGCATAAACTGGCCTAAAGCGGTCTAAAGTGCCCAGGACTGGATTCGAACCAGCACATCCTTGCGAACGCTGCGACCTGAACACAGTGCGTCTACCAATTTCGCCACCTGGGCAGTTATGATTTGTGTTTCAGGGAGTGCAAAGGTAAATAAGTATTTTGAACTTGCGAAGGTTTTTCGTGTGTTATGGTAACATTTCCTGAGTCCAACTATAAAAACGAGCACTAGCTAAAACGGAAAATTTTTCTAATAATTATCTTTAACAGATTCAATATTGCCTTCCAATTTTTAGTATTATCTACGACATATTTTATTCGATAACCATATTCTCCATGTCTACCACCAGCCCAACTTAAATAGTAAAAGCGAACAGGTCTTTTACATCCAGGACAATAAAAATCCAAAAATGAATTAGTTTCAGTCCTTACCATATCGTTTATTACATTTTCAATTTCCAATACATCTTCGTGCCTTAGATTCGAAAATTCTGAACGACTATGTTTACGAAAGTGTCGAAAATTGAAAAATACAGATTCACCACAACCACATGTATACTGTGCTTCAGGATATATTTCCCAATCATCATAGTTGCTAAAATCAACTTTGTCAAGAATTGATTCTGCAAGATTAACTTTCATAACTCGAATGTAGGCGTTTATATAGAAACTAGACATAAGATTTGTAAGCAAATTCCCCCTCTGCTCCAAGCGTCCTTCCCCCTCATTACAACAATCATTCCACTTGCATAATCCTCATCTATTCTTTAGCATCACCAGTAATTATACAAGCGGGTCTACTATCCTGCAAGATAGTCGACCCGCCAATTGCTCAACTTAAAAGCAGTGCATTATTGCACCATCACTTTTTCCACCACCACACCTGCGGTAGTCACTACTCTTATCACATAGTATCCCGGCAGTAGTCCTTCCACCACTACCTGTTTTTTGCTGGTAGCATACTGTTCTGTGGGTAGTGCGTATTTTTTACCCACTATATTTACTACACTTACCTCCTTTATTTCATCTTCCGTTTCTATAGTCACTACACCTACCGATGGGTTGGGATATATTTTTATAGTGTTTTGCACCGCTACTATCTTGGGTGTGCCAGTGCTACAGCCACCACCAGCCACTATATACACAGGCTTTGTAGTAGTGTCTGAGCCGCAGTCATTCGATATTATATATAATATCGTATCACTACCCACCAGCAAGCCTATTGCCGCATCGCCTACTACACTCACAGATGTATTACTGTGCAGCCATGTGCCTCCCGTTACAGTGCTGGCAAGTGCCACCGTATCACCCACGCATATAGTGTCACTTACAGTTATCGTTCCTGCATTGGGCGCAGCATCTACATCCACCATCTTCTTTATTACAGCTATCGATATCCCATCAGATATCCGCACACTGAAACTATCCCTACCAGCAAAACCAGGATTGGGAATATAGGTGAGGCCCGATGGTACCACCAGCCCACCTGTAGTAGTTCCGGTAGCACTAAATCCGCTCAAAGTGCCATTTGCTGGTGCAGTATACACTGTCCATGTTTGCGATTGTCCCACATCAGGATCTGATACACCTAAAAAAGAATCAATCGTAACAGTTGTTTCCTCACAGGTACCTATATCGTAGGCAGCATCAAATGACGGGAAACTATTAGTAGTAGAATCTACACGCCTCACCACATAGTTTATTTCATCCGCTATATATAGCCTACCTATAGCATCTGTAGCTATACCCATATTCCATTTCAGATCAGCCGCCTGAGCTATGCCACCATCGCCCGAGTAGCCCATCGCACCCGTACCTGCATACGTATGAATAATACCAGATGTATTTACTCGGCGCACTACATGATTTCCCCAGTCAGAAAAATATATATTTCCAGCAGCATCTACCGCAAGCCCATAAGGGTCGTTAAGTCTTGCAAAAGTTGCTGCAGCGCCATCTCCGCTATATCCTGCAATACCTGTACCTACTATGGTGCTGATAATGCCCGATGTATTTATTTTTCTAATTACACGGTTGCCTCTATCAGCTATGTACAAATTGCCAGTAGCATCTATCGCTAGTGGCCCAGGCCCCCAAAGTCGGGCATTAGTTGCAGGACCACCATCACCGCTATATCCAGAAAGTCCAGTTCCTACTATTGTTGTTATTATGCCAGTAGAGCTTACTTTCCTCACTCGGTTATTTGTCCCATCACTTATATACACATTTCCTGCAGCATCTACCACCACTCCACCTGGGCCTGCTAATCTTGCTAATGTAGCAGGGCCTCCGTCACCACTATAGCCCGCAGTCCCAGTACCCGCTATAGTACTAATAATGCCAGAAGTATTTATTTTTCTAATCACATTGTTGCTATAGTCTACCACATACACATTTCCTACATTGTCAGTGTTCACCACCATCGGCCATCTGAAGGTAGCAGCAGTAGCCGGTCCACCATCACCAGAGTATCCCAGCGTACCAGTGCCTGCATAGGTGCTAATAATGCCCGAGGCATCCACTTTTCTCACCACATTGTTGCCCTCTCCCACAAAGATATTGCCAGTATTATCTAGCGCTATCGAATAAGTATATTTCAATCCAGCTGCCGTCGCTGGTCCCCCGTCTCCACTGTAGGTATACCCTATAGTATGGTCACCTATAATGGTGGAAATTTGCTGAGCCTCTGCTGTTTGTCTCAGCAGTAGTAATAGCACAAAAAGATAAAAAATGGTGGGTTTTTTCATTTGGGTACGTTTTTAAAGTGTAAAAATATCTAAAACAAATATACACTAATAAATCCACTCTAATTTTATACAATTCTTTTGGTCCTCATTTTTAAAGCATGCCATGAAACACCTCAAAAAATGTGGATAAAATAGTCACTGCCACCACCACATTGGCTCGTTATTTGTGGCATAGGGTAGGGGTAAGGTCGGTATCAATAACTTCCAAAAGTGTCACCCTAATCAAAAAACAACCGGAAAACACACACTACCAGCAAAAGTGAATACCATTGATAATCAACCACTTACACCCCAAAAGACATGAAAACACCGGCAACAAACCGGCAAAACCGGAAATTAACTGTAAACCCAATATGACACAAAACACCAACAAAGTAACACATATCATAAGAATCATAATAATCTGGTAAATCAGTGGTTCAGACTAACACCCGCCACCGGAAAATTCACGCTACCTGTAAAATTGAATACCATTGATAATCAACGAATTAAGTACCAAAACCCATGAAACAACCGGAAACAAACCGGCAAAACCGGAAATTATGTATATAAATAATATGATTGCAGAATGTCATCCAATACCCCTAAAAATTATTTATACACCTACGCACCTTCAATCAAAACATTGCCCCGAATATACATAAATAAATAATGTAATAGTAATCATTCACACCCCTACATACCGGAAAAATGAATAGCATTGATTATCAATGACTTATACCCAAAAACATAGGAAACAACCGGAAACAAACCGGAAATTCTCACAGACACATAACAAAAATATCCGCACAAACTACATCAGTTACATCCTCATACTAACACTCAATTTATAACACCCACAAAGAATAATTATTCATATTTTTGTGTAAACTAGTTGACTTATGAATCGCTTATCATTGCTCACTATTGGTTGCATAGCACTATTGCATTCTTGTTCAGAGGGTCCATCTACAGGCACAAATCAGGTCGATGTATTCGACAAAACTGCCATCAATAGTTTGGCACAAGGTAGTCGGGAGTTGCAGCAAAAAGCCCTAAAGCAATATGAAGAAGGAACACTAAACCTTAGAAAAGGAAACAACCCATATGATGCAATAGATCTCCTGCTTCAGTCGCTTCGCAACTATCCCACAGCGCGCACTTATTTTGAGTTAGGCAATGCTTACGCAAAAGCCAAAAACTACGAAAAAGCCGTAAAAAGTTATGAGCTGGCAGAACAATTGGGATTTGCACCTGTGGCCAATGTATTTTACAATATGGCATGTGCCTATTCTATGTTAGAGAAAAAAGAAGAGGCGAAAAACTACCTCGAGTATGCCATAGAAGCAGGTTTTGTAGACAAAAACAACATTATCAACAATCCCGACCTTAATAATTTAAAAGATTACGGTCTCAATCAGGCATTAGAAACAGCGCTGAGTGGCGTCAATAATCCTGAAAATGTAGTTTGGGATGGATTTGTACAAAACTTCAAACGGCTAGTATTACCAGTTACTGTCGATATCAACTCAGAAAAAGAACTAAAAGAAAGTGATTATATGTCTTTCAGTTATGAGCGATACATAACCGAAATGAGATATAGAGAAAGATTTTCCAGATCCACTGGCGACCTTTACTATGCATACGGATTAGTAGACGAAAACAGCAACTATATAGCGGTCATATATGCCGAAAAACCTGATTTCGAAATGTCGGCACCACTACCACCCCGGTACATACTAGCTTCTTACAACAAAAAAGGCTTACTTATTGATAAATTGACAATATGTGGGCAAAAAACACCTGAAGATACATTTAGAGTATGTACCATACATCCTAACCTCACCATGCAAGTAAGTCTGCACATGAACAAATATAAGACCACAGCAGACGAAGAAGGCTACTACAAGTTAGAGCTAGAATCCTCTGAGCCTGCAGGTACATTGTACTATCTTATCAACGAATCTGGCAAATTTGTAGAAACTGGTGCACCGCTAGGGGCAACAGATGTAAAAGCTACTAATGTTAATGGTTCTTAAGGCCGGCTACCCAACCTTTGCGTATCAGTACCTCTGCTATTAATAGGTTGATGGTCCAGCTTAGCCAGGCTATCAAAATATAGGCAGTCACCGGGCGTATATCTATACCCCAATATCCTATAAGAAATGCATAAGCCCTAAGCGTAAGTGCCGAAAGTGCAAGTGCATAACTGCGTAGCATATACCGCGCATGTGCCTGCCATTGACGCTGATACACATGCCACATGGCTACCGTGGTAGTGCCCAGCCATAGCACCGATAGCAGCACAAAGCTTACCCTTGCAGGTGTGCCACCGTTAGCATAAAACGCCATCACCAGCCCCGTAGGTCCGCTAAACAGCAATACTACTACGCTGTACACATACCCCGAAAACCTGTGCAGTATCCTTTGGCGGGTCACAAACTGTATCAACCCTGCTACTAATACAAGTGTACTGGTAAATACGTGTATGTAAAAGCTTATGCGCCAATGTGTTACGTGGTAGATATGGGTTTTGGTGAGCAGAAAATCAATGTTGGGAGCTATTTCTGTGTAGGGCAATGACAACCCCACCATCAGGTATCCACCATACAGTATAGCAGCTACAATTAGTATAGCCATAACGGTACCGATAGTGCGCATATGCTCTGCTAATATTGATCTAGTGTTAAAATGCGGTCGTTGCAGTGCAGGGTAGGGGTGTAGTATTCCGATGCTGAATCATACTTTACAGAATCTCTGGTAAAGATGCTGCGGGTTGAAGAAAAGACCTCATTTTCTTCCCAATCTATAGTGTAACTACCGTCCTTTAGCACCCAGCTACCATTCACAGCAGTTATTTGGCTCTTATCACCCTTGGAGGAGTCATTGTAAAACTCATAAACACATTGTCCGTTTTGGTCAAATGTGATGCGGTGCAGACTGTCCGAATAGGATGCATAATTGTCGTAATAATTTTCAGATTCGGTTTTCTTAATCAATGAAAAACTGACGGGAGAGTCCTGTGCAGTATTTCTGGGCGTCCAGGTGCCCGAAAGTAACATGGTGGCTTTGTCAATTTTTATATCTAAGTATCCATCTTTGGGGTTATTACCCGGCTGCTTCAGCGATAGGTGAAACACATCATCCAGCACCTCCATAGGGCCGCTTACGTTGCGCCTCACTCCTTTCAGCACCGTATAACCTACCACATTTTTACCCGTTACTTTTCGTAAGTTCAGGTATAAGACATGCTCCCCAAACGAACCAGTATATACTCCCTCAATTATTTTATAATCAAAATCAGGTGGGAAAATACCAGTACCCGAAGGTACAGTATACCTTTTTGACTTACCAGAATCACAGGAAGTAAACAGAAATACCGTAATTGCAAATACAATGGTAACAAAACGCATAGAGGAAAAATATTGTAATGTTCGGATTGTGAGTATAAAAAAACAGCTATCAATGTTGTACCAAAGATAGCTGTTATAACTAAGATTAAGATAATATTGTGTGCTAGTATACTACTGTGCTATATCCGCAGGGTAGTCTTTGTAGCTCCACTTGTTTTGCACCACACCATCTCTCAGTAGCATCAGTCCGGGGTTGGTACGCATTACAGTTTTGCTCACTGTACCATCTATTATCAAGAACGGTATATCTTTCATATTCCATGCTTCCTGATAAGTTTCACAGATGTCTCTCCCAGCTGAGCAGGCTACATAGAAAGGTATTTTGCGCTCAGCAGCAGTTTTGGCCAGCGCCTTTATTTTGTCCATATTGTCGAGATGAGCTTTAGTGGGTTCACGTATAAACCAGATATACACATAGCCTTTAGCAGTAAGTACATCTTCTGTTATATCGTCGCCATCCTCATCCGTTAGCGAAAAGTCGTGTATCTCAGACTGGCCAGTAGCAGGTTTTACCTCCACTGATTCTCTCGAAACAAACTTCCAACTTGGGTCTTTCCAAGGGTAGTTTTCGGGAGTAAACTCTTGTTTTACACCATTCTTTTCGTAAACAAATGTGGTGACAAATTCTGCTTCTGTAGCCCATGGTTCAGGTTTCATTTTCTCCCATATATTGTTGCCTACTTTGTAGGGCAGACAATCGTGGTAGGGTAAGTGATGCAGCACCCACCACTGCGAGCCTATGGCAAGGAAAGCGCCTAATAGTACGATAGTAAAGTTGATAGCCGACTTATTGAAAATAGGGAACACGCGGTATCTGAATATCCACATAAAGAGCACCGCGGCAGTAAGGGCAATATCCTTGTAAAACGTAGCAGTATTAGAAATCTTTATGCAATCACCAAAACAACCACATTCTTTAATCTTGCCGGAATAAAGCGCATAACCCGTCAGAAAGGTAAAGAAGATATTCAGCAACAGCATTAGGGTCACGTAAAGCCTAAAGTAGTTACCTACTATCATTGCAAAACCCGCTATTATCTCAAAAGCTATCATGCATACCGATAACCCCAAGGAGTAGTTGAGCATAAAACTCATACCCCACACCTCAAAAAACTCATTCATTTTGTAGGTAAGGCCCAATGGGTCGTTGGCCTTCACCAATCCTGAAAAGATAAACAACAAACCCACCGCAACTCTGAGAATCCATAAAATTACTTTCATAACCGCTTTTAAATATTGAACTTAAAAAAAGAATAATGGGAATCAATCACAAATATAATTCAATCACAAACTACATGTATCTACTTCTATCACTTAAAATTAAGAATACTATTACTTACGTTTGCCAAACTTACGGCAAGCAATACAAATTGCAAAGCGAAATAATGGTGGATACAATTAAATAAAACATAAAAGTTTGTTACAACTATATAGTAAAGATTTGCAACTAACAATCACTAAGCCCATTGTAATGGGTATACTCAATGCAACCCCCAATAGTTTTTACAATCTGGGTAGGGGCAGTGACATGGATAGTTTATTGCGTGCTGCAGATATCATGCTGCAAGATGGAGCCACTATTCTGGATGTGGGTGGGGCTAGTAGCAAGCCAGGCGAGCCTATTATTGACCCCAAAGAAGAACTACAAAGGGTAGTACCCATCATTACAGCCTTATCAAAAAGGTACCCTAAATTATGGATTAGTGTAGATACTTATAATGCTGCTGTAGCTACTGCTGCAGTAGAGGCAGGAGCGTCTATCGTCAATGACATAAGTGCAGGTGCTATTGATCATATGATGCTTGCTACAGTAGCAGCGCTTAAGGTACCCTATATTGCGATGCATATGCAGGGTACACCAGCTACCATGCAACTACAGCCACAATACACCGATGTAGTATCAGAGGTAAAACATCATCTTGGGCAGGTTTGTGACCTATGCTCTCAGGCAGGAATAGATCAGGTTATATTAGACCCAGGTTTTGGTTTTGGGAAGACGGTAGCGCACAACTATGAGCTTCTTACTAATTTGGGTGAGCTTGCTACACTAGGCAAGCCCATTTTAGCAGGTTTGTCGCGTAAGTCTATGATATGTAAACCACTTAAAATAAGCCCCGAGAATGCCCTTAATGGAACCACTGCCCTCAATATGGTGGCATTGATGAATGGTGCCAACATATTGAGGGTGCATGATGTAAAGGAAGCTATGCAGGTAGTAAGCCTATTTGGTTGTATGCAATAATAATGAGTCTATGCTCTCTCTTCCCATATTTGGGATAAGTGCACTAGGGCTTCAACAGCTTTTTGCATGTCTTGCACACTCACATACTCCTGACGAGAGTGAATGCCCATTTCGCCTGTAAACAGATTGGGGCAGGGTAGACCCATAAACGATAGTCTGCTGCCATCTGTGCCGCCTCGTATGCTCATACGCACTGGCTCTATGCCTGCACGCTGGTATGCCTCACCTGCATAGTCTACCACATGTGGGCATGTATCTAGTATTTCTTTCATGTTGCGGTATTGCTCCTTTACTAAAAATGTCATACTAGCGCCAGGGAACTTCGCCACCGCTGCCTCTGCTATGGATTTGAGCCTAGCTTCATGCACAGCCAGTTGTGCAGTATCAAAATCGCGAACGATGAACTGTACTGTGGCTTTTTCTAGTCCACCTTCTAAAGCTACCGGGTGTACAAAACCCTGCATGCCTTCGGTAGTTTCGGGGCACCACTCATCTTTAGGCAGCATATCTACAAAGGCCGCCGCAACTTTTATAGCATGTACCATTTTGTCCTTAGCGTATCCAGGGTGTGCACTTATACCTTGAAAAGTAACAGTAGCAGCATTAGCCGAGAAGGTTTCGCCCTCTAGGTGGCCGCGTTCGCCGCCATCTAGCGTATACCCAAAGTGGGCACCGAGTTGTTCCATATTCACAGCAGCTACACCACGGCCTATTTCTTCATCGGGCGTGAATAGTATGCGAATTTTGCCATGCTTTACCTCTGGATGTTGCATTAGGTAATTCGCCAGATCCATTATGATAGCTACGCCAGCCTTATCGTCGGCACCCAGCAGGGTATGACCAGAAGCTGTAATAATGTCGTCGCCTATTCGTTCAGCCAAGTAGGGATGTTCACGGGTGGTAATTACCACACTATTGTCGTGGGGCAGTACGATGTCTGAGCCGTCCCATGCCTTGTGAAGAATGGGCACTACATTAGTGCCGCTACAGTCTGGTGCAGTATCTACGTGCGAGCAGTAGCACAACACCGGTACATCCTTGGTAGTGGTAGCGGGTATGGTAGCGTATACATACCCATGCTCGTCTAGTAGAGCATCAGTGATGCCTATAGCCTGTAGCTCGGTTACTAGTATTCGGCTAAGCTCTTTTTGTTTGGGGGTAGATGGCTGAGTGGGCGAGTTAGGGTCGCTCTGAGTGTCAACCTGTACATAGCGCATAAACCGCTCAGCAACTGTATGTGTGTATCCTGAAATGCTCATTGTTATAAATTGTGCCGTAAATGTAAGTATCTTGGCGGTTGTATGGAAACCTTTGGACTCAGCAAAGTAGATATTTCCCAGATAGTGACGGTAGGTTTTACCTTATTTGCCGTTATAGACATATTGGGGTCGCTGCCAGTAATTATAGCTATCAAAAAGAAAACAGGTGATATTAATGCTCTTTTGGCAACCCTTGTTTCTGGTGGGCTTATGTTATTATTCTTCTTGATAGGCGAGAGAATGCTACAGTTTATGGGGGTAGACATTAAATCATTTGCAATAGCAGGATCTATAGTAATATTTATACTAGGTTTAGAGATGGTATTGGGCCTGGAGATATTCAAACATGACCCTGATACGAAAACCAGTACATTGGTGCCAGTGGCGTTTCCATTGATAGCTGGGTCGGGCACGCTTACCACTGTAATGTCGCTTAAGGCTGCTTATGAGTCGTACAATATACTCATAGCGATACTTATCAATCTTATTATTATTTACATTACGCTGAGGTCTGTCAACCTTTTAGAACGGTTGTTGGGTCCTTCAGGTATACTTGTGATTCGTAAGTTTTTTGGGGTGATACTACTGGCGATTGCTGTTAAGATATTCATGAGTAATACCGGACTGCGAACCTAAATTAATTGAAATTAAGGATTCAATAAATAGTTGTATGTTATTGATTATCAGTTTTTTGTGGTATTCTTTCTCCAGTATTTATTCTTGATAAAGGATAATATTCATCGGTATATAACTTAGCTTTATTACCATTAATTCGGTAGTTGTAGTAGATTGTTTTGCCAGTGCAGCGAAGATGTAGTCTCTCTGCTCTATAAAGAACGGTACCCACATAGATATCAAC
Source organism: Sphingobacteriales bacterium (assembly GCA_027484425.1). GTDB lineage: Bacteria > Bacteroidota > Bacteroidia > Chitinophagales > Chitinophagaceae > Nemorincola. Next base: position 139,840 of record JAIXSZ010000063.1, read on the forward strand.
CAGATAACTGCCTTCTGCCAATAGCGGCGAATAATACATACCATCTTCTCCAACCCTTACCTCGGTAGATTCTTTTTTATGTGTAAGTTTCAATGTAGCAGCAGGTAGTATTTTATTAAACTCGCTGAGTACTACGCCGCTAACCATACACGTTTGAGCCTTGGTGGGGTAGGAACTAAAAGTAGTGAGGACTACTACCACTGATACGGCAAAGTAAGTAACTGAATGGCGGATTTTATCCATTGAAACGTTTGTAAAAAAGTAACAGATAAAAACTAAATATCCCGTCCAATATGAACAAGCTACTCATGTATGCCTCACGCTCATATACGGTATGCATTAACAAATATAACGAAGTGTTGATGAGCGTGAGTACAATGTAAGTAAATGCTCCCCAACGGCGCAGATCGCAAGCTGCTATCCAACTTGTGGTGTATGCCAATAGCCATAAAACTTGCAACCATTCGATGCTGGCTACCGATATGTAACGAAGCCCCCAAATGGTATAAATCAGCCATAATACATGCGTTAAAGCCACAAAAGGCATGATTTGTGGTGGTTTGCGGGCTATATCAGTAATGAATGTTTTGAGATTGCGCATGTAATACTCAGGAGTATAATCTGGCTGTGAGGTATAACAGAAAACTAAAAGTGGTGACAACTACCATTTGCAGTTGTCACCACAACTAAAAAAACTATTTTATTATTTCTTACCCCTTGCTGAATGCATTAAGGATATCATATTTTGTAAGTATAGAGTACTGACCGCTTTCGTCCTTAGTGAGCACAGCACCATTATCTTTATTGATGTAATGAGTAAGACGCTCTAGTGGGGTGTCTCTGCCTACCAGTGGAAGAGGGGCATCCATCACCTCTGCAACCAACTGTTGTTTTACGTCTGTTTCTTCAATCAGTTTGCGAAATAGGCTACCCTGCGAAACCGTACCAACCAGCTCTAGGCCATTGAGTACAGGTATGTGTTCGATATCGTATTTTTTCATCATTTCAAGTGCGGTTATCACTTGGCTATCGTGTGGTATAGTAACCAATCTTCTTCGTCCCAGGCCATTAATAAGGTCGCCTACAGTATCTACTTCTAGGAAGCCACGGTCTAACATCCACTCATCATTGTACACCTTACCCACATAGCGGGTGCCATGGTCGTGAAAAATGAGTACTACTACGTCGTCTTTTTTGAGTTTGTCTTTCAGTTGACGAAGACCAGCAACAACAGACCCTGCCGAGTAGCCTACAAAAATACCTTCCTCGCGTGTGATGCGGCGTGCCATAACTGCACCATCTTTATCTGTTACTTTTTCAAAATGATCGATTGCTTTTCGATCATAGTTTTCGGGCAAGAAATCTTCACCGAAACCTTCGGAAATGTAAGGATGTACTTCGCCCATATCCAGTTCGCCAGTATCAAACCATTTCTTCAATAGGCTACCATATGAGTCTATTGCCCATACTTGTACATCAGGATTCTGCTCTTTGAGGTAGGTACCTGTACCTACGATAGTGCCACCAGTGCCAGACGCCACCACTAAGTGCGTCACTTTACCTTCTGTTTGTTCCCATATTTCAGGACCGGTTTGCTCATAATGGGCAAGTCTGTTTGCAAGGTTATCATATTGGTTTACATACCAACTGTTAGGTATTTCATTTTGCAAGCGACGAGCCACTTGGTAGTAACTACGTGGATCTTCTGGTTCTACATTGGTAGGGCATACTATCACCTCAGCACCATGAGCCTTTAATATATCTACTTTTTCTTTACTTTGCTTGTCTGTTGTGGCAAAAATGCACTTATAGCCTTTTATAATGGCAGCTAACGCCAGTCCCATACCGGTATTGCCACTCGTACCTTCAATAATAGTGCCACCTGGCTTTATTTTGCCTTCCCGCTCTGCGACTTCTAGCATTTTTAGTGCCATGCGGTCTTTGATGCTGTTGCCTGGGTTGAAGGTTTCAACCTTTGCATAAACTTTGCATGGCAAATCTGCTACAACTTTGTTGAGGCGAACTAGCGGAGTGTTACCTATTGTCTGGAGGATGTTGTCATATACCCTTGCTGGCATAGTAGTGTATTTTTTAGTTACTAAGGGCGAAGGTAAGAATTTAGGGTGGGAAAGAGTAACCTTAAATTCTCAGTGTGTACACAAAAAAGACTATCAAACTTCATCATTTGCCTATAAAAAGCAGGTTTGCGATTGATTTGATGGACAAATCTATTTATTCAAAAGAATTCAAGCTTTGCAGATGTTGTAATGGATATTATGATATTACTGTTTTATTTTCCGATATATTGTGCTTAAGAACGAATAATTATTAAATTTTCACAGATGCCCTTCTTAGTCTGTCGTTCATAGCTCGGCCTACACCCACATCTGGGAAGCGACGAATTAATATTACTGTAAAACCTGCGGTATCCATTTCATGCATTGCAGCATATAGGTTATGGGCGGCTTCTTCAAGATCTGCATTTGGGCTTAGGATCAGTTGTTGTCCACCAGGTACAGATTTTTCTAGTTGACTAAAGCAGATAATTCCAATTTCTGTGTTTTTAAACTGCTGTACGTAAGACGAAATATCATCGACCAGATACAAAGGTGTATGAGGCGAATAATGTTGGCCTAACATGCCAGGTGCCGCAGGTGAGCTTACATTAGTGCTATTGTGTATGCGTACTTCTCCGATAGTTTGGTGTAGTTGTTCAATCGAAATTCCGCCTAGTCTGTAAACGACAGGAAGATCTTCATCAAATCCTACAATAGTTGATTCTATACCAGAGGTGCAATTACCACCATCTAAAATATAGGGAATCAATCCGTTAAGCTGTCTCTGAACATGGTATGGTGAGGTAGGGCTTATGTAACCAAATATGTTGGCACTAGGTGCAGCTAAGGGAAAACTTAGTGAAGAAAGTAATGAAAGTGTCAATGGATGAGCAGGGATTCTTATCGCAACATTGGGTAAACCTGCAGTTACAATGTCTGGTACTATTGTTTTTCTGGGTAACAGAAGCGTTATTGGTCCGGGTGAGAATGTGTTGAGAAGTGTAAGAGCTGCAGGTGGTATGCTTGTAACTATTGATGAAACTGCCTCAATAGAGGGCACGTGCACAATTAGTGGGTTGTGGTGTGGTCTATTTTTAGTTTTAAATATCTTTCTTAATGCATTGTCTTTCAATGCATTAGCTGCAAGTCCATAAACTGTTTCTGTAGGTATGGCGACCAATTCATCATTCTCTAACAATTTTCTTACCTGCACCAGGTCTTTACCTACTTTAGTATGCATAGTATTTAAACAAAGATATTTAGTGTCCTAACAAAGAGCGCAAGTGAAAAAGGTATGTAGTTTGGATTTAGAAATTGTCTGTCCGATCATTCAATGTCGCTTTTCTAAAGTCACTGACCGGACAGACAAATACTTGTTGGGCTTACGTTCCCATATTTAGGTTTATTTTATTGGCCTTGTGCCAATGAGTATGCACGTTGACCATTGTATATCATCAGCCATTCTATAGAGCACAACTTGATAGCTGGAGATAAACGCATGCAGAATTGTAGAATTTCATCTGCACTGAGAGAAGGATTACCGGGTACCCTTTCTACCCTTACTCTATACTGATTGACACATTCTGTGAGTAAAGAGCCTTCTGGGTATACCTGAGTTCCTCTATTACTTATCATTATTAGTTCCATGCTATCTGCAAGCTTATCCTTGATGCGATGAGCAATAACCGACGGTTGTTCGGTACTTTCAATGAAAAGGTCTACTCCGTTTACAAAAGTGTCGCCATTGTAGGGAGTTACCATTGTTTTGAACTCTTTTGGCAATTCTGGTGATTCATTGGAAGCATCATTGAGAACATCGACAGTTGTAATGGGTGGCAGATTACTAATAAGCATCTCTGCAAATTGAGTAGTGTTGAGTTCTTGTTCTTTACCAGTTCCAAAATCTTTAGTGTGGTAGCCCTGATTGAGGGTGGTGTGTAGTGCTTGTTCTATGGCAGTAGCAGCTTGTTGAAAGCCAAGATGTCTAAGCATCATGCAGCTGCTTATCAGTAGGGCAGTAGGGTTTGCTATGTTTTTACCAGCGATATCTGGTGCTGAGCCATGCACTGCCTCAAAGATGCTTACATTGTCACCAATGTTAGCTGATGGTGCAAAGCCTAGTCCGCCAACCAGACCAGCACAAAGATCTGAGAGAATGTCGCCTTGAAGATTTGGAAGAACGATAACATCAAAGTCGTTAGGACGGGAAACTAACTTCATTGCTAAATCATCGACTATGATATCGTTAGCTTGAATTTCGGGGTAATCTTTAGCAACTTCGTAAAAGCTTTCAAGGAAAAGACCATCAGTGAGTTTCATGATATTGGCCTTGTGACCGCAAGTTACTTTTTTAGCACCTTGTTTACGAGCCATATCAAATGTGTACTTATGTACCTGCAGAGATCCTGGTCTGGTTATAAACCTGCGACAGAGAGCAACATCGTGAGTAAGCATATGCTCAATGCCGCCGTAGGTATCTTCTATGTTTTCGCGTACCATAGTGATGTCGATTGGTATACCAGCTTTAGAGAATACCGTATCCACACCGTTTAAAGACTTGAAAACGCGCTTATTGGCATATGTACTCCACATTTTGCGTGCAGTTACATTAATACTTTTCATGCCTTTTCCCTTTGGGGTCTCCATAGGGCCTTTTAATAAGATACCCAGTTTTTCTATGGTTGCTTTAGCATCCGGTGTCATACCTGACGAAAAACCTTTTTCGTACCAAGATTTTCCCATATCAACAAATTGATAGGATAATGGTACTCCTGCAGCATTGATAACTGAGAGTACGGCGTCCATAATTTCTGGTCCAATTCCATCACCCTTAGCTACGGCAATTTTGATGTTGTTCATAAATGAGCGTTTTTTGTCTAGTATAACTATGTTGTAAAATTATAAAACTACCTAAGATAATAGTAAAGCTATTGCTTATGCCGGCATAGTTGTTGTCTATAGTTATATTGATACTAGGTGAGGTTATAGAATAGTTATTGATAAAAGCTAATTAAGAGAATAAGTTGTAGTTTTATGAAAGGAAATATTTTATATTAATTTAGATGAAAAAGCGAAAATACATAATGCTACTTTTATCAGTCGTGATCAGCATTGCTGTGGTATATAATTTAATAATTAAGTCTTCCCTCAACCCCAACCTGAAGTATAAGGTGGGTCAGCCTATTGATAGTTTTAATAATGTGATAGTGTATTATAACGGAATGGTAGGTCATAGTGGCGAGAGAAATGTAGCAGCAGATGGTTATAATATAGGTATGAAATATCAGTGTGTGGAGTTTGTGAAGAGATATTACTATGAGAAACTACAACACAAGATGCCGGATAGTTATGGTAATGCAAAGGATTTTTTTGATAGGACGCTGCCTGATAGTGGGCTAAATGCAAAGAGAAATCTGATACAATATAAGAATGGCACTAATTATGCTCCGCAGCCTGAAGACTTGCTGATACTAGATGGGCATGCTGGAAATAAATACGGACATGTAGCCATAATAACCCATGTTACAGATACCAGCATAGCTATTATACAACAAAATCCTGGTCCGTTTGGGAAGAGTAGAGACACACTGAAACTAGTACAAACTCAAAATAAGTGGTGTGTAAAACCCGAAAGGGTGCTAGGGTGGCTAAGAAAAGATACTACCAATGTTGTGGCGCACTAGAGTGCGTACTAGTTAATTTAGTGGGATGTAGTCAGCAACAAATGCAGCATATCTACTTCCACTTATAACCCACGTAGCTTCATACCTGTTTGAATCTGAGCCTCCTTGTAGGTAGATGTAATATCTTAATTGGTCTTTGCTTTGAAATGCCCTGTAGTGTGGTGAATAGATTTTTTTTCGCTTATTGTCAGGTATTATGGGACAAGGGTAGAGTTGGTTTATGCCCATAAAAGTATGGTTAGGAATTCTGACCCAGAGGTGGCTTTTGATAACCACGTAAATAGAATCTAGTGTAATATTTTGAGGGTTTTGTTTGAAATACAGCCTGATTTCAGAATGACCTTTACCCCAATATTTATAAAAAGAAACGTATGATTCTGAGCAATTACTAATAGGGATTTCTGTTAGTTGTGTACCGCTGAGTGAATTCTGAAAGATGTCTTTGCCTGCTGTAGTAAAGGTGGCTAACTCATGTTTTATAACAGTGTCCTCGATTTGAGTGAAGGATATTTTGCTACTTGTGAAACCATGTGACTGCTGTGCAACAACATAGGTTGTATTGTAGTAAAACAATAGAGTGAATATGAAATACCGCAGCGTACGCATTATGTAAATATAGGGCAATGTAATGTGTTATGTTGCATTAACTGGCAGTTTGTTTCGGACATAGGTGTAGGGCAAGAGTAAGTGAATTGATGAATTGCTACAAAAAAATGCCACAACCTACCTCTGTTGGCAGTTGTGGCATTATGGAGATAATGGTAAATGGTAATGTGGTGGGGCCTCTGGGGGCTGTGTGGTGATATGGGTGCTTCTGGTGTGTTAGGCTGCCCAAATGGGGGCAGGTACCAGTTCTGCTTCACGAACCATAGAAAATAGCAATCCTCCATTGACTAGTTCTACGGGTTGCAGGTCTTTAACAGCCAGCATGCGCCAGTAAATGGTGCGGCCATGGCGGTCTATAAATGTTGTTTCTTCATTTTGTCCAGCTTTCCGAGCTTCGGTAAGTGCATGTTGTTCATCATTTCCAAACACGAGTCTCCATTGTTCTTCATATTGGTCGGTATGTTGGCCATCGCACTCTATTCTGTATATAATTTGGGCTGTATACGATTTCATGTCTTGTCGTTGATAGTTGTGTGAGTATGAATATTTTGTTGAGTGATTAGTAAGATTTTATTTCAATGCCACCAAATGTACAGTTGCCTTGAAGTATTAGTTTTTTGCGTGTTTCTCCGCTTTGAGTTACATGTATTACTCTGTCGTCTTCCACCGCACCTAATACTGGTTTTATATCATTTTGAACATCCCAGTGTGCTGGAACTATTAGTTCTACTCCACCAAAAACCACATTACAATCTAGTGTTATGCTTTCGTCAGAAAAATCAGCTTGTGTGAGGTTGATATCGCATCCACCAAATGTTACAGAAATCGTGCCACCTTTGAAGTCTTTAGCTGTTATTATTTCTTTTCGACCTCCAAAAATTACTTCCAGATTCATTCTGCTATCGGGAGTGATATGAGAATTAACAGTGGGTTGCCCGTAACAGTGTTTTTTGTTGCGGCGTGGACGAAATGCAATCATGATGCCAATGATTATTATTAATGCTGGCCAAACGAACTGCTTCGATGATTTGCCCATTATCTGAAACTGGGGAATCAGGTATACGGTACCGATAGTGATGAGGATCCACCAAGAGTTGTTTCGAAAGCCGTTTTTAAGACCAGATAACACACCTATTATTATCAGAATAATAGGCCATGATAAGTGAAAACTAAAAGAGATAAGCCCAAGAGTTTTGAGCATTAGTCCTATGCCTAATATCACTATCCCTATTCCAAATAGGACTCTGTTGGTGGCACTATTTCCTCGGGGATTATCACCATTATACTGACTGAATCTGCTACTGCTCATTAATTGGTATATTATGAGTACAAATGTAGTAGCTAGAAAAAGGGTGGAATAATACTAATAGGCGAAAAAATAAAAAGTAGCGGTAAAAGTGGGGTAATTGTCGGTGAATGAAAAGCAATTGTGAATTATAAATCCAGTAGTTTATTGATGGTAGCCCAGTTTCTGGTGGTGGCTTGCATCCCCAGTTTTTTTTCTATGAATGTATTCGAAAAACAAGTTTTACCATAATTTGGACTATATACATATACTTCTTTGTGCACTATTCGTGCATATTCAGCATCGTTTGAGTACACACCCATTATTCCTTGTGCATCCATAGCTGGGATTTCTGAGAGAAAAGTGACGTACAATCGATTTTTCTCTTCTGTTTTTATGGTATCGAACGGCATGTTTTTGACTACATTTTGCAATTCGCGAATCATTCTTATGATAGCTACTACTTTATAGCCAAGTTTTTGCTGTAGTTGCGTTTCTATTCGTTTTTTTAGTATGTCTACATCAACCTCATCAGTAGAAAAAAGTACATTGCCACTTTGGATGTAAGTAGTTATTTCAGTAATTCCAGACATTTCAAAGTAGGAGCGAAGATCTTCCATTTTAATGAGCTTTTGCCCACTAACATTGATTCCTCTTAGAAACGCTACATATCTTGTCATACTTGTTGCCTGAAATTGTTAATGATAATATTGCATCAAAAGTAGCAAAATAACATTAGTGAAGTGTTGTGATTTTACTATAATATAAATTGTTAGTGTATTGTAGTTAATGTCTATGTGAAAGTTGATTATTGCACAGGCTTAACTGTGTATCCCTGTGCTCTTAGCAATGCAATAACACCATTGGGTCCTGAAAGGTGACCAGCACCTACTGCAAAAAACACAGAAGATTTACGCATCATCTCGGGCATTTTACCAATCCACAATTTGTTACGGTTGTCTAATAGGGGTGCCGTAGCATCACCAAGCTCTGGGGAATCGGTTATCATTTTGTGAAGGGCATTAATGTCTTGTTGTTTGTACACTTTTACCATTTGAGCGTATTCTTGTCTATTGGAAGTTTTGTTATTTACCATTTCCATTACCTCCCTTACCACACTATCTACAGGAAGGGTTTCTAGCACACTCAGTTGTTCTTCAGCTGTTTCCAATCCTACTATTTCTTTCTTACTTGCTTTTACAGTTTCCATCATTTTCTCTTCATAGGATATCGGTTTTTCGCAAAGGGTTGCACCTCGAGTAGACATTAAGGTTTGGAGGGCAATAGGTTTCATCATTTCAAGATATTGTATATCCATGTCCATACTGTCTTTCATGAATTTTTTCAGTTTGGCATATTCGGTAGTAGAAAAGTAGCTTGATAATTTTTTGCCAGTTTTGTCTATTAGTCCTGCAGAGGCAGTCATCATTAGGTTGGGATCGTCCATGTCCATCTCCAGACAAAGTTTATCAGTAGCTTCTAATGAGTTTTTCATTGCATTTGTCCACAGGTAGTCTGATGGACAAATGAGGTGGATGGTACCGAAAAGGTAGGAAGGACGGTTTAAGTCTTTGCCGCTAATTTGCCAAAGCAGGGAGTTCTGGGCTGTAGTAGTTTTTGGGAATAAGGTAAACCCTGTAATAAATAGAAATAGTCCCATTAAGAGTTGAGCTATTTTTCGGAAAGGCGACAATAGGGTAGTTGTTTTGATATTCATAATTACTTTGTGTTTCTATTGCAACTTCAAATGTTGTGCCTTGAGTTTGTAGGTTTATAATACCTGCCAGCAAGGCAGGTATTATAAACCTTAGTAGTCTTTATGTCATTGATCGTTGTTGTCTTGCTCTGGCATTACAAAAAATGACGCACAACGAACTGGATTAAGGAATCCGATAAAACGTGTACTGAATTTGATACTGCTTCGCAGTTTGCTAAGGAATGGCATTAAGAAATTGTTTGCCTTTTCTAGCTCGGTAGCTGTGAGAGGTTGATTGGCATATTTTTTCTTTAGGTAAATGTTCATGAAATTAGTAAGTGATGTGCCTAGTTGAGGGTCTACAATAGTGCGCGCATATTGCATAGGTGTAAGTGTGCCCCGCCATACACCACACATATGCAAGTAATAAGTAGCCGCTCTGAAAGCCCAATATGGTTTGCTACCTGCTGCTGTAGAATTGTTGTGTCGCAGTAGATAATAGCGTAACACAATACTAGGCAACAATGCCAGCAAAAGAAGGATAGCAGCAATGGTAGTTGCGGTCGTCCATAGCACAGTGCTGAGAGGTATTGGTTTATCGATATCTGGGGTAGATGGTTTTTCTTTTGGGGCTGCTAAGTCTTTACGTTTTAGATAAAGCTCATCTGCAGGTATTGATGCTGGAAACTTTTTGGTTACAGTCTCAGCGGTTTCGCCAGGAGCTGCGACCAGCTTTTTCATTGTTTCTGAATAAGATACAACTGTACCATCATCACCCTTTTGTACAGCGGTTAGCGGTATGGCTATGCTATCGCGATAAATGACCGCAACTTTCATATCCATAGTCAATGTTATGGGTTTAGCTGGTTTGTAGTCTTTGTCCTGAAACACAAACTGCTTTACAGCCATTTGCATAGCTTTTTTGAGAGTATCTACATCTACTATTACCCCTTCGGCCGCTAGCCAGGCTTTAGGTGGTTGCATAGGAGGAGTACCATCGGGCTGGGGCGTTGAGCGGTTTTCCTCGTCATTGCCTACAGTTGTGTCAAAATCTAGCCACCCATAACCCGGGAAATATACTTGTACCCAAGCGTGAGCCTGATTGGCGTAGTACCAGTACCAACCTTTGTTTTTGTCGCTACGTTCTTCGGTAAGGAAACCGACTGCTATACGTGAGGGGATGCCTAGTGAGCGAAGCATAAATAGGGTGGCGCCGGCATAATAAGCGCAGTATCCTTTGTGCGATTCGTTAAGGAAGTACATCAGTTTTGATGCATTAGGTAGGTCGGGTATGCCTGGGTTATCAGTGTATTGATAAAGGCGCTTTCCGTGTTCATCTTTCGATAGGAAATAGTTTCTAATCGCCAGCACTTTGTCTACTGGTGTGATGGCAGTATCGGTGATATTATGAGCAAGGTCGCGAATGGAGCCAAATTTTGAGTTGGCAGGCATGTAGGTGTAATACTTCATAAACTTTTGGTCCATGCCGTCATAACCTTTAACCTCTCGCAGCACTTCAAAGCGCATTTCCTGAAACTTGCGTACTTCTGGGTTGGTGGTGTTATATATAAAATAAGCACTATTTAGAGCCGAGACATAACTTTTTGCTCGAAATGCTGATTTAAATTGATCTCTAAAATCTTTTTCGATAGTAATAGGTTGTACGAAGTAACCCACATTGGGTGCCAAGTAGGTAGAAGCAGACAGTGATTTGCAATATATCTCTACTTCTACTGTTTGCCTTAGTTTTTCGCCGAGGCTATTTTTTATAACTGAAGAGTCAGATTTTGTATTGAATAATGGGATTTTAGATGGGTCTGGTTCGAATAAGTCGTTATATGGAATAGTGGAATCTCTTTCAAATGTTTCGGTGAGCGTATCAAATTTTGTAAAATAGAAAGCTGTAAGATAAAGCGGATTAGGAATATCAGTATTTGGAAAGAAATTGTCGATATGAGCACAAAAAAGTAGTTCGTTGCTTCTGCCTAATGCACCACTTAGCTTAGAATAGTCTTTGAGGTCAAAAGAGTTGTCTTTATTTTTATTAAGCATACTGTTCTTTCCTTCTTTACCCTTGCCACCATAGTTATCAATAGTAGCTTTTATGTCTGCTCTGCGCCAGTAAATGATTGAACCCAACAATAAAATAGATAATAGAAGAAATAATGATAATCTCCTAATAAGAAACCACCAGAATTTAGCTGATTTGTCCTTGTAGTTATAAATCTGCTCGGCAGTGAATATGAGATAAATGCTGTACAATAATGCCGGTGAAAAGGAAAGCAGTAAACCCCTTGCGGTGTCTACATTGCCTTTTGCTATTACTATTACACAGCCGCTAAGTGTAGCCGCGGAAATGAGAACAGACCAATATCTCATGCGCAAAAAGCCCCATCCAGCCAACCATCCGCTTCCTACAAGAATGGCAGCTACCTGAAACTGACGTGCAATAAAAAAAGCATCGAACTCACCGTTTTCGTATTGGTCGAGACCCTGATAGAGACCATACATGCCAGCTAATAAAAGAAGGAAAGTGGGTAAAAACCTGAATCTGAATGAATAGAAGACCATGGAAATACCCATACCAGCAGCAAAAAAAACGGACTGTAGTAGGGCTTGATTGCGAAGTATTGAGTAATATTCATTGACCCGAAGCAGCAAGAAAAAGCTAAGTATTGCTGTGGGCAATGCGAGAAAAATAAGTTTAGCCAGAAACTCATTGACAGGTGCTGCACGCTCTATTCTCATAATTCATTTTCTGACATAAATGTAGGGTAAAAATTGTGAGGTGTATTGTTAAAATGCATTTTAGATAACGGGCATGCCTTGGATTTCTGATTGTAAGGTATATGATGAATGTGTATTATATTATGCATGGTGTTTAATTTTTATAAAACACTGATTGTAGATACACAAAAGAAATGGTTTCTAATTTTTGCAAGTAGTGTGTCGTATTGGGCTCAGAGCACTACTTTTATACTACATATTCCTTAATTGTGTTCAATAAGTTTTTTCTTTTTCTACTACTCGCTGGTTTTTGCTTTGTGAAAATTGGTTTTTCACAAAGTATCCTTCGAATACAACATTTGAGTGTTAACGATGGCTTGTCTCAAAGTTCGGTTTACAGCATTATTCAGGATAGTTATGGCTTTATATGGTTGGCGACAGGCGACGGTCTCAATAGGTACGATGGTAGAGAATTTATCGTATATAAAAGCTCACTGAAGACTACACAAAAGGGCAGTTTGAAAGATAGAAATATTAATTCATTAATATTTGAAGATAAATACAAAAACTTGTGGTTTGCGGCAGACCAAGGAGTATACTGTATGAATCGTAAAACACGAAATTTCACATTAAGACTTAATAAGTATGATGCAAGATACGCTTCCGTATTGGCTGGTTCAGACAATTACAATTTGTGGGTTCTGGTTAATGGTAGTGGTGTACATGCCATAGGTATAACAGATACATCAAGAAAACTATATCCATTCAGTAGCGAAAATCATACAGAAGGAACGGTTATAGATATTATAAAAAATGCTGTTTTTGCTAATGATAGTATATGGTTTGCTACCTCAAAAGGGGTTTACTTTTTCAACAAGAGTTACCAACACGAAAAACGGGTATTGGTGCAGAATGGTATCAACAAACTTCATAGACTTAGCAATGGTAAATTGCTATTATCATTGACTGACACTCTAATCATATATAATACTGCAACGTTGCAATGTGAATACCTACCGGTGCCATTAGCTGCAAAGAAAGGCATAATATGGAACTCGATTGTGGAGGATACATTGAGTGGAAATGTATATTGCTCTGAAATAAATGGTGGTAGAATTCTGAAATTGAATCTTACGACTAAGGACTACCAGTTATTGTTTTTTCAAGATAATGCTATCAATAATTTGTACATAGATCGGTCTAGAAATTTGTGGGTGGGTACGGAGGGAGCGGGTGCTTTTAAACTGGATTTAAAGCCTCCAAAGTTTAATTGTTTTGCTCCAGCTACGCCAAAAAATGCAGGATATATGGTGAAGTCAATTTACCAGACGATAAAAGGGGATATTTGGATGGGCGTTTACGGCAAAGGTCTCATGGTGTACAGCCCAAGTACTATGAAAGAAAGGTCAGTGTATCTTCCCATAAAAAAAGATGCTGTTCAGTTCTCGAATATTATAAAAGATTCAACAGGTAACATTATTGTAGCAGCTAATAACCATATTTTTTGGTTGAATGAAGAAAGCAATGCAATTATTTCTGATTTAGAAATCAGTTCATATAAATATGCTACTGATAAAAAGCCGACGATCAACGTCATAAGTGAGTGGAGAAAAAAACAGTATTTGTTGGGTACGAACATGGGGATTTATAATGTAGATTGTAGATATGGTAAACCGTTATGCTATGTAAGTATGCCCCTGTTTCATGATAGTTTGGCTAATGGATGGATTTACAATTTCTATAGAACAACGGACGGAAGTATTTACATAGGCAAACGAAATGGTTTCGCTAAAATGAAATTGGGAATTGACACTAACCACCAGGTTTCGGATCATGGATTGAGTAATTTGCCAGTGCGACATTTTTATAAAAGCAGTAATTCATCGATTCTATGGCTGGCAACCGAACAGGGATTAGTAGCATATGAAGAAGGAACTGGTAAATACAAAGTATATGATGAAGAGTCGGGTATTGCCAATAGTTATATTTATTCTATACTTCCTCAAAATGATAGCATTCTTTGGCTGAGTACCAATAAGGGTATCGCCAAAGCGGCTGTGAAATATGGAGCTTTAGAGAATATTAAAGTCACATTTACAAATTACACATCAGAGGATGGGTTGCAATCAAACGAATTTAATACAGGTGCGTATTACCAACACCAAGATGGTACTATGATATTTGGGGGTATATCTGGCACAAACTGGTTTCGACCCACAGACCTTGTTAACAATCCGTACAAAGCAATACCATCAGTAACTGGTATATATATCAACGATACTTTAATGACGTGCGACTCAGCAATGTATGTAGATAAGCTAGTGTTGCCCTACAACAGAAATACTTTGGGTTTCACTTTAAGGGCTTTGGAGTACACTACACCACTCAAAAATAAGTTTGCTTACAAGATGAGGGGTATGGATAAGGACTGGGTGATTACTACTAATGATAGGGTACGATACTCCAATCTGGAACCGGGAACTTATATTTTTTTGTTGAAAGTAAGTAATAATGAAGGGTTGTGGAATAAAGAGCCGTTGAAAATAGTTGTTGAAATTCAACCTCCTTTTTGGCTAACTTGGTGGTTTAGACTAGCAATGTTGTCGATACTGTTGACTACAGTACTAGTTGTAGTTAGATATTATACATACTTAAAAGTAAAGGCTAAAACCCTTGAGCTGGAGCGACAACATGCGTTAAACACGGAGCGTATGCGGATATCAAAAGATGTACATGATGATATTGGATCTGGGTTGTCTAAAATTGCATTGTTGTCTGCACTTGCCAACAGAAAACTAAAAGAAAATGAACTACAATCAAGAGATATTGATAATATATCTATAATATCAAAACAATTGGTAGATAATATGCACGATTTGGTATGGGTGCTCAATCCTGAAAACACCAAGCTAGATAATCTGGTTTCGAGGATAAGGGAATATTGTGCCGACTATCTGGATGTATCTGATGTTCCTTATACTCTTAGCTTTCCAGATTCTGTTCCGTCTTTTTCTATCCACGGAGTGGTGCAAAGAAATGTTTTCTTTACTGTTAAAGAAGCATTAAACAATTGTATGAAATATTCTAAAGCTACATATATCAACATTTCTCTTAGTTTGCAAAATGATTTTTTAGAAGTAAATGTAAAAGATGATGGAATAGGTTTTGCCGCAAATGAGGCTCAAGGTAATGGACTAAGGAATATGAAAAACAGAATAGAACAAATAAAAGGAAGATTTATTGTTCAATCATCAATAGGCTCTGGTACTACCATTACCTTCATCATTCCTTTCGGTGATTTAAGTAACGAAAACATTGAAAACTGCAATTAGTATTGTTCCCTTTAATTTTGGAGCTTACTTTTTTCTAAAATACTACTTAAGTATTATTGCAAGTAGTGGAGTGCGTGTGTAATTTTACCATTAAACTTTAAAAGTAAATGAGTGTAATCAGGGTAGCAATTGTTGAAGATCAATTGCAAACTCGTAATATGTTGGTTTCACTAGTCAGTGACAGCATCCACTTTGATTGTATAGCAGCTTATGGGCATAGTGCCGAAGCTATTCATCAAATTCCCTTGTTAGAAGTGGATGTAGTGCTCATGGATATACATATGGCTGGTGAGTTGAGCGGCATAGAATGTGTAAAGACCTTAAAAAAAGTGTGTCCAGATCTGCCATTTGTTATGTGTACTTCCTTTGAGGATACAGAAAATATTTTTAACGCACTAAAGGCTGGTGCTGTGGGTTATATAACCAAATCTACTCCTCCGAATAAAATATTAGAAGCTATTGTGGATGCAAAGAATGGCGGCGCTCCTATGAATAGCCAAATAGCCCGAAAAGTTATTAATCATTTTTTTGTTGCTCAGCAGGTATCTGAAAACACGGAACTGAATAAACTGTCGGTAAGGGAGCAGGAAATACTTAAATTGTTATCGAAAGGGTATAGGTATAAAGAAATTGCCGCAAAGCTGTTTGTAAGTATAGAAACTGTGCGTAAGCACATTCATAATATATATGAGAAATTGCAGGTAAGTTCTAGGACAGAAGCAATAAACAAAGTATTCTCTGCAAATTGAGTAGTTGACTGCAGGGACATGTCTTATACCAACAAGCTTACTATCCAGTAACATAAAGCTGCCAACGCAGCACTAACAGGTATAGTAAGTATCCATGCCCACAACAGATTGATAGTAACACCCCATCGCACTGCAGAAAGGCGTTTGGTAGCACCTACACCTATTATGGAGCCTGTGATCGTGTGTGTAGTACTAACGGGTATTTTAAGGTTTTCTGTAAGAAATAGGGTTACGGCACCAGCAGTTTCGGCAGCTACGCCCTCAAAAGGGGTAACTTTCGTAATACGGGTACCCATAGTTTTTATGATTTTCCATCCTCCACTCATTGTACCCATGGATATAGCTGTGTAGCATGCCAACGGCACCCAATAAGGCATAGGGTCACCAGCAGATATTCTATGGTCACAAATGAGAGCAGCCATTATTATACCCATTACTTTTTGGGCATCGTTTCCTCCATGACCTACACTAAATATAGCTGAAGAAACTAACTGAAATCTCTTAAGGTATAGGGTAGCACTAGCAGTATTAAGCGAGCCAAGTACCATAGTGAATGTACTCATGGCTAATAATATTACACCCATTAGCAGCCATTTCAGGTTTTTACTTTCTAGCAAAACATTAGCTAAGTAGGATTCGTGGTAGTTTTTGAGTTTGGACGGATCTAGTTCTATATATTGCATTAGAAAAAAACCTACAATTAGCATTACTGATAGCGAAACCAACTTAGGCAACCAACCTTTGCGAAAGGAATAAATAAACCACAAGGAGATAATAAATGCCATTATCATACCAATAAGTGGTGCAAGAACTATAAAGCTAACAGTTTTTAGAATCGGTTCGGAGTTGATAGCCCCAAAGCCGTTATGTGCAATAGCAGCACCAGCAAAACCGCCTATAAGCGTATGAGACGAGCTAGATGGAATGCCAAGCCACCAAGTAAGTAAATTCCATGCGATAGCAGCAATAAGACCAGACAATATAACAACCAATGTAACTGAGTCTGTATGTACGGTTTTAGCTACAGTATCTGCTACACCATGATCTTTGAATATAAAAAAAGCTACAAAATTGAAAAAGGCAGCCCATACTACTGCTTGAAACGGGCTCAAAACCTTGGTAGATACAACAGTAGCTATAGAATTCGCTGCATCATGAAAACCATTGATATAGTCGAAAAGTAAAGCAAGAAATAAAACTACTACTAGCATTAAAGACATAAAAGGCAATTGGTTAAGCGTACTTAATGATGATAGACTCAACAACATTTGCTGCATCTTCGCACTTATCAGTAACTACTTCCAGCATCTGAAATATATCTTTTTGCTTAATCAGTTCTACTGCGCTTATGTTTGATGAAAATAAAGTTAGCATTGCACTATCAAGTAAGTTGTCAGCATCATTCTCCAAGCTATTCACTATAACACAAGAAGAAGTGATATCACGAAGATTCTTCATGCCTCTGAGGCCGTAAATACTTGTATTGATGGCCTTGATTGATTTGCAAATAATTTCAGCAAATGCTTGTATGGTGTTGTTTTTATCGTCTATCTGATAGTTCACAATACGTTTAGCAGCACCCCAAATGTAATCAGCGATGTCATCAAGCGAAGTTGCCAAGTAGTGTATGTCTTCACGATCGAGGGGGGTAATGAAGTTACTACCTAACTCAATAAATATTTGATGAGTAGTTTCGTCATTTTTATGCTCCATTTCTTCGAGCTTCCTCAGCATTTCATCTCTTTTATTCAAATCTTTTTCATTCATTGCATTTTTGAAGATTTCACCCATTTGTACAAGGGTAGTTGCGACCTCTTCAAACAACGTGTAAAAAACTCGATCTTTAGGCAAGAAAAACTTTAAAATAGAATCGAATGACATGAAATGCGTTTTATTTAATGACTGCAAAGCTATCTGCTAAAAAGCGACATTAAAAATCGCCCTTTGATACTTAATGATTACTTAACATTGCTTCCAAGGTAATTAAGTTGACTTGTTAAGTAGCTGTTTTTCTGTTATTTATATATTTTATATTTATAAATGTAATTTGTGCCTGAACATCTGTCATCCAAAATAACAAAAATCATCGGAAATGTTATCATTTAAGAGCGTGAAATTGATAGATATCTCTGCACAACTTGGTGCAATAACTATTTCGCTGTGTTATATTCTCATAAACAGGTATACAACAAATCATCTGGCAACTCGTCATATAATGATCATTTACCTTTCTTTAGGGGCCGTTCAGCTTTTTAGTACGTTGATTCATAGGTTGAAGTATGGCAATAAAAGCCGCATAAGTGGTAGAGGATGGTATGAGGCCATGATCTTACTTTTATTAGGTATGGGTTTGGTGTCTGCATATATTGATTTTTATTTTTTGGTGTTTTATTTGTTGTTATATATTGGTCCGTTTTTGGGTGTGTGGTATATGGGCATTACCTTGTGTGAGTATGTTCTAGTGCACAGTTTAGCAGATGAAAAGAAAAGTGAGTGAGTAAATTTATATCCATGAAACAGATAGTTTTTAAGAAAGGCAATAAACTAATATTCCTTATAGGTATGCCAGGGGTAGGCAAAAGTTACTGGGGTGGCAATCTGGCACACCACTTAAAGGTGCCATTTGCCGACCTTGATGCGGTGATAAAAACAGAGCAGCGCAAAACTATAGGGGAAATTTTTAAAGAAGTGGGGGAGGATGGGTTTAGGAAAATAGAACATGCAACACTATTATACACGATAGACTCTTTGCCCAATGGTGGTATCATATCGTGTGGTGGTGGTACTCCATGTTTTTACGACAATATGCAGATAATGAAAGCAGCAGGGGTAGTATTTTATCTGGCAGCCGATGCGCAATACCTGAGCAGAAACCTGGAGCGCAGCGCTGATTACAGACCGTTGATTTACAAAGAGAATGCACTACAACAACAATTGGGAGATTTGCTCAATACCAGAGAGTCGTTTTACAAGCAGGCACACCATATTTTACTCGCTAAAGACATTTCGCTTGCTAACTTTGACAAAATTCTGAATGATGAATAAGCAGGCTATTATATTCGGAGCAAGTTTTGCTGCTATTGCTGTTATATTAGGCGCTTTTGGGGCTCATGCACTCAAAGCAGTAATGACTGCTGATAAACTATTGGTTTTCGAAACAGGAGTGCGGTATCATTTTTATCACAGTTTTGCATTGATACTTACTGGCATCCTTTTTCAGGCATTTCCTTCTAAACAATTAAAACTGGCTGTTAGTTTTTTTATTACTGGCATATTATTATTCAGTGGGTCGCTTTATGCTATTGCTTTGCTCAGTATAAATGGAGGTTCTATTGGCTCGCTAGGCATCCTCACACCTATAGGAGGTGTTTTCTTTATACTGGGTTGGGCAATGTTGGTGGTAGGTGTAGCTACTCATAAGCCAATGAAGGGTTAAATCTTGTTTTTATCACTTTTGCGAATGTAGCTATATAGCTGCTTCATGATTTTTGTCGTTATTTGCACCGGTATGGAGCAAGGCAACTTCTTATATTATGTATTTTCTGTTGTCCGATTGTTGTTGTATCCCTTTGCGCTGATATATGGAGCATTGGTGTGGTGGCGAAATAGGATGTACGACGTAGGTTTTTTTTCGTCTATACGGTTTAGTGTGCCAGTTATTTCCATTGGCAATTTATCTACTGGTGGCACAGGTAAAACACCACACGTAGAGTACCTTATTCGTTTGCTGCAATATCAATATCAGGTGGCAACCATGAGTAGGGGATACAAACGACGCACCCAGGGATTTTTGCTAGCAGACGAGCAAACAAATGCGCTGCGCATAGGCGATGAGCCGATGCAATATTTCCTAAAATTTCCTGAGCTCGTCGTCAGTGTAGCTGAAGAGCGTATAACGGGCATACCTGCACTATTGCAACGCCGCCCCGACGTAGATGTGATATTGCTGGACGATGCCTATCAACACCGGTCTGTAAAGGCGGGGCTAAATGTACTCATCACTGATTACTCCAAACCTTATTACAAAGACTACATACTCCCATTTGGTAGTTTGCGCGAAAGCCGAAACGCTAGTAAACGAGCTGATTTAATTATCGTTTCAAAATGTCCGGACAACCTCACCGAGGCACAAGCAGAAGAAATGGTAGTGTCACTAGCACCTATGAAAGGGCAGCATGTATTTTTTACTGGATTGCAGTATGATGTTCCTTTCAACTTTATAACTGGTGAAACAGCAGATATTTCGCATAAAAATGTATTGCTGGTGTGTGGTATAGCCCGCCCTGAACCACTAGTAGGTTTTGTGAAGCAGCATGCAGCCGATGTACACACTCTTACTTACAAGGATCATCATTATTTTGTTTCGGCAGACTTGGAGGAAATTAAGTCTACCTTCGAAAAGTGGGATGTTACAGAAAAAATAATTCTCACCACTGAAAAGGATGCCGCTCGGTTGCGTTTACACAACGATAAGTTGGCGCAATGGGGTATAACTATTGCTGTGCTGCCAATAGCTGTGAAAGTATTTTTTAGTCAGGGACCAACCTTGCATAATATAGTGCTGCAATATGTTGACAAAACAATAGCTGAAAATAATGAGTTTATGAACGGTGGGGAGTATGGATACCTAGAAAGTAATATATAATTCATACAAACAATAATTGGGATGAAAAAGAGCGTTAGGAAAGTAACATTAGTTTTTGGTTTAATAATAATAGCTATGATGTCGTTTTTGGGAGGATTGTTTGGAAGTGATGAGAAAGTGCCTGCAAGTATCTATGACTACAAGGTAAAGGCAATAGATGGAGGCGAAATAGACTTTGCCCAATATAAAGGCAAAAAAATATTAATTGTGAACACTGCATCGTTGTGCGGATTGACTCCGCAGTTTGATGAACTGGAACAGTTGTATCGTGCTCACAAAGATAAACTGGTGATAGTGGGCTTTCCTGCTAACAGTTTTATGTTTCAGGAGCCTGGATCTAATGAGAAGATAGCTAATATGTGCCGTACAAAGTATGATGTTACTTTTCCGATGGCATCAAAAGTATCGGTGAAGGGAAGAGACAAAGCCCCCATTTATGTATGGCTCACCCATAAGGAATACAATGGACTTCGAGACAACTCTGTAAAATGGAATTTTCAGAAATATCTGATTGATGAGACCGGTAAGTTGGTAGCGATATTTTCGCCTAAGACTACTCCTATGGACCCTGAAATAATAGCTGCTATCAATAATTAATAAGGCTGTTTATACAAAGTCAAGTACAGTAATTTCGGGTAGTACACCTAACCTACCGGGATAGCCCAGAAAGCCAAAGCCTCTGTTTACGTACAGTGACTGATCGTTTTCGGAGTATATACCTGCCCACTCATTGTACATGTATTGTACAGGGCTCCACTTAAACCATTTGCTATCTACCCCAAACTGCATGCCATGGGTGTGTCCGCTCAGGGTAAGCTGTATGTCTTTATATTTACTTACCACTTCTTCGCGCCAGTGCGACGGATCGTGGGAGAGTAGTATTTTGAATGGTATATTCTTCTCTCCTAGTCCTTCGTATGCTTTACTCATATCGCCATACTTAGGAAAGTTCGCTTTTGCGCTCCAGTTTTCTATACCCACCAGTGCTATTTTGTCGCTGCCGCGTTCTAGCACTACGTGTTCATTCATAAGTAGTCTCCATCCTGCCTTGGCGTGTATGGCTTTTAACTTTTCTAGGTTGTCTTTTTTAGCTTGATGGCTTGGCCATTGTACATAATCGCCATAGTCATGGTTGCCGAGTGTAGAATATACACCCATAGGAGCTTTTAGTCTAGAGAATATTTCTAAATACTTTTCATCTACTTCATCAGCAATGTTATTTACCAGATCGCCGGTAAACAGTATGATATCTGCTTTTTGGTGCATCACCCTGGCAATTCCTTCAGCCACGGCCGCATGGTTGTCGAAACTACCCGTATGTATGTCAGATATTTGAACTATTCTCAACCCTTTAAAAGCATCAGGTAAAGTTTTGAAGCTGAGTTTGCTCCGCCGAACACGATACTTGTAGCGGTTAGTGATGCCAGCAGTAAAACCTACTACTGACAAACCACCAAGCACTAATGCTGCTTGTTTCATGAAAGTAGATCTGTCTACAGTTACGCCAGTATTTGACGTAGGAGAGTTGCGGTAAGCGAATGAAGTGACAGTCCAGGTCAGTAATCTACGTAAATCATCAATTAGCATTACTAGCAGTATGAGTATTTTGCCTACTGCAAAACCGAGTACAAATGCCACATAAATATTGCGAAGAAGATGTGGGAAGTTAGCCCAGTTCATCATTCTGAAGAAAATAAGTCCAAACCAACTCAATGCTGTTAAGGACACATAAAGCGTAATGATGGTAGTGCGCCAATTAGGTGCCATGTTACGAATCATGGACCTTATCAGGGTAAAGCTGTAATACTCTGCAAGACCTATTACTGTGAGGATAATGAGAAAACGGAATTTCATATAGACATCAAATGTAGAATGCCGTTGGTTAATTATACTTCCTCATTTAAGAAAATGGTCAATATTGGGATATTTTTAAGTAAAACGTTGCTGTAACAGGGTAGTTATGATGTTATTTCATCAGAATTTCAACAATTCTTCTACTTGAATATTTATAAGTTGCTGTGTATCAGGCTTTATAATTTCGCATTCAAGATTGATTTCTTCCTTGATTTTAGACAGCAATATTTTGTTGTAAAGTACATTTACTTTCATGTAGTTCATAATAGCAGTCATATGTTCTGTGCCACGCAGGTTGCCGGCTCTGCCATCTGATATGCCTACGAGCGCTGCTTTTTTATACCACCAGCATTTTTTTATGTCGCTGTTGTCTATCATCATTTTGAGTACTCCTGGAAAGCTGGCGTTGTACTCAGGCATAATGAATAAAAACTTGGTAGCAGGTATCAAGTATTTGCTTTCCAGCTCTTTCATTTCATTACCTCTCTCCCATACTTGTTTGTTCTCTAATGACAGAATTTGAACGTCTGTAGTTTGTTGTGATATTATTTTGTAGTAGGCCCTAGCGGTGCGTAGAGTCATACTATCTTGTCTATTAGTTCCTGCTATTATAGTAATCATTTTCCTCTTTTCGTTGTCTTCTGTTGAGTAACAAAGGTGGCAACAATTTATGGTTATTGAAAATGCCAGTGTACGTAATAGCTCAATTTTGTTGCTATCACCGCATAGCAAAATGTTATGAAGTAACAGTATGTAGTGGTTCCATAAACAACAACAGCCACCTCGAGGGGTGGCTGTTGTCAAGTATCGCTGCTTATTTATTTTTCTATTACATACACATCTTCCCCTTCATGTTTCATCCTGAAGTGTTCTCGAGCATATTGTTCCACCATTTGTGGATTGTTGAGATTGCCATTGTTATCAGCAATGAGCGCATTTTTCTCAGCATTCATTTTGCCTATTTCTTGCTTCAGGTAGCTAATGTTATCCTTCACGCCGTTTAGTTCTTCCTGACGTTGTTTCAGACTCATCCAGTCATTTTGGTCGAAGTACATAACCCAAGCTACAAAACAGATACCTACTATGAAGTATTTGTTCATGAGTACTTTGGTGACTTTTTTAGTGTACATACTGATACGATATTTATTTACCAAATTTAAGCGATTTGCCTGGATAATAAGCGTTACCTTTTAGTTCTTCTTCTATGCGCAGCAATTGGTTGTATTTTGCCATACGATCGCTACGGCTAGCAGATCCGGTTTTTATTTGTCCGCAGTTGAGAGCTACAGCTAGATCAGCAATGGTAACGTCTTCTGTTTCGCCGCTACGGTGACTCATTATGGTGTTGTAACGGTTGTGCTGAGCCATTGTTACAGCATCTATGGTTTCGCTTAGGGTGCCTATCTGGTTTACTTTTACCAATAGTCCATTAGCAATAGATTCTGTGATTCCTTTTTCCAGACGCGTTACATTGGTTACGAAAAGGTCATCGCCTACCAGCTGTACTTTATCACCAAGAGCTTCGGTTAGTTTTTTCCAACCCTTCCAGTCATCTTCGGCCATTCCATCTTCAATACTCACTATTGGGTATTTTTTGCACCATTTTACCCAATACTCTACCAGCTCATCGCTGGTCATTTTTTTGCCATCACTTTTGTGGAAATGATATTTTTTTTCCTTCTCTACCCACAGTTCGCTATTAGCAGCATCCATAGCTATACCCACTTGAGAGCCAGGTTTGTACCCTGCTTTTTCTATGGCTTTCAGCACAGTTTCTATTGCTTCTTCGTTGCTTTGTATATTGGGTGCAAAACCACCTTCGTCTCCTACATTTGTGCTGTAGCCTTTTTCTTTCAGTACTGTTTTCAGGGCATGAAAAATCTCTACACCCCAACGAAGTCCTTCACTAAATGAAGATGCACCAATGGGCATTACCATAAACTCCTGAAAGTCGATTTTGTTGTCGGCATGTGCACCACCATTCAGGATGTTCATCATAGGCACAGGCAGCGTACGTGCATTAGCACCACCTACGTATCTATATAATGACAGACCAGAAGCCTGTGCCGCTGCCTTTGCTGCTGCTAGGCTCACTGCCAACATAGCATTTGCACCCAGTTTAGATTTATTAGGAGTGCCATCTATTTCTAATAGTGATTTATCTATCGCACGCTGGTCGGTGATGTCTGTACCGTATAGTTCTTCAGCTATTATATCGTTGATGTTGCTTACAGCTTTCAGTACACCCTTGCCCAAATACTTTTTCTTGTCACCATCGCGCAGTTCTACTGCTTCGTGTTTTCCTGTACTGGCACCACTTGGTACTGCGGCTCTACCCATTATACCATCGCTGGTGTGTACGTCTGCTTCCACTGTAGGATTTCCTCTGCTGTCTAATACCTGACGGGCAACTATGTCTGTAATGAAACTCATGTGAATTTATTTTGGTTGTACTGCAAAAATATGTCTTAATGTATTAAGTAGTGAATAGATGGCTGATTTTGAGTATTGTATGTGGATATGTACGGCTCTTATAATTTTTGGATTTTATAATTTAGGCCAAAATCTACCGTCATGTACGCCATAGGCATTAGACAAAAAAGCCGTGGCATAAGGTCAGGGCTTTTTTATGAAAATCTGCAATTGTGTTATTGTTTCATCCACCGTATTACTGCTACGGTATGGTCGTTGCTTATCCTTACTATGTACATACCTGCTGGGGTAGTAATGCCAATTATTTGGATGGTAGACTGTCCTTTACTCCAGGTGTCTGTGGCCATTAGTTTGCCAGTAGCATCTAGTATTGTCACATTCATATTGCTGGTTACTGGTGCATTAGCTACCAGTATCAGCGAGCTGTTGTTGGTTTGTATTATTTTGTATTCACTGGCTGTGCCGTTTATGTTGGTCACGTTTAGTGGGTTATAAATACTTACGCCCCGGCATCCTGCAGAGTCAACGATGATACCAAAAGCACCCATAGTTGTATAAGTGTAGGATGAATTGGTAGCACCAGCTATGGGTGTAAGACCATTATACCACTGGTATCCGGTGTAAAGTGACGGTACAGACAGTGTAGTACCTGTGAGCGTGATAGTAGGCCTTGGAGACGGGGTTATGTTTACAGCAGAACTAGCAGAATCTACTTTCACTCCTCCACTGAACAGGTATATTTTTACGGTTTGGTTGCCAGCATTTGGAAAGCATACACTAGCTGGGCTGCTAGTAGCTGAAGCTATAATAGCACCAGGACAGCTAAATTTGAAGCTGTCTACTGTACCTGTGCTTGTATTAGTAAATGTGATGCAGCTATCCTCGCAGGCAGTGGTAGCACTGGCTGTCATAGATGCATCAATAACAGTAGTGGCAGGTGTACGCAGCGATACACTGTCTACCGCGAAAGAAGGATCTGTACCTACTCCATCGTCATTGTTTACCCACCTGAACCCTATTTTTACATTTGCGTTATTGTTGGCCGATGATGGTAAGTTAACGCCTGTTGAGTCCCATCTGCCTTGTCCGCTGGTGCAGGTTGTTGTTTTTGCCGGGGTCATCAATAGGCTCCATGTAGTGCCATTATCTGGTGAATAATACACACTACCATCGTCTGTAGTGCCTTGACCATTTAGAATATAATAGAATTTAAGTCTGATATTGTATTTGCCGGTGCAGTTGATAGTAGGCGATTGAGCTCTGCGGTCGGTTTGAGGACATGCAATTAAACCACATAGCCCACCAGCATCATAAGATGCACCATTATCACCTATCAAACCAGGATCAGAGCCTACATGCAGTGTGGCACCCAGCCCAAACGAAGAAGCACAGGTACTGCCGCATACACCAGCTAGTTGCCCCGCTTCTTGGCAACTTACATACCATCGATTAGGTTCTGTGCCTTCGGTTCCAGTTACACTAAGTGACCACGCGCCATTAGGACCAGAATAGCTTGAAACTTGTAGGCCGGTGGTGGCACCAGTTTCAAAACTCTCTGTCCAGAAAACCTGCGCACTACCATTTAGCGCGTTTAATAACAACAACGAAGTAGTAAGTGTTAATAGTTTTTTCATAATCTGGTATCTTTATTTTAATAAATATACCAAACATTTTCAACTATACAACAAGAAATTGTCTATTTGTTAAATTTCTTTCACATATTACTTACAGTACTCATTGGAGAAGCTTTCAGCTTGAGGGTTTTTTAGTTTTATCGCTACTCGGAAGTCGCCGCAACCACTATCTTTTTTGTTTAGCTTATTGTAGTAGATGCCTCTATATATAAAAGACTGCGACCACATTGGGTCTAGCTGAATAGCTACCGAAAGGTCATCAACAGCGGCCCTATAGTTTTTTAATTCTCCATAGGCTACTGCACGGTTCACGTAACCCATAATATGATTTGGCATTAATTCGATTTCTTTCTCAAAATCACCTACCGCACCTGCATAATCGCCCATTTTAAATTTGCATGATCCTCTCATGCTATAAGCAAGATAAAAGTCTGGTCGCAAACTAATGGCTTCGTCAAAATCTATAATAGCAGCTTTAAAATTGCCAGAACTTGATTCTTTACGAGCTTTTGAAAGGATAGCCATAAAGAAATCTTTTTTGAGGGTAATTGCTCTTTTCAGGTCAGCCATGCTGCTTTTTTCGTCGCCTATCATTTCTTCTAAGTTCGATTTGTTGAAGAAGCCCAATGTAAATTCCGGTTTTAGTTCCACACACCTACTAAAACAACGAAGCGAATTTCCAAAATCCCCTTGCAGTTGGTATATGCCTCCTAGCTGGTAGTAGGCTCGCCAATTGCTAGAGTCGGCTTTAATACAAAGCATATACTCGGAAATTGCGCTATCAGGTTTATCATTCAATACATATTCATTGCCTCGGTAGTAATGGTCCAGTGTGTCTGATGTAGCTAATCTTGGTGGCTTTTCAGAACCGCACCCAACGGCTAAAATGGAAGACAACACAAGGGAAAGCAATGATTGCTGAAAGCGTATCATAGATAATATTTTGCTGAAAAATAAACTCTTTTGTACAATTTTCAACAAACAATTTGAAGGATAGTCTGTGTTTTACTTTTGGTTAATATTTTACAGTGGATTATTGCCCACTTCAAAATTTGCTGACATTAGGGTTTGTTAATGTTGCTATCTGCTGTTTTTAGTAATAGGTAGGTTTATATCTTTATAGTGTAAATAGTAAATAATCAACTAATTGGCACCGATATGATAGTAAAAAGACTTTTATGGGTAATGCTGTGCTTAGCTTTAGCAGTAAATGTGTATGCTGGAGAAGTGTCATATTTCAACAAACCGTGGAAAGAAGTATTGGCAAAAGCCAAGGCTGAAAACAAATACATAATTGTAGACTGCTACACAGACTGGTGCGGATGGTGCAAGGTGATGGACAAAGAAACCATGACCAATGATGAAGTAATAACAATGGTAGATCAAAACTACATTGCCGTAAAAATGGATATGGAGCATGGTGAAGGTGTGAAAATGGCCATGAAATACCATATTTCCGGCTTCCCTTCTTTTTTATACTTCAACACAGAGGGGCGTTATGTGTATCATTCTACTGGTTATCAAAAGAAGGATGCATTCTTGGCAGAGCTAAAAAAGGTACTGCAACCGTCAGAACAGATATATGCTCCCGGTTTTACAGAAACGCTGGATATTGATTTTCCTGATTTTTATAAGAATGCGTTTGCTGAAAATGGTAAACGATCCTTTCCTAGTTTAGATGAGGTGCAATCTTTTATGCGCATGCAGCGCGACCTCCATTCTGAGGTGAGTTGGGCGGTAATCTCGAAGTTTGATGTAGGTGACAAATACACGCATTATTTTCTGGCTAACGTGGAGAGGTATCGCAAAATATTTGGTAAAATCAGCGTCAATGATAAGCTCAATAATATGTTGGGCGAACAATTGTCTGAAGCCATCAAGACAAAAAATGATAGTGCATTTGAGGTAGTCTTGCAAATGGTGGGTGCCTACATGGGAGAAGACGCTGCTATGTCTAAGATCTACTGTAAGCTGTCATTTTACAAAGAGTTGGCTAAATGGGAGCAATATGCGACAACAGCAACCGAGTATATAAGTAAAATAGGTTTTGCCAATACTGACTACATAAACACCATGAGCTGGGAATTGTATCAGCATTGTGATAACCAGTCAGTACTGAAAAAGAGTGTAGATTGGATGAAGCAAATAACAGACAAAGAACCTACTTATCCTTATATGGATACTTATGCCTCGCTTTTATTCAAAACGGGTAATAAGAAAAAAGCAATAGCGGCTGCCCAAAAGGCAATAGAGATAGGTAATCGAAGTAAGGCAGACGTTACAGAAACAGAATTGCTACTTCAAAAGATTAAAAATTCAAACTAACATCCAAGGCTATAATGTGTGGCAGTTTAAGACAGTAGCCCTAGCTCAAAATCTTTCATGCTACTCAGTTTGCCATCTGCCAATGAAAACCTCATGTCATGAAAATGGTGCTCGTCAGGCACTACTATTACTTTCATACGAGCTGCTTTACCTGCTATCATGCCATTAACTGAGTCTTCTAATACGAGGCATTTGCCTGGGTGTGAGTTAAGAGTATGGGCACAATGAAGGAAAACAGCAGGGTGAGGTTTGCCCAAATCTACTATGTCAGCAGAGGTTACCACATCGAAATAGTGCAAAATATCGAAATGCTTTATTAGTTCATCTATCATTCTTTTAGGCGAAGAGGATGCTAAACCTATTTTATAGTTGTTAGTACGCAGCAGCTGTAAGGTGTTTTCGACTCCTGGTAGCACAGTAGCATATAATTTAGATGCAGCTATTATTTCATCTAGTATTTCATCTGCCACTTCTTTGGCAGATTTTCCGTTCCAAGGGTAATGTATTGCCCAGTGGTCTGTTACTTCATATATGCGCAAACCAGTGGTTTCTTTAAATTGGGCAGGCGTAATATTAATATTATTTCGGGTGGCCACTCTCAGCATACATTCGCCCCATAGTGGTTCTGTATCCAGTAGCAATCCATCCATGTCAAAAATTACCGTATCTATTCTCATGCTTTGTTGTGGTGTTATCTATCAAAAGTAGCCAAGGTAGTGCTGTGCATGTGTGGTGTACTCTATACTTACCTCATCGCCCTCATTCAGGCTATAGTAGTATTCTTCGGTTACTTCCATGCTTATCTTCACTCGGGATGTGGTGTAAAAGTAATATGCATTGTTGGAAGCATTAATTACTTTTTTGGTGATGCAGCTTGTCTCTACTGTTTTCGTTTTTTCAGTTATGTCTTGTTGTATTTTTCTATGATACATTTTGTAGCTACTGTACGTAGCAAATGTGAAAATACCTAGTAGCACAGCTGTCGTGAAGAAGTACTTTATGTAAGAAAAAGCATTAGGTGCACCTTCGTAAGCTCTATACCATGATGTGATGTACGGCAATACAAAACTGATTATCATGAGTATCCTATAAACAGCAAAGTATTGTTTACGCTCTTTATTTTCTTTGCTTATCAGCAATGACAGTTCCTCCTCAGTAAGGGGCTCAGTGTATATTCTTGTATTGCTTATTTCAGTCAATCTAATGTAACTACAGTCGTTTCAATATTTGTATAAGATTGTCAAAAATAAGCAATTACCTCTGTACAGTTCATTAAAATTAACACTATGCGCAGTTAGATATTATTGTGTCATTTTGTTTGCATTTTCTCCGTTATATTTGTTGCACAACCTCGGAAAAATAGATTCGGAATGAAGATTAAAATGTATCAGGTAGATGCCTTTACGCAAGAGCTTTTTGGTGGCAATCCTGCTGCAATTTGCCTATTAGATGAATGGCTTCCAGAGCGTAAAATGCAAGCAATAGCAGCCGAGAATAATCAAGCAGAAACAGCGTTTATAGTGGCTGTTGAAGACGTCTTTGATATTAGATGGTTTACCCCAGTTATAGAAGTAGATCTTTGTGGTCATGCTACACTGGCTGCGGCTCATGTTATCTTCAATCATTTGAATCGCACAGATCACGAGGTAGAGTTTCGTTCTATGCATAGTGGAGTACTAAAGGTTACCCGTAATGGCAAGATGCTTACACTAGATTTTCCGGTAGATTCTTTTGTTAAGATACCAACTCCGGCTAAACTCTCAAAAGCCTTGGGTATAGAACCTATGGAAACCTACAAAGGAAAAACTGATTATATGGCTGTATTGCCATCAGAGCAGCACGTACTTAATCTTCGTCCCGATTTCGAAACTCTTTCGACACTTGATGTGAGAGGAGTAATTGCTACAGCTGCTGGCTCAGCTACTGATTTTGTTTCCCGTTTCTTCTCTCCTGTTTCTGGTATTAATGAAGACCCAGTTACGGGGTCTGCACATACTACGCTTACTCCGTATTGGAGCAAAGAACTTGGCAAAACCGAATTAGTTGCCACACAACTATCTGCTCGTAAAGGGAAACTATGGTGTAAACAAAATGGTAATAGAGTAGCAATTAGCGGTCATGCTATTACCTATTTAGAGGGTGAAATTCAAGTGAATTAGATACTGTGTAAGTTTATCAGATAATGTGTGATTAGGCCTTGCCCATTACATATATATTCTGCATTGTTGGCACAGGGCTTCCTCCTTCCTTCTCTAGGGATATTGCAAATGCCTCCCCATTGGTCACTCTCATGTCCACTTTTTTAATGTTGGGGGTGTTTGCCATACTGTTCGGAAGTACACCCATGTCTACTGGTTTCCCGTTCTGAATAGCCCACAGTTGGTATTGCATACCTGGTGGTGGTGGTGGTAAACCATCTACCGATACATATGCTTCAGCTTTTTCTTGACTCCAGTATAGTGTTGCTGCCATAGGATGCCCTTTTTGCATAGTATGCATCACTATTGTTTTCATGGCAGTATCTGACATCATATTTTTTGCTTTCTGGTATCTGTCTACAATGCTGGTTAATTGCAGTTGTTGTGCTTGCAATGTATCCAGCTTTTGTAGCATAGCTATGTTATGACTTTCAGTTTTGTTGTTGTTATTCCATAGCATCACGTTTATTGCAACACTACCTGTTAGTGCTATCCATGTAGCAGCGTACTTCCATGCAAATGGTTGTTTAAAATGATTGGGTTGTAATGGGATAGTTTTATCAGCATTCCCAGCGTTTGGAAAAACATTATTTGGTGTATGTTCTGCTTCTTTCCATATTTTTCCAGAAAAATCAGATGGCAATGCTGGCGCGAGTGATGAAGCAAATACCAACATAGTTTTTTCAATCAGGGCTAATTCAGCGCTTAGTTCGGCATTATCACTCAGCATTTCTGCTACCGCCCTAGCTTCGTCGGGAGGTAGAGAACCGAGCGCATAAGCCTCTAAGTTTCCTGATTCTATGTATTCTTTTGTGTTCACCTTTTTATATTCAATAAATTATTTTACAGCATAAATTTCACGTAACTGACCCATCGCACTTCGCATACGGGTTTTTACTGTGCCTGATGGTATGTTGAGCGTTTTTGATATTTCCTCTATTGTGTATCCGTTGAAGTATGCCAAGTCTATAATGCTCGCATATTCTGGTTTTAGTTGGTTGACCATTTTTCTAAGACCTATTGTATCTGTTGATACTTCTGTCTTACTGGTTTGCTCCAAATTATGTACGACGTTCTCACCCGTTTGGATTTTACTTTTCATTATTTCGCCCTTCGACCTCGTTTTGTCGATAGCAGAGTTGCGGGCAATGTTTAGTAACCATGTGTAAAGACGACCCTTATCTGAATTGTATTGAGCGATGTTGTTCCATATCTTCACAAATACATCTTGCAATACGTCTTGGCTGGTTTGTTCGTCTTCTAAAATTTTGTAGATGACCCCATACAATGCTGGAGCATAATTGCTGTACAAGTAGTTGAATGCCTGCCTGCTTTGCCCTTTCAGCAACTGAATTAGCTCTTCTTCGGTATATGTTACTGTTGCATTCAATGGCTAGCGATACCTATTTCTTTGGCAAGATTTGAGTCCAAATGTAGTCAAGTTTCCCTTCTTAGAGTACATTACTTTTAATAATTTTCTACTTATTTGTCGCCACAAATCCACAATTCGCTTGGGTAGTATGTAAGATAATAAATGTTTATGTTTATAAATTATAACCGACTGGTAAAAAGATAATTTACCCAATTTTCACCGAAATTATGCAGGTTAAATGGATCAAGTTGAATAGTTGGGGGATGAAAAATAAAATTGTTGCTTTGCGGTCAAAACCGGATCAAGTTGAGCGACAACTACCAAGCATTGATTTCCCTATTACTTCCTGAGGG